>JAALOD010000049.1 GCA_013372845.1 Candidatus Udaeobacter sp.
CTCCGAACGCCTCATCCCAATGCGTACCGAAGATGCGAGTGCCGGCGAGATCGTTTTGTAATGTCGTGTACGAGTAGCCAGCGGTAAACCAGAGCGAATCGCTAAATCGAGTCACAGTGATCCCGTGGCCGCTGAACAGCTCCACGTCATCGTTCTGCGTTTGAGTGACCTTACGCTGCTGCCCGGGCGGAGGGACTACCGGCGGCAGCTGGCCAGCACCACGCTCCATGTTTAGCGAATAATCGTTGTCGTTATGCTCATAGCGCATCCCCAATAGAACGTCGGTGTTGCCGATTGTCTTCGATATCTCGAGCGAAACTATGTCCCGCGTTTCATCGATGTCGCGGAACGAGGGCACAATTTTTCGCGTGGAATTAAATGGAGGTTGCAGCCCGGTCAGATTAGTATCGCCCCAAACAGTCGAATCTTTCTGACCGAACCGGAATTCATGCGAGTAACGTATAGTTATCTCCGGCCAATCCGGTACCCGTAAACCAAGCTCAACCCAAGCGTCCCCTCTATCGATGTGCATTTCGGGAAACGGCGGCGGGAAAAATACATCGTTGTGCGGAAAGAAGGCGCCGTTCCCATCGTACCAGCTGCGAAATTCAGTAAAACCGGCCTTAATATAACCGAGCTTCGGTTTCGACAATTGGACTTGTATGTCGTAATCGTTCGTATCCCAGATCGCGTGGCCGTCGACCGAAAACAGGCCGTCTTTGCCAAGAGGCCCCTCAAAGTGCAGGTCCTGGATGCCGCCGTAAGCGGTATTGGCAGGGAGCCGGTGCTCCTGTTCGAACTGAGCGTTGTCCCCGTTCACAATGGTGCCGCCAATGCCGAGCTCGATCCAGTTCTTGTATTCCGGAGTTTCTTCTGTTGTTGTCACTGCTTTTCCATCGATGGTTTCGCCGGCGCGCAGCCCAGTGGCGGCAAAGATTCCCGCGCAAACCAGCACAAGAAATTTGCGAGGTACACTTATCATAAGATTTAGGTCAGTATCTAAGCAGCGGAGTCACATTAGAGCCGTGCGGTTCTTCGTGGCAGCCAGCCGACCAGCAGGTTCCTTGTTGCAGGAAGCTAGAGTGGTCGACGTCTCCAATGAAGATGTGGCCCGGCACTTTTTGCTCCTGGAAATGGCATTTCAGGCAAAGCGTTGCGTTGCGTTCGTTTAGCAGGCGCTGGTTAACGGAGCCGTGTGGCGAATGGCAGACGACACAACCTTGACGCAATGCCTCGTGTTCGTAGACAAACGGGCCGCGTTGCTGGGTGTGGCACTCGAAGCAGGTTTCGTTTCGGCTCAGGAAAGCGAGGCCACCGCCTTTCAGCGCCTGCTGAATGTTTGTCTGTGCACCTTTAATAGCCATCCCAGCATGTGGGTTGTGACAATCGGCGCAGCTCATTTTGCCTTCCAGCACAGGGTGATGATGAGGTAATTGGAATGCTGCGCGAACTTCCAAGTGACATTGGAAACAAGTTTCCGGCGACTTCCGCGGATTGATAATAGTGTGCGCCGCGCCGCCGCTTTTGACGTGTAAACTTCCAGGTCCATGACACGTTTCGCAGCCGATGTTCTTCGCGTTCTCTCCTTTCGCCATCAGCCGGGCGTGTGTTGCGGTGCGAAAGTTACGCGTGATACTTTCATGGCAGGTCGCGCAACTCTCTGACCCTACGAATTCCGCGCCGGGAATACTCGGCGGCGCGAGAATCGTTTGGTTCGTCGTGCTGCAAGAAAGCAGAATTACGGCGAGCGCGGCTGTTCCCCCAACGCCCCACAGAATTTTCTCGCGCTTACCGTGGATCCATCGAGTTAGCCTCGAATGCCACACGAATACGGAGTGTTGCCAAGAACTCGGGCGGCCGACTACGCATTTTTACGGAAAATATTCAGCTGACTCTCGGCCGGTTTACCGAAATTCAGCGACGCCGTCCCCTTTAGCACTCGCGGTGCGATATTGCGTCGGTGATTTGCCCGCCAACTTTTTGAAGACACGATTGAACTGCGACAATGATTGAAAACCGACGGCGAATGCGATCTCACTGATGCGCAGGTCCGAGCTGCGCAGGAGATCGCAAGTCTTTTCGAATCGGGTTCGTGCGATGTAATCGACAAAGTTTACGCCGGTGACCTGCTTGAATCTTTCGCTCAGATGATTTGCGCTGATGCGGACTGACTTCGCTACTTTCGTGAGCGAAAGTTCTTCACCGCAATGGTCCTCGATCAACTTTCGCGCTTTCCAAATCTCTACCGGTTCGGCTCGATGGCCATCGCGCGCCGACTTGGGGAATCGATCTGTGGCTGCTGGTATCATCGTACCCTATCCAGCCACAGCCGGCGTCATTAGGCTGTTCCTCTATTGCTAATGTCTGGTCTGATCTTGGCGCGGCGCAGCAAGCGCCTGCTTTTAGCTTGAGCAATTTTTGCAAAGGAAAAGCCAAAGGACGCGGAGCACGAAAACCTCCGTCGCTGTAATTAGGTCACAAAGGAGGTCCGTAATGGAATACCTGATTTTAGTTGCCGTCGTATCGGTGATGGCGCTTTACGCGCTAATCATCGCGGGCTGTTCAAAACAGCCCGAATGGTAACAGCCAACCGCAAATAAGGAGGTGATTAAGTGAACACATTATCAACGCCACTCAGCAAAGAAGAGAAGCATGCGCATAACGAAATCGCAGCGGTGCTCAGTATTGTGCCGGGACTGGGTCACATCTACAAAGGCCACTATCAAATGGGGCTTTTTTTGATGTTTCTCGGCATGCCGATTGCCATATTCGTCGGCATCATATCTATCCTTGGTACTGCAGGTCTTGGTCTACTCTTCCCAATCGGGTGCTGGGCAGCTCTTGCGTATGATGCCTATAGGAAGAAAGACAGGCGTCATCATCATCATCATTTGACGTCGCTGTGGGCAGATGACGACGATCCGCAGGATTGACAGCTAAGCATCCGCGCCGGGATGGGTCGACAGCGTGCGCACGTATTGAGCGCGCTCAAAGATAGTCGAGTCCAAGCGTTCTAAATTTCCGCCGCTGGATACGTCTGGAGCGCGCGCATGTATTGTGCGCGTTCGAACGCCCTCGGGTCCGGACAATTTTTCTGGCTCATGCTGCCTTTGAGTTGTTCGACCGATTCGTATTCGTGTTCTTCCATCCATTCCCGCATCTCGCGTTCGATCACGCGAATGTGCTCGATTCCGCGGCGCAACAAACTTGAGCAAAGCATCGTCACGTCGGCGCCCGCCATTAACATTTTCAGCGCATCCGTCGCGCGGTGGATTCCGCTTGTCGCGGCGAGGTTCGCACCAACGCGTCCGTAGAGCATCGCGATCCAGCGCATTGGCAAGCGCATCGCCATCGGCGTGCTCAACAGCACGTTGGGTGAGATCTCCAGGGTCTCCAGTTCAATGTCCGGCTGATAAAAACGATTGAACAACACCAGCGCATCGGCCCCCTCGCGGTCGGCGCGCCGTGCGAATCGTGCGAAGTTCGTGAAGAACGGGCTCAGTTTCACCGCCACCGGAATTTTCAACTGCGCTTTGATCGCCGCGAGAATGCTGAGGTAGTTCGTTTCGATATCTTCTGCGCTGATGTCCGGGTCACTTGGAACGGAGTAAATGTTCAGCTCGAGCGCATCGGCGCCCGCTTCCTCAATTTGTCGAGCGCAGGCAATCCAGCCGCCAAATGTCGAGCCGTTGAGGCTGCCGATGACCGGGATATCCACCGCCGCCTTCGCCTGGGCGATGTGCTCGAGATACGCTTCCGGCCCAACCTTGAACTCAGCGCGATCAGGAAAATAGGTCAGCGATTCCGCATAACTTTCCGTGCCCTGATCGAGGTAATACTGCAACTCATGGTGATCGCGACGAACCTGCTCTTCAAAAAGTGAATGAAACACCACCGCCGCAGCACCAGCGTCTTCCATTCGTTTGATATTGTCGATCTTTTCCGAGAGCGGCGACGCCGATGGCACGAGTGGCGTGCGCAACTTAAAGCCGAGGTATCTGGTCGTTAGGTTCATAGGTTTGGTGTCGGGCTGAATTTTCTGGTGGCGAGGAATTCGTAGAATGCGCGACGCGTCTTCACGTCTGCCTGCGCCTGAGCGAGCAATTCTTTCGCGGCGCGCGGTTCTGTCATGTCGAGCATCTTAAACCGCTGTTCGAGCTTGAAGTAATCCGCGACTTTCATGTGCGGCTCGGCGGAATCGAGTTTTAGTGGATTTTCTCCGAGCCGGAGCCGTTCGGGATTGTAGCGATAAAGTAGCCACTGCCCGCAGTTCACCGAAGCCTTTTGGTTTTGATTGGCTGTGGTCATGTTGATGCCGTGAGCGATGCAGTGGCTGTAAGCGATGATGAGCGCCGGGCCGTCGTAAGCCTCTGCTTCGAGAAACGCTTTCAATGTGTGTTCGTCCTTGGCGCCCATCGCGACCGAAGCGACGTAGATGCTGCCATAGGTCATTGCCATCAGCCCTAGATCTTTCTTTGGCGCGCGTTTCCCGCCGGAAGCAAACTTTGCGACTGCCGCGCGCGGCGTCGATTTGGAACATTGCCCGCCAGTGTTGGAATAGACTTCCGTGTCGAGGAGCAACACTTTCACGTTGCGGCCGCTGGCGAGGACGTGGTCGAGTCCGCCGTAACCGATGTCGTAACCCCAGCCGTCACCGCCGACGATCCAAACGCTTTTGCGCACGAGCGTGTCGGCCAGCGCGAGCAGGCGTTTCGCGTGCGGACCTCCAATGGATGTGAGTCTACGCTTCAGCTCGGCGACGCGTTCGCGCTGATCGAAGATGTCTGCTTCATCACGCTGGCACGCATTCAGGATTTCCATCGCGAGCCTGCGACCGGCCTGCGGAGAAAGTTGCTGAAGCAGTTCGCCTGCGAACTCTTGCTGTTTGTCGAGCGAAACACGGAAGCCAAGCCCAAACTCCGCGTTGTCTTCAAATAGCGAATTTGCCCATGCCGGTCCGCGCCCGTTCACGTCTTTGGTGTATGGCGTGGTTGGCAAATTGCCGCCGTAAATGGAAGAGCAGCCAGTCGCGTTCGCTATGATGAGGCGATCACCAAACAACTGTGTAAGCAGTTTGATGTACGGCGTCTCCCCGCAACCGGCGCATGCTCCCGAGAATTCAAAGAGGGGCTGTTGTATCTGCATTTTGCGCACATGGTCAGTTGGCACCCTACGGCGATCCATCTCCGGAATTGAAAGGAATAAATTCCAGTTCTCGCGCTCGCGTTCGCGCAGCGGCAACTGCGGCTGCATGTTGATGGCTTTCAAACGCGCTTCGGATTTGTTGCGCGCCGGGCAAACATCGACACAAATTCCGCACCCGGTGCAATCTTCCACCGCTACTTGCAGCGTGTATTTCAATCCTTTCCAGTCTGGTAACCGCGCCTCTGCCGACTTGAACAACGGAGGCGCGCCCTGGAGAACCGCCGGCTCATACGCTTTACTTCTGATGACTGCATGCGGGCAGACCATCACGCATTTGCCGCACTGGATACAGACTGCCGGGTCCCAAACCGGGACCTCGCTTGCGAGATTCCGCTTCTCCCATTGTGTTGTGCCGGTCGGATATGTGCCGTCGTTAGGCAGCACGCTTACCGGCACACGATCGCCGCGACCCGCCATGATCTCGCCCAGCACATTCCGCACAAACTCCGGCGCGCGCTTGAGCTCGCCGTTGCTCCCGGATGGAATCGGAACAACTGCGTCCGGAACTTCCACTTCATATAAATGTGCGAGCGTTTCATCAACCGCCCGCAGGTTCATCTGCACGATCTCATCGCCTTTCTTCGCATACGTTTTGCAAATAGAATTCTTAATCGCCTGGATCGCGCCCTGCGCCGGCAGGACGCCCGAGATGGCAAAGAAACAGGTCTGCATGATCGTGTTGATGCGCCCTCCCATTCCGTAATCGCTCGCAACTTTGTTCGCGTCGATGACAAAGAAGCGCGCCTGGGTTTCGATTAGCTTTGCCTGAACGCTTTCGGGAAGGCGCTCCCAAACTTGCTCGCGGTCATAGGGCGAGTTCAGCAAAAATGTTCCGCCCTTTGCCAGGTCTCGCAGAACGTCACATTGTTGGAGAAGAAACGGCTGATGACAGGCAACGAAATTGGCCTTGCTAATGAGATAGGTCGAGCGAATGCGCCGCGGTCCGAAGCGCAAATGCGAGATGGTCATCGCGCCCGCTTTCTTGGAGTCGTAAACAAAGTATCCCTGCGCAAAATGATCCGTGTTTTCGCCGATGATCTTGATCGACTCCTTGTTGGCGCCCACCGTGCCGTCTGCTCCGAGGCCGAAGAATTGTGCGCGAACAACTTCGTCCGGTTCGATGGAAGATGCCGGATCGAATGGCAGACTTGTATGCGAGAGATCGTCGTCGATACCGACGGTAAAATGGTTCTTCGGCGACGCTTCCGCGAGATTGTCAAAGACCGCCTTGATCATCGGCGGCGTGAATTCCTTCGATGATAAGCCGTACCGACCACCGACCATGCGGAGGTCGCTGCGGCCCTGCTCATACAACGCATTGACGCAATCGAGATAGAGCGGCTCGCCTCCCGAGCCCGGTTCTTTTGTCCGATCGAGAACTGCGATGCTGCGCACGGTCATGGGCAGCGTGTTGACGAACGCTTTTGCGTCGAACGGCCGTACAATCGCACCTTCACCACACCGACTTTCTCATTTTGAGCGGCCAGAAAGTCCACTGTCTCATGAACGGCCTCGCAGCCTGAGCCCATCAATACAATTACGTGCTCGGCGTCGGTTGCCCCGTGATATTCGAACGAAACATACCGCCGCCCCGTGACCTGGGCGAAACGATCCATGGCCTGTTGCACAATCCCGGGGCACAAGGCGTAAAACGGGTTCACCGTTTCGCGCGCCTGAAAATAGACGTCCGGATTCTGCGCCGTCCCGCGAATCACCGGATGGTCCGGCGAGAGCGCGCGAGCGCGATGCTCGATTACCCGCGCTTCGTCGATCATCGCCCGCAACACGTCATCTGACAGAATGTCGATCTTCGAGATCTCGTGCGATGTGCGGAATCCATCGAAGAAGTGCACAAACGGAATGCGCGATTCGAGTGTAACTGCGTGTGCGATCAAGGCTAGGTCCTGCGCCTCCTGCACTGACGCCGAACAAAGCATTCCCCACCCGGTAGCGCGTGCCGCCATCACATCGCTGTGATCGCCGAAGATCGATAGCGCCTGCGCAGCGAGCGAGCGCGCGGCCACATGAAATACCGTTGGTGTCAGCTCCCCGGCAATCTTGTACATATTCGGGATCATCAGCAGCAGACCTTGCGACGACGTGAAAGTGGTGCTGAGCGCTCCGGTCTGAAGCGCTCCGTGGATCACTCCGGCTGCGCCGGCTTCGCTCTGCATTTCGATCACAGACGGCACCGTGCCCCACAGATTTTTCACGCCACCTGCGGCCCACGCGTCCGCCCATTCACCCATCGGCGACGCCGGCGTAATCGGATAAATAGCGATGACCTCATTTAGCGCGTAAGCGACACGCGCCACCGCTTCGTTCGCATCCAACATTTTGTAGCCGCTCTTCACAGTGCTACGAATCTATTCGTTACCGTGTCTGGCCGATGTACGTCCGTTGCGTTTTGCTGTGCAGTTATTGCGCTAGCCGGAGCGGAAGAACGGCAAAGTGCGGCTGTGCTCTAAGAGCGACGCGAATTGCACGAGGAAGAGTTTCCGATTTTCACCGACACCGACCGGATGCTGCCGATGTTCTTGATGCGGATCCATTTCTTTTTGGAGACAACGTCTGCAGCGCGATGGTTCGTCCGTCCGGTTCGCCAATCGTCAACGTCAACCTCTAGTGGGGGCGAAACTGGATTATTCGTAATCAGGGAGGCAGTGTGTATCTGGTTGAAATCCTGAAAACCATTCTCTGTTAACGTCGCAAAACAATTATGTCGACGATCGTAATCGCTCCTGATCAAAAATCAGGGGTTCACAATTTTTGCAAAGGAAAAGCCAACCGACGTGGAGACCCTTTCTCCCGACCACCGTAGCCTCAGACGTTAAAGGAACGGTTATGAAAACGGACCAAGTTCTGACGATGAATGAATATCTCGATGCGTGTTGTAATATTCCCAGGCACGTGAATCCACCAGCTGGCGATGCGCGTCACATCCCGATAACAGATGAAGGCGTTATTCGTCCTAAGAGCGAGGCGCACGGTTGCCGATGCGACCGCTGGGGTCATCCCTGTCCGGCTTGCCTTGAGCGCAAGCCGTAAACAGGCGGCACGCCGTGAGATTTTTGTTCCGCAAACAAATGACGCGAACAAGATGGAATATGATTGGATTCGGCGTCGTCCCGATGATGGGCTCCATGTGTTGATCATCGCGTACTGCCTGCGCGCGACGTAAAGCAAGGCTCGACAAATATCGAGATTCCGGCGCTATTCTTTAAATTGCGCTGCTGATCAGGTCGATGACTTGCTCAGCGGCGTAAAGCTGAAGACGAGAATCTCAGCGTGCCGCGGCTGCCAGCGATGAAAATCGACACGAAACCGGCCGATCTTTTCTCCACGGATATCGTGTCCGGAGTTCATAAGCCCAAAGAGTTTTTGAGTTTCAGATTGGGCGAAGAACGGCGCGTCGAGGAATTCGGTTACCCAATTCATCTCATGGGCGTCGGTGAGATAAAAGGTGACCTGGATGTCTTGATCGGAGTTTTCAACCATGATTACGCAATAATCGTAGACGTTCGCGTTCTTCCATTTGCCTTCGAAAAAGATGGTGCAACGTGGTTGGACTTCGGTTGCGCGAAGGTGAGCTTCCTTAAAGGATGAAACGACGTTCGCGTAGGTAAGCGGTTGCGTCGCAGCCGAGCGTGATGCGTTTTTTGCCCGCTCCACGGCAAGTGCGAAGTCGTTCAGAAGGAATAAAGTTATGACGCAAAGAACGATCGAAATGAATATTTTCATTCTTGTTTAGTGGGATGGATTTGGAGTTCAGATAAGCGAGCCGGGACAACGAGAACTGGACAATGTGCGTGCCGGACGACGTATTCTGCGACGCTACCGAGCAAAAGATGCGTCAAGCCAGTAGATCCATGCGTGGAAATCACGATCAAATCCACATCACTATCTCTCGCATGTTCGCAGATTTGCTGGCCCGGATGACCACTTTGCAATGACGTTTCCACCTCCAATCCGTGCCAATCCGTCTTTTCAAACAGATCGCGCATTTGATCGCGAGCAAAGATCTCGGCGTCCTGCGTGAGCCGTGGTAAGTCGAAACGCCCATACTCATCGCTCGCGACGTAGTATGGGAAGTGAACCGAATTCAGCAACGTAATCTTCGATTTAAAATGCTTGGCGAAAGCTTTTGCGTACGCCAGTCCCTGCGTCGAGCACTCGGAAAAATCGACTGGGACGAGAATTTTATGGAAGCCGGGTACCCCGCCAGCCGGTTTGGTACCATGCATGACCAGCACTGGGCACGAGGAATAACGCACGACGCGTTCGGCTGTGCTTCCAAGGGCAAGGTGTCTCAGACCGGTATTGCCGCGCGTTGCGAGGACGATCAGATCGATGCTCGTGTCGCGTCCCAGGCGACAGATCTCTTCGAAGGCTCGGCCTTTGATCGTGTGAAGGTTGTCCGGACGTATGGCGATCGAATATTTCTGCGCTACGTCTTTCAGCTGCTTATGAATTGATCGACTGATCTCAAGTTCTGGAAGAACAAATGGCATGCCTACAAGGCCGCTAAATGGATGATCCGTCGCAAAAACGTGAACGAGGTGCAGATCGGCGCCCAAATGTTTTATCAAGGGCAATGCAAACTCAAGTGCGCGCAACGATGGCGCGGAAAAATCCAGCGGCACAAGAACGTTCTGTATTTGCAAGGATCGCCGCTGTTGTTCGCTGGCCCCGTCGCGTGTTGAGATTTGTGACCTGGACGTGCTTGCTGAGTTGATTTCCATTCTCATGGGAAGATTGGCTTCATGGTCGGATCGCGACCTTCAGAACGCCATCGCGGCGTGAACCGAACAGATCGTAGGCCTCAACAATTTGATCGAGCTTGAAATTGTGCGTCAGCAGCGGCTTGGGATCAAAACGTTTGGTTTGTACCACCGACATCAACCGGCGCATCCGTTCTTTCCCGCCGGGGCAAAGGGTCGTCACGATTTTGTAATCGCCGATGCCCGCTGCAAACGCATCGTAGGGAACTTGCAGCTTCCCCGAATAAACGCCGAGGCTGCTAAGCGTTCCTCCCGGACGTAAGCAGCGCAGACAATTTTCAAAGGTCTGTTGTATGCCCAGCGCTTCAATCGCTACATCCGCGCCACCGCTGGTAAGCCGCTTCACCTCTTCGACGACGTTCACTTGCTTCGGGTCAAGTACCACATCGGCGCCCATTCGCTTCGACATTTTCACTCGCATCGGATCGCTTTCGACGCCGATGATGAATGATGCGCCCATCAATTTCGCACCGGCCGTTGCGCACAATCCAATTGGACCTTGTGCGAAAACAACCACGCTGTCGCCGATGTGAATGTTGCCCGATTCGGCGCCGCTGAATCCGGTTGAAGCGATGTCCGCCAGGAGGACAACCTGCTCGTCGCTCAGTTCGTCGGGAATCTTGGCAAGGTTCGCCTGCGCATTCGGCACAAGGAGATATTCGGCCTGAGCGCCGTTGATCGTGTTACCAAAACGCCAGCCGCCGACAGCTTCAACGCTGTCGCCATGTCCGCACTGCGCCCATTGCGCGGACAAGCAGGCGCGGCATTGTCCGCATGGCGTGATCGCGCCGATTAGGACACGGTCGCCGATTTTGTATCCGGTGACACCTTCGCCCAGTTCTTCAATCACGCCCACCGGCTCGTGCCCAATTACGAGGCCTCGCTTTACGGCATATTCGCCGCGCAAAATGTGCAGATCTGTTCCGCAGATTGTCGTTAACGTGATGCGAATTACTGCTTCCCCGGCGACGGCATGCGGGCGCGGCACTTCTTCGACGCGGATATTGTTCGGTCCGTGAAAGACGTTGGCTTTCATTTTTTGCATTGTCGATCTTCTTTTCGTCAGGCAGGAGTCAGTTCTGATTTCGACCGCTGTAATTCGCGAATTGCGCGCGCCAGGTGAGTCGCGGAAACCGGTTTTGGAAAACAAGCAGTGGCCCCATTCGCGTAGGCCAGCGCTTCAACGTGTTTGTCGTCGTCGCGAGTGATCACAATTATAGGAAGATCTTTTCGCAGAATGGTGATCGCGCTGAGCAGCGTCATTCCGTGAGGTCCATGTTCGAAGTCAATAACGGCAAGATCGAGATCATGGACGCCGCAGACGGTTTCTAACGCATTGCCGGCGTTGTGTGTGAGGTGGCTTACCTCGCCGAGCTCCAAGAGCGCTTCGGCGACGGAATCCTCCAATTCACGGTCGTTCGTGAGCAGAAGCATGACTGGTATCTTCATGATAAAATTTTGCGCATGTGCGGATTTGCACTTTGCAGCAATTGCGAATTGCCGCGCATTTCTTGCGTGCGGATTTTCATTGCGATTTGGGCACAGATTCCAAAACTTCGAAATCGTGACGCGATGAAAACCACGCCTTTGAAGGTTCGCAATGATAGCTGGCAAAGGCGGTGCTGCGAACGCCGACGCATCACCCATTTGTAAATTTGATTTTGATGTCAGGACTCTCCGGCGAGTCAACTGACGCTCTGTAACAAATCGCGCGCGGATTTAATTAAGCAGCTTTGCCTGCGCGCTTGCGTGAGGATAAGCGCGCACGGAACTCGCTCGGTGATTGACCAAAGACGCGCTTAAAGGTGCGATTAAATTGCGTTAGCGATTGAAACCCGACGTCGTACGCGATTTCGCTGATGCGCAGGTTTGGATTGAGAAGCCGGGTCCGGGCATCCTCCACTCGCGCGCGAGCGACATAATCGGTAAACGTTACGCCGGTGGCTTTGTGAAAAACTTTGCAGAAATGAAATACGCTCGCCCCAGCCGCCTTCGCCACATCAGCCAGCGATAATTCTTCGGTCTTATGCTTGTCGATGTACTCACGCGCTCTAACAACAAGCGGCGGCTCGGCATTGCTCTTCTCTGTCATCAGTTGATTGCTCAGGGCTGAAAGTTGATCGGCAAAAAATGTGAGCAGCCGCACGATTGCGTTGTACTTCTCGGGCGGGATGAGCGGATTTTTCTCCCATGATCTGCGAATTTTGCCGTCAAACCGCACGCCGCATCG
This sequence comes from Candidatus Udaeobacter sp., assembly GCA_013372845.1. Classification (GTDB taxonomy): domain Bacteria; phylum Verrucomicrobiota; class Verrucomicrobiia; order Chthoniobacterales; family UBA10450; genus Udaeobacter. The sequence goes on from JAALOD010000049.1 coordinate 12,217, forward strand.
CTCGAGCTGGCGACTGACCTTGGTCGTGTCGGACTTCGCCGGCATGTGGCGCAGCACCTGACCAACGCGCAGGTAACCAATAGTTCGCTCGCCGAGCTCAATCGGCACCGCGGTCTCCGTTAAGCCGAAAGGGCAAGTGACGGTATGCGGCAGCACTCCAGTGTGGTCGATCATGTCCTGGTGCGCCTTCAAACAAACGGCCAGCGTGGATGGGCGTTCAGCGAGTAGCGCGCAAAAGGGATTCTGGTTCTTCTTTCCCTGGTGCTCTAACTGCCAGTAATCCACTGGGCGGAGCGCCAGCGGCAGCCCGGTCGCCTCACTGAAGACTTGTTCGTAGTTGCGAAACAACTTCGAACGCCGCAACGCATCGATGAGTTCCCTGTTTTCTTTGGTACCATCGGCGTCCGAGTTGGGCGTGGTCGTTTTCGCAGGATTCAAACGAAAAGAAGTTTATTTGTTGCGGTGCCACAAATTCTAGCGCAAACCCCAGTCTACGCCATTAACAAAATCGTGATGGTGATGTCTGAAAAGATGCGCCGGCCATCTGGAAAGAGAGCATTTCCCTGCGAGCAGCCTGCAAGCGCTTCACCATGACGACACTCATGCGTTTCAAAAGTTCGTAGCCTAACGAGTGATCTTTCTCGCAATGTTCCCGCAGAATTGTGCCGTAGAAGAAGATGGCTGTTGTCGGCTCGACCGCTTTTGCCGTGAATTGCCAGACGTATGGGTGAAACATCCATGACCATCCAAGCAAGTCCCCCGGGCCAATCATTTCTACGACCATCGGTTCGTTAAAGTCGGCGCCGGATTCGACCACGACTTTGCCGCTCTCAACCAGGTAAAATCGATTCGCGAACTCGTCTTCGCGTAAAATGGTTTGTCCCTTTTTGAAACAAATCGCCATCGCGCAGTCCGTGAGTAGCGCCAACTGCGAACGATTCATCCCGGCCAGAAAAGGATGGAGCGTCACGCGCGTGGCAATCGATTCAGTTTGTACTTGGGTGGATATAAATCTTCCTCTCTTCCTCAGTCATCAGTTGAATTTCCTCGGTCGGCGGTGTCGGTTCGGCGCGATCAAATTCACGGATAACTTCCGTCCCGCTAGCGGCCTGTACATCCCGGCCGGCGCGGCGGCTCCGAGCCGAGATTTTTCGCCTCGATCTGAGCGTTGTGTTCTTCGGCATTTTCACAGTCCTAAACAGAATTCGTGTTGTTTCTCGCGGACGACGAGCACGGGACATGGCGCAGTGTGCACGACTCGCTCGGCAGTGCTGCCGATGCAGAAATGCCGCCAACTGGTATAGCCGTGGGTGGCGATGACGATTAGATCGACATCCAAGTCATTGGCCACTTTATTAATCTCGTTGGGGGCATGCCCAGTGCGCACCTTTGATGTAACGGATTTCGGCCGATTGCGGGAGCTTGCCACGAGGGCTTGCAACTCTACTTCCGCTGCGATCGTATCTTCCTCTGGCTGTGCAAAAACATCGACGGCAGTCGGCGCACCAGCGATGGCGCTCTCTGGCTCGACGACGTGCAGCAGAACGATTTCGCAGCCGAATTTTTCGGCAAATCGCAACGCGTACCGAAACGCGTGTTTTGACGTGTCCGAGAAATCGACGGGCACGAGAATCTTTTTCGGGTGCAGGATCTGTGGAACCAGTTCGACGGTTTCTATAGATTCAACAAGTTGAGTTTTCATTTGCCTGAATTTTCAACGCTGCGGTCGAACAAGGCTCGGCAGCTCTTGCTGAATCGTGTGCATTTTTTGCGCTGGCTGCTCTCGCCAAATACGCAACAAATGCTCGGCAAATCGCAAGCCGCGCGAAGCACGTCGTATATGGGCCGAGAAAAGTGGATTACCTAAATGACAAATAACGGCGCTGCGCTTTTGAAAAAGGCTACAACAAATACCGCCAGTCTCCGCGAGAGAGCGATCGCGCAATACCATGACCTGCTTTTACGCGACGAGACATTGGCGCCGCACGTGTTCGAAAAACTCCACAATGCGATGCGAGCAAACCGGTTGGTTTATGGCGATCGGCCAATCAGCGTGTCGCTGCGTCCGCACCTGTTGGAACGCTCACAATTCGAGGCCCACAGGGTGGTGACGGAGCTGATCGTACGCGCGCTGGAGAAAATTGCATCCATGGCGGTGCAGTTCCCCGGTTTGATGACAAAGCTCGGTCTGACCGATGCGGAACAGAAGGTCGCGCTTATTTCGTCTATCTAGATCGCCAATCGTCAACATCACCTCTGGCGGAGGCGAAACGGGATTCTTTGTAATCGGGGATGCAGCGTGACTCTGGTGGAAGTTCCGACAAACCGTTGCTGGTTAAGGTCGCAAAGGAATTAAACCGACGATCGTGATCTCTTCTGATCGACGAATCGGGCGTGCACAATTTCTGCATAGCAAAAGCCAATTGATGTGGAGCGCGTCGGCAGCGGCGATCCTAATCTGAATCGCGAAAGGAGCAGTTATGAAAACAGATACGGTTCTGACAATGAACAAATATTTCGATGCGTGTTGTGGCGTTCCCAAGCACGCGCATCTACCAGCTGACAACGCGCGTCACATTCCGATAACAAGTGAAGGCGATATTGATCCCCGGAGCGAGGAGCACGGTTGCCGGTGCGACCGCTGGGGCCATCCGGCTTGTCTTGAAGAGCGGAAGCCGCGACTCTGCGCCGCGGCCGACGAGCTTCCTCTGTAACACAAATGAGGTAAACAAAATGGAATACGTAATTGCATTCAGCGTGGTCGCGACGATGGGGCTCTATGTGGTGATCATCGGGCGATGCTTGAGAGAACCTGAGTGGCAGTAAGCTTTCGACAGCGAATGGCGAATGGTTATGATTGCCATTCGTGAAGCTTGGTAACAAGCAGCTTGTCGAAAAGCTCACTCGATCCGCGATTTATCGCCGATTATGTGGGCGCTTTCTCTGCGGCAACCGGTATGCCGCTGGCGTTGCGAGCAGTCGACCACTGGCAGCCGGCCTTGAGAGGCGCGCCGAACGAAAATCCCTTTTGCGAATTAATGGCGCGTTCGAATCGTGTTTGTGCTGCGTGTCTTGAAGTGCAGCGCAAGCTTACCGAAAAAACCGGCGACCGATCGCGCACGGTGACCTGTTTCGCGGGGCTTTCCGACAGCGCCGTGCCGATTCGGGTCGGCGACCAGTTGATTGGTTTCTTGCAAACCGGTCAGGTCCTCCTCAAACAATCTGACAAGTTTCGATTCGATCGCGTGGCGAAACAATTAGTTAACTGGGGAGTAGAAGTTGATCTTAGCAAAGCGCGCGAAGCTTACTTTCACACCAAGGTACTGACGAAGAAGCAATACCGGGCGATGTTGCGGCTGCTCGAAATCTTCGGCCGACACCTCTCGATCCTGAGCAATCAACTGGCGGTCGAGAATTCAACCGCTGAGCCGCTGGCGGTCACCCGCGCGAAGCAGTTCATTGCCCGAAATCAGGACAACGCGATCTGCTTGGCCACGGTCGCGAAAGCAGTGAACACGAGTACATTTTATTTTTGCAAACTCTTCAAACGCGCGACCGGCCTCACCTTCACCGATTACCTCACCCGGGTACGAATCGAGAAAGCCAAGACGCTCCTGCTTGACCGCAATCGTCGCATCAGCGAGATCGCTTACGATGTGGGATTCCAGTCGCTCACTCATTTCAATCGCATTTTCAGGAAGCTCGTCGGCGCCTCGCCCAGCAGCTATCGCCGGTCAGCTTCCAAGCTCGCATAGTCCTAATCAAGAAGGGTGATGAGCGCAAAAGAACACATCTTCACTCTCGGCATCGAGGAAGAATTCCAGATCATCGATCCCGAGACGCGCGAATTGCGTTCGCACATCCAGCAGATTCTCGCTGACGGCAAGATGGTTTTGCAGGAGCGCGTCAAACCCGAGTTGCACCAGTCGATTGTGGAACTGGGCACCGAGATTTGCACCGACGCGCGTGATGCCCGACAACAGGTCGTCAATCTTCGCACTGAGCTGGCGAAACTCGCTGCGCAGTACGGGTTGAAAATCGCATCTGCCGGCACGCACCCGTTTTCACATTGGATGGACCAGTTGATTACTATGGACGAGCGCTACGCCACAATCGTTAAAGACATGCAGCAAATTGCCCGCGCATGTCTCATTTTTGGTCTGCACGTGCACGTGGGAATTCCCGATCGCGAGGAGGGAATCGACATTATGAACCAGGCGCGCTATTTCCTCCCGCACCTGTATGCGCTCTCAGTTAACTCGCCGTTCTGGCTTGGTCAAAACACCGGGCTCAAAGCGTATCGGCAAATGATTTTTGAGCGGTTTCCGCGTACGGGCATTCCTGACGCGTTCGAAAGTCTGAGCGAGTACGAAGATTATCTGAAGCTGCTCGTCTCGACCAACTGCATCGATAACGCCAAGAAAATTTGGTGGGACGTCCGGCTGCATCCGTTTTTCGACACTATCGAGTTTCGCATTTGCGACGCGCAATCGCGCGTGGACGACACCCTTGCGCTGGCCGCGCTCATGCAGGCGATCGTTTGTAAATTGCAAAAGTTGCGCCGCGATAATGTGACGTTTCGCAGCTATCCGAAGCGTCTGCTTGACGAAAACCGGTGGCGCGCGTCGCGCTACGGATTGGACGGCAAGCTGATCGATTTCGGCCGCAAATGTGAAGTGGAGGAGCGGGAGTTGCTTAACGAGATGCTCGAGTTTGTTTCTACTGAAATCGAGGAACTCGGCAATGAGGCTGAGATCGCGCACATCGAGCGGATTATGCGCGAAGGCACCGGCGCGGACCGGCAACTGGCGGTTTGGGAACGCACCCAGGACATGAAAGCAGTGGTCGATCAGATCGTGGCGGAAACGAATGAAGGCCTGACTCCGACCACATCAACAACTCATGCCAGCGCACTATAGTTCGTTTCCCTTGCGGGACTGATCGGCGGGCGAGCCGGTCAACGCCGCATTGGAAATAACGAAGTGTAACTGGAAAGACCGCGCACATATTGCGAGCGCTCAAAAGCGCTGGGATCCGGGCAATTCTTTTGACTCATTCTACCTTTGATTTCGCTCAATGAACTGCATCCGTGTTCCTCCAACCATGCGGCGGTTTCCATTTCGATTTTTTGAATGTGGGTAATACCATAACGCATCAGGGCACTGCAGAGCATCGTCACATCTGCCCCGGCCATTACCATCTTGATTACGTCGTATGCCTGATAAATGCCGCTGGTCGCAGCGAGGTTGGCGCGAATTTTTCCGTAAAGAATGCCAATCCAATGCAACGCCAAGCGCATATCGGCGGGTACACTGAGCGTGAGATTTGGCGTAACTTCCATCTTCGCGAGATCGACGTCAGGTTGGTAAAATCGGTTAAACAAAACAAGCGCGTCCGCACCCAGCGCATCGAAGCGGTGCGCCATGTTTGCGAAATTGCTAAATTACGGGCTGAGCTTCACCGCAAGCGGGATCTTGGCAGCCGCTCGCACGGTCCGAACAGTGTCGATATACGTTTCTTCGACTGCACTGCCGGTAACTTCCGGTTGAGTCGGTATCTTATAGATATTGAGTTCCAGCGCGTCGGCCCCGGCCTCGAAGATCTGACGCGCGTAGCTGATCCAGCCTCTCCAAGGGTGGTGCAGTTCAGGCTTGCGATGATCGGAATTTTCACAACGCTTTTTGCCCGCTTGATCTGCTCCAGATAAGCTTTGGGTCCGACCAGAAAGTCGCGCCTAGCAGCCGCAGCCGCCTCTGCTTCTTCCTCGAACAATGAATGCAAGACTACGGCAGACGCGCCGGCTTGCTCCATCTGCTTGATCTTGTCGATGTCCTCTGAGAGCGGTGAAGCGGAGGGAACGAGCGGCGTTCGCAGCTTCATTCCCAAATAAGTGGTAGTGAGATCCATAATTACCGTCGTGGCGTACGCATTGCTGCGACTATATCGCGATCACCGATTCCTTGCGATTCTCTTCGTCCGCTTCAATCTCCCGTATCCTCGTGCCCAAAGACCAAGGTAACGACCAGACCCAGGACACTGACAGCCGCCATCATTCCCAGGACAGCTGGAACGCCGAATTTACCTTTTAAGATAGGCAGGACGAAGGCACCAAAGGTCGCGCCGATCTTCGCAACACCCACAGCGAAGCCGCTGGTGTGCACCATTCGCTAGATTCTGCGGGCGTCATCTGCGTACATATAGACACCTAGTCCGGCTGACCTTTGGGGTGCAGACACTTCCTGACGTGATCGACCTTCATCCCCTGTCAGTAGCGATTCGGGGCATCGCCGCTAATGGACTAACCTAAGGAATGCTTCGCTTCCCTCGCTGCCGGTAATGGGATTCGAACCCATACCCCGCCTTCGCGGGAACGGATGCACGATCCGATGCTTGTGCTCAACATGTCGATCTTCAACTCCGCGGACGGGTGAAACGGCACTTTCAACCAACCCAAAGTTCACGAAAACGGCACGTGACAAAGACCACCGCGAGCCGTGGTATACCAGGCGAAAGCGCGATCGGCTCTCGCCGATGAAGCATATCGCGCCGCAGGATTCGAAATGGTGGTACGTCTTCGGCAGCGCCACGCTCGTTGCCTTTATTGTGCAGGTCGCAAGCGGAGTCGCGCTGGCGTTTTCATACATCTCTTCGTCGTCGCAGGCTTGTATCTTGGAATGGCCGTCTTTGTGGTAGAACAGGGGTGGGCGTGAGATCCGGTAAAGCGGCAGGTCATGATTGCCAATCAAGACCGCTCGTAAGTTCGATCCACGCCCTGCCCTTGGGGCCAAGTAAAACTCGAACAGTTACTGGAGCGACCAAGCCGGCCCAACCCAAGGGCGGTGCCGGCCTGGCCAGCTCGCATTTACAAGCAGGAGTTATTTAACCCATGAAGCAAAGTGTTGTCTATATCGGGATCGATGTGGCCAAAGCGCATCTGGATGTGGCTTGGGCGGGAACATTTCGTCGCCTGCCGAACGAGCGGAGCGGCCACGCCGCATTAGTGCGCTGGATCAAGCAAAGTGCTATGCCGGTGCAGTTGATCTGCGAAGCCAGTGGCGGCTATGAGCAAGCTTTGCTCGAGAGCTTAGAAAAGAGCGAAGTCAAAGTTACCTTGGTGCAAGCAGTGCGTGTGCGCCAGTACGCGCGGGCGGCTGGCATCCTAGCCAAGACCGACAGGATTGATGCCAAAGTGCTCGCTGCTTTTGGCAGCGCGATGCAACCGCAGCCAACCTCGCCACTCTCTGCCGAGCAAAAGCGTTTGCGTCAGTACGAAGCACAGCGCCGGCATCTGGGCAGGATCTTGGTCGCAGAAGAAAATCGTCTTGCGCAGCTTAGCTGTAGCGAGCTGCGGACTTTAAGTGGCAGCCTAATTAGCAAAATTAAAAACCAAATTAAGACACTCGATCGACGCATCGGCGAGCTCATCGCGCAGGACCAAACGCTCTGCGTCAAAGCACAAAAGCTCACTGCAATCAGCGGCGTCGGTGCGCGCACGGCTGCGCTCTTGCTTGCGCAAATGCCCGAGCTTGGCCAACTCAATCGTCGTCAAGCCGCTGCTCTGGCCGGCCTGGCGCCATTTAACCACGACAGTGGATCAATCCGCGGCAAGCGCGCCATCTTCGGTGGACGCCGCGCTCTGCGCAGCGGACTTTACATGGCTGCACTTTCGGCCGCTCGCTTCAATCCGATCCTGTCGCGTTTTTACCAACGTCTGCGTGCCAAAGGCAAACCGCACAAACTCGCGCTCACAGCAGTCATGCGGAAACTCCTCCTCGCTCTCAATCACTCCCTCAAACCCGAACCAATCCTCGCTTGAAACCAACACAGTTACTTACGAGACGCTTGTGTTCATAACTAACAACGCCGTGAGCGGCCAATACAAGATCGCATGGTTGTGCGAAGCGCTTCTGGTTTCGCGCAGCGGCTACTACGATTGGATCAAGCGTCGTTCTCACCCTGGACCACGCCAATTGGAGAACACTCGCTTGCGTGCGCGCATTCGTGAAGAGTTTATGCGTAGTCGCCAAGCTTACGGTAGTCCGCGCCTGGCGCGCGTGTTGGGTTGTCCGGGACGGCGCAATCGCATTGCTCGGCTCATGCGCGTGGAGAGAATCTTTGCCCGGCTACGCTCCAAGTATCGTCCGATGACAACCGACAGTCGCCACGCTGGACCGATCGCTCCCAATCCTGTGCGCGCTCTCATCGTACGCCGGCCTAACCAAGTCTGGACCACCGATGCCACCTGCATACTCACCGCTCAAGGCTGGTTATATCTGGTTGTCGTTCTGGATCCCTTTAGCCAGCGCGTAATCGGTTGGGCCATGAGCCAACTGCTCGATACCCCGCTCGTCAGCGCCGCTTTGCGCATGGCCCTTAACCAACGTGACCACTCTCAAAACCTCATCCTCCACTCCGATCGCGGAGCCCAGTTCGCTAGGGCCGCTTACCGCCAACTGCTCGCCCAACACGGCCTCACTGCTTCAATGAGCCGAAAAGGCAACTGCTACGACAACGCTTTTATTGAATCGTTCTTTAGCAGTCTCAAATACGAACTGGTCTATCATTATCGCTTCAACACCATGGCCCAAGCTCGCACCGCTATCTTCGATTACATCGAAACCTTCTATAACCGCATCCGACTTCATTCCAGTCTTGCCTATCAAAGCCCAATTACCTTTGAATCCAAACCAAACCGAATTTACCCCTAACCAATTGTCCGAATAATCAGGGCAAACCCAGTCTTCACTTTTTGAACCGGAAACGGCGGCGGCTCCGCATTCCGGTGGATTGTAGGATCAGGTACCAATTGCGGACGAACGTCCCATTGCAGCGCCGGCGTCGCGGCTTACGGTGACACGCTCGAATATTAAAACTGTGTGCAAACCTACCGCATCTGAAACGTTGCCAGGAGGCACATTCAAGCTCCCCGATGATTTAGTCCTTACTCGCATGGGCTACGGCGCCATGCAGCTGGCTGGTCCGCATGTATTCGGGCCGCCAGCAGACCACGACGGTGCCCTCGCGGTCCTGCGCGAGGTTGT
>JAALOD010000005.1:0-5488 GCA_013372845.1 Candidatus Udaeobacter sp.
GCTGGCGATTATCGATGTTATCGCTCACAACAAACTCTGCGGCGCGCTGATTCTCACGCCTTCGCGCTCGAGTTGTAAGCGCAATTCACGTGCGAACTCAACCGCTCCTGGCGTATCGCCATGAACGCAAATTGTTTCGCCTCGGACATCAATATCGCGTCCTTCCACGGACCGCACTTTGCCTTCGCGTAACATCCGCAGCACCCGCTCGGCGGCTTCTTTTGGATCATGAAGCAATGCATCCGGCCGGGTGCGTGGGACCAGCCAGCCGTCATTCAGGTAATTACGATCGGCGAAAATTTCGCGCGCGACTTGCAGCCCATGCGCTTCGCCGGCGCGGGCGAGTTCGGTGTTGTCAGGCGCAAAGAGAATTAACTTCGGATCGACCGATTCGATGGCTCGCGCAATCGCATCGGCCAGTTTGTCGTCGCGCACCGCCATGTTATAGAGAGCACCGTGCGGTTTGACATGGCTCGGTTGCACGCCCACGGCGGAGGCGATCGCTTGAAAAACTCCAAGCTGATAAACCACGGCGTCGAACACTTCCTGATTACTTACCTTTAGTTCCTTGCGTCCGAAATTTTCGCGATCGAAGAAACTTGGATGCCCTCCGACAGCGACTCCGTGCTTTTTCGCCGCAGAAACTGCAGCGTGCATCGAATCGGAGTCGCCGGCGTGAAAACCAGTCGCGATATTCGCCGAGCTAATGAGCTCGAACAGTTCCTCATCGTGGCCTGCTCCTTCGCCCAGATCGGCGTTCAGATCGATTGATAATTTCATGAGCGTTGGAGGTTAATACCGACGCGGAAACGCTCGAATTCACGCTCGCGCTCAAGCAAAAGCCGGTGTGCGTCAGCTAGCGAGACTTCGGAAAAACGGACGTGATCGCCGGCGCGAAGTTGTGCTGCAACACCGAGATCAACAGTGATCACGTGCGCCATTTTCGGGTAACCACCGATGGTTTGGCAATCTCCCAAAAGTAAAATCGGCTTTCCGCTTGGCGGAACCTGGATTGTACCCGGAGCCACTGCTTCGGAGATCATATCGCTCGCATCGGCGCGCTTCAGTTCCGGACCTTCAAGACGCACGCCCATGCGATCGGAATCGGGTGAAAGGGCGAATGCTTCGCTCGTTAGGCGTTGAAGCGTTGAAGCGTCGAAGCGATTCCAATCGACCCCGCGAATGAAACGCAAAATTGGTTTGGGCTTTGCCGGACTTACCCAATCATGTGGCGCGGTCCACGAGGAAATACCTGTAGCCGGGGTCGGCGAGCCCGGCCACATACCGAGCGGAAGAACATCCCCGTCGCGTAATGAACGACCTTCAAATCCCCCAAAACCGGCTCGCAAATCGGTCGAGCGACTTCCGAGAACAGGCTCAACGTAAATCCCGCCGGAAATTGATAGCCAGGATCGACAACCGGCTTTGGGCGCGCCGATTTTCAATTTTTCGCCTGCACTAACCGAACCAGCGTGGCCAGCCGGCAGTACCCTCGATCCGATGCGCACATCGAAGTCACCACCACCACACCACGCGACGACACGTTCGTCCTCAAAGCGCAATTGCAAACCACCTAGAGTAATCTCGAGTCCCGCCGCACCTTCATCGTTGCCGACCAGAAGATTCGCCACACGCAACCCGAAGGGATCCAGTGCGCCGCCTGAGGAAACGCCAAACTCACGAAAGCCAGTGCGACCAAGATCCTGCACCGACGTAAGAAAACCAGCTCGCTCAACAATCACACTCATCGCGTTGTCATCCTGAACGAAGTGAAGGATCTCACAAGATTGATTGATCACGCTGATTCGCTTGTGTGTCGGCTACTCGTCTGGGAGGTCCCTCGCTTTGCTCGGGATGACACCGTAGAAAACGCGCGCGTATAACGCACGATCATTTCAACGATTCAAATTCATCGCGCGAGATTTTGCGGAAGCGCACACGTTCGCCGGCGCGCAAAAGTGCGGGTGGATTTTTCTGGGGATCGAACAAGCGCAATGGTGTGCGACCGATGAGATTCCAGCCGCCGGGGGAACGTAGCGGATAAATTCCCGTTTGGGCGCCACCAATCCCGACAGAACCGGGTGGAATTTGTTTTCGCGGTACGTCCCGTCGCGGTGTCGCCAGTTCCTTCGGGAGACCAGCCAGAAATGGAAATCCGGGAACAAATCCGATGCAGGCTACCCGATACTCAGCGGTGCTGTGAAGACGGATGACTTCGCTTGGCGGGATAGCCGCGCGTCGCGCAACATCATCGATATCGAGCGCGAACTCCCGATCGTAGCAGACCGGAATTTCGACCAAGCGTACACGGCGTTGTGTGGCTGTCCGGTGCCTGCCGCGGTCAGCGCCCGCGGCTACAGCGGCCCGAATGCGCGCCGCCAGCCAATCGAACACCTTGTCCGGTGTTTCAGCGCCTTTGGCGACTGAAATCGGATCGAAGAAAGCTGTGACGCTTGTGTAAGCCGGCGCGAGCTCAATGACCCCAGGGATGGCAGCGTTTTGAAGCTGCTGAAATGCGCGAAGGACTGTGTCCAACGTCTGCTCAGGCGCATCGTCGAATCGCTCGCGCATTCGAACGATCAGAGCGGAATCTCCGAGGGGAACGATTTCCATCATTCCGTCATTCCGAGCGAAGTCGAGGAATCCCGGGGTACAGCCGAGGGCATTTCCACGGGGTCGTTCGACTTCGCTGCGCTTCGCTCAGGATGATCATGCTTGACGTCATACGCCTCTCACTCTGCGCGTTTCGCCTCGATCTCGATATTGATCGCGACTGTCTGGCTGATTCCGGACACTGATTCGGTCGCGGGGGCAAACATCAGGTTAAAATCACGCCGCGTGATTGGATCGACTGTTACGGCCCAGCGCGTCCGGCTTGTTTCGTTGAGCGGTGTAAGCAGTTTGACATGAAGCGTAACCGGCTTGGTCACGCCGTGAATGGTGAGATCGCCGAGAATGTCGCCGCTTTGCGGGCCCGTCTGTTTTACGCTCCGGCTTTTGAATGCGATCTGAGGAAATTTTTCGACGTTAAAAAATTCCGCGCTGCGCAGATGATCGTCTCGCTTTTTGATCCGTGTGTCGATGCTGCGCACGTCGATCTGCGCCGTCACCGAGGAATTCTCAGGACGCTCGCGGTCGACGTCGATCTTGCCATTGAACTTCGTGAACTTTCCGTGCGTGGTTCCCAGGAATTGGTGCACACTGAAACCGATCGTCGAGCCCGACGGATCGAACCTGTACGTTTCGTTCGCCACTACGGCCGGGCTCAGGCCACTGATTAAGACCGCAGCGATAAGATTGCGTTGTTTCATTTGGAACTGTTCCGGTTTTTCGTCTCCGTCGCCAGCGTTTTCAAGAGCGGTGTACGAGAAAGCGGCAGTCGGCCAAATAAATTTCCCAGCGCAAACGCCGGGTCGGCTTTCAATTTTTTCTCGTCATGCACACCTGCGATGCGCGCGAGCTCTGTCTCGAAATGCGAAACCGCTCGCGCCATCGGATCGTTTGCATCGAGATAACCGAAAGCCCGATGCAACAGCGCGAACAATTCCGGCTCCCGATGATCTCGCTCCGTGCAAATCTCAATTAGCTCGACAAAATAGCCGCAGTCTGCGTCGCAGATAATTGCTGCGAATCCCGGCAAACGGATTTTTAGCATAACCTCAGTGAGCGTATGCAGATCCGACTTCCTGCTCCGCACAATGGAAATTTCGGCTTCGAAAAACAAATCCAGCTTTCCCGCGAACGGACTTTTAGGGCGCGCGCGCCCTTGGCGATTGTTTGATGCAACCGAACGACTCCGTGCACCACGAGACGATCAGGCTGGTATCGCTGAACTTTCGTTTGCGTAACAGAATAGCAGCGGTGCTTTCCACACCGCGAAATTAGCACATCCAGCCAGTTGTAGAGGTGCTTGTGTCAAGCACTGCCTTGAATTCAGTGCTCGCCGCGGCGAGCGCCCCTACAACACAAATGCGCTTGATTTTGCAATGCTGATCTTGCCAGCATCATGAGTGATGCCGACAGCGAACACGGAAACTGCTCGCGTACCAGAAGACGTCAGCGGTCGACCACGTCGCGTGCCCATTGGTAGCGTTACCTGGCGACATACGTTCCGCGCGCTGCGGCATCGCAATTACCGGCTGTTTTTTTGGGGGCAACTCGTCTCGCTGGTTGGCACGTGGATGCAGCAAACCGCGATGAGTTGGTTTGTCTATCAAATTACGAATTCAAAGCTGCTGCTGGGTGTTGTCGCCGCCATAGGATCCGGTCCGATGATGTTGTCCTCCATCTGGGGTGGCTCGCTCGCCGATCGTCATCCGAAGCGCTCGATCCTCCTCGCGACCCAGACGGCCCAAATGATTTGCGCGTTCTTTCTTGCGGCCGGCGTTTGGGCCGGTTTCGCCACGCCGTCGTTCATCATCGTTATCGCTGCATTGAACGGCGTCGCCATGGGCTTCGATATGCCGGCGCGCCAGGCGTTCACAGTCGAAATGACAAGCCGTGAAGACTTGTTAAACGCGATCTCCCTCAACAGCTCGATTGTGAATGGCGCCCGTGTTGTCGGTCCATCGGTCGCCGGTTTACTAATCGGTTGGGTTGGCGTCGCAATGTGTTTTTTCCTGAATGGTCTCACGTTTGTTGCGGTGATTGCCGGTCTGATGATGATGCGCTTACCGCCGTTTCAACGGCCGGCACACGTCGTCTCTGCCAGTAAACACGCCTGGAACGGCATCGTATATTCACTGAAACATCAGCGAGTGCGCACGATCCTACTGCTCTTCCTCGCAGTGGGCGTCTTCGGGTGGTCGTACGGTGTGCTGATGCCAGCTTTCGCGCGCGATGTGCTCGGTCGCGGTGCGAACGGATACGGCATTTTAATGTCGGCGAGTGGGACAGGTGCTTTCATTGGAGCACTAGTCGTAGCAACTTATGGGCATCTGTTTACAGCGCGACGACTGGCGCTCGGCGGTGTCTGGTTATTTTCGATTGCACTATTCGGCCTTTCGCTGAGCCGAAACTTTTATGTCGCACTCGCGTTTCTGCTCGTTGCCGGATTTGGAATGCTCCTGTTTTTCTCCACGTCGAACACGGTGCTGCAAACGATTGTGCCAGATGAAATGCGTGGGCGCGTGATGGGTGTGTGGTCGCTTGTTTTCGGCGCGATGATTCCCTTGGGCAGCCTCGAAGTCGGTGCAGTTGCGCATTGGGTGGGCACACCGTTCGCGCTCGCGTTCGGCGCGATTATTTGCGCAGTCTCCGCGCTGGTGACGCTGCTTGTAATTCGGCGACGCGAAGCGGCAAACTCAAGATAAATTTCAAGCGATCTGCCTGGTTTCCCCAGGCGATCACTGCGATCACCGGTTTATGATGTGGAGCGCACGTTTCTCCACATTTAGCGCGGCTTCTCTGACTGCTTCGCTCAAGGTGGGATGGGAATGAGTTGTGCGGCCGATGTCTTCGGAGCTGCCGCCGAATTCAATTACCGAAA
>JAALOD010000005.1:5498-36091 GCA_013372845.1 Candidatus Udaeobacter sp.
GAATGAGTTGTGCGGCCGATGTCTTCGGAGCTGCCGCCGAATTCAATTACCGAAACGGCTTCGGCGATCAGTTCCGAAGCGGCATGATGCAAAATGTGCGCGCCTAGAACGCGATCGGTTTTTGCGTCGGCAACAAACTTCACCATTCCTTCCACGTCATCGCCGGTAAGCGCGCGACTGTTGGCACGGAATGGAAATTTGCCAATACGCACATCGATTCCTTTTTCCCTTGCTTGATCTTCGGTAAGACCAACGCCGGCCAGCTCGGGATTTGTGTAAATGATACTGGCAATGGCTTCGTAGTTAACATGGCCGGCCTTGCCTGCAATAATTTCCACGCATGCGATCCCTTCGTCTTCGGCCTTGTGCGCCAGCATCGGACCGGCAATCACATCGCCGATGGCATAAATGCCTTCGACGTTCGTGCGGAAATGTTCGTCCACTTTAATGCGCTTCGTTTCGTCAAACTCCACGCCCACTTTTTCCGCGCCCAAGCCGTCCGAGAACGAGCGACGTCCGACGGATACAAGCACCTTGTCGGCTTCGAATTTTAGTTCTTCCTTGTCTTTAGTGGCAGTTACGGTCGCGCGACCATTGTCGACTTTCACGGCGCTGACCTTTGCTTCCAGGTGGAAAGTCATTCCTTGAGCGGTGAGTAAACGCTGAAGCAGGTTCGAGAGCTCAAGATCAAAACCGAGTGCGATGCGCGGAAGAAATTCCAATATCGTCACCTCCGAACCGAGGCGGTTCCAAACGGAGCCCAACTCCAGGCCGACCGCGCCTGCGCCGACCACGACGAGCTTCTTTGGCGCTTCGCTGAACGTAAGCGCTTCCGTGCTGCTCACGATTGTTTTACCGTCGAATTTCGCGAATGGCAGTTCCACCGGCGTGCTGCCGGTGGCGATTACGATGTTTTTGGTCTCGATCTCCTGTGTGTCGCCCTTGGACGATTTAACGGAAACTTTTCCAGGGGCGGTGATTGTGCCCAAGCCTTCCAAGACCGTGACCTTGTTAGTTTTCATGAGTGAGCGCACACCGCCATTGAAAGTCTTCACAACCTTGTCTTTGCGCTGTTGCATCTTCGCCAGATCGACATGCGCGCCGTCGATTACGATGCCGTGCTTGGCCGCTTCCTTTTTGACGAACATGAAATGATCGCTCGAAGTCAGGAGCGCTTTGCTCGGGATGCAGCCCACATTCAAGCAAGTGCCACCCAGTTCCTTGTCTTTTTCGACTAGGGCTGTTTTTAAGCCGAGTTGGCCAGAGCGGATCGCAGCGATGTAACCGCCGGGTCCCGAGCCAATGATAACAACGTCAAATTTTTCCATAAGTTATTTTCTCATGCCAGCTGGAGTGGAGCAATCATCCAGACTAAAGCGGCGGAGCACCGCCGCACTCCAAAACGTGGCCGTAGTTGCAAGGTCACCTATGCGGTGGTGTCTTGGAGTGCGGCAATGCTCTGACGCTTTTATTCTAAAAATCCAGGGGCAGTTTTTTCGGATCTTCGATGCAGTCCTTCACTTTGATCAGAAAAGTGACGGCTTCTTTTCCGTCGATCGCGCGGTGATCGTAACTGAGGGCAAGATACATCATGGGGCGAACCTCCACTTTCCCGTCCACTGCGACCGGGCGCGGCATGATCTTGTGCATGCCCAGAATACCGCTTTGTGGCGGATTTAGAATCGGCGTCGCGAATAGCGACCCATACACTCCGCCGTTTGTGATGGTAAACGTGCCGCCCTGTAGATCTTCGATTTTTAGTTTCCCGTCGCGCGCCCTGCTGGCGTAATCGGCGATGTTGCGCTCCAAACCCGCAAAACTTTTCTTATCTGCATCGCGCACGACCGGTACCACGAGTCCACGTTCCGTGCCAACCGCTACGCCGATGTCATAGAAATTGTTTTGAATAAAATCTTCATCCTCTATGTGGCCATTAACCACCGGCACGGCTTTAAGCGCTTCCACGCATGCTTTAACAAAGAACGACATTAAACCCAGTTTCACGCCGTTCTTTTTCGTGAATTCGTCTTGTTTGTTCCGGCGCAATTCCTGCACGGCGCTCATGTCGCATTCGTTGAAAGTCGTCAGGATCGCTGCGGCATGCTGCGCCATCACAAGTTGCTGCGCGATCTTGCGGCGCAGTGGGGACATCCTTTTGCGCGTGAACCGTCCGTCACCGGATGGTTCAGCTTCGCGAGATTCAATTTTTTCTTCCGCCTTCGCCGAGGTTACGGCGAACAAGTCCGTTTTGCCGCGCTGTTGTGCCGCGGCCAGAACGTCTCCTTTTGTTAGGTGGCCTCCTTCGCCAGTGCCGCGAATTTTCTCTGGTTCAAGCTTCTCTTCTTCGACAATTCGGCGAACGGCAGGCGAAAGCGTTGTTGTAGTCGCTGCCGTTGGCTGCGGCCTGCCGCGGTCAGCGCCCGCGGCTACAGGAGCTTTTTCTGCTGCGGCCTTTTTCTCCGGCTCGGTTTCTTTTTTCTTTTCTTCCGGTTCTTTCTTTTTGGGTTTCTCTTCTTTTTGTTCCGCCGCCGGCCGTTTTGAATCGTCAATTATGGCGACTACCTCACCAATCTTCACCTCCTGCCCCTCCGGAACCTTCGTTTCGAGTACGCCTGCTTTTTCCGCGACGATCTCGGTGGAAACCTTGTCGGTCTCAAGGGTGAAGAGGGCTTCGCCTTCGTTTACGAACTCGCCGGATTTCCTGTGCCAGGCAGACACAACACCGGTGGTGATGGATTCACCTACGGAGGGAATTTTAACTTCAATGGCCATGCGTGAAAGGAGCGTCGCGAGCTAGCAGCGTTTCGTCAACACATACGGCCCGTCTGTCTCATGGGTCACATCGGGACTAGCGGGACATATGAGAGTGTGCTCTCAAACTGAAAACGCATCGGCCACCAAGCGGGCCTGTTCGCGTTTGTGCCGAGCCAGCGCGCCGACGGCCGGGCTGGCGCTGGCTTCGCGACCGGCATATGCGATTTCACTGCAAAAGATCGTGCGCAGGCGTGGTTCGATGAAAGTCCACGCCCCCATGTTTTCCGATTCTTCCTGGCACCAGACGAGCTTCGCGTTCTTTGAAAATGGCTTGAGCATTTCGCGCAATTTCTTTTCCGCCAGCGGATAAAGCTGTTCTATGCGAATAATCGCCGCGTCGTCGATTTTGCGCTGGGTCCGGTAATTGAGCAGATCGTAATAAACTTTGCCGGAGCAAAGGATGATCCGCTTTATCTTCTCTGCAGAACCTGTTTCAGGTGCGCCGAGAATTTCCTCAAACCGGCCATGGATGAATTCTTCGGCAGGCGAGGAAGCAAAGCTGGCACGCAACAGACTTTTCGGGGTCATGATGATCAGGGGCTTGATGAAGTCGCGTTTCATCTGACGCCGCAACACGTGAAAATACTGCGCTGCCGTAGTCAGATTGCAGACCTGCATGTTGTCCTCGGCGCAGGCTTGGAGAAAACGCTCGAGTCGCGCGCTGGAATGTTCGGGGCCCTGACCTTCATAGCCATGCGGAAGCAGCAACACAATCCCACTCGGCCGCTGCCATTTCGATTCCGCTGAAACGATGAATTGATCGATAATGGTCTGCGCGCCATTGGAGAAATCACCGAACTGCGCTTCCCACAAACAAAGCATCTTCGAATAATCGAGCGAGTAACCGTAATCGAAACCGAGTACCGCGGCTTCCGAGAGCGGGCTATTGTAAATGCAAATGCGGGCTTGCTTCTGGGCGAGATGCATGAGCGGCACGTAGGGTTTCCCCGTCTTTGCGTCGTAAAGCACAGAGTGCCGTGTACTAAACGTGCCGCGTGAGCTATCCTGGCCTGACAATCGGATAGGAATTCCCTCCAAAAGCAGCGATCCAAACGCAAGCGCTTCGGCATAATGCCACTCATAGGGGCCGCCCTCCTCGAAAACTTTGCGCTGATGATCAACGACAATGCGCTTGATCTTCGGCTGGATTTCGAAGCCTTCCGGAACGCGGGTGAGACCATCGACAATGGTCTTAAGCGTTTTCTGGCTGATCGCAGTCGGCTCAGACTCGCTCGAGTACTCAGGTTGAAATATCGCGGTGGATTCTCTGAACCTGGCTTTCTCGCTGGCTTTGCGTTTCTCGATGGCGTCGACTTCATCGCGCGTCATTTCGAGTCGCAAACCGAACTCGGTTTCCAGTGAGACTGCATCGTCTTCGCTGAGCGTTCCCGCTTCGAGTAGTTCGCGCTTGTAAAGCTGCGTAACCGACGGCCGCTTCTCGATTTTTGCGTAAAGATCAGGCTGGGTAAATGAGGGCTCGTCGCCTTCGTTGTGGCCATAGCGACGATAGCAATACATGTCGATTACCACGTCGCGCCCGAAGCGCTGGCGAAAATCGAATGCCATGTCGCTAACAAACTTAACCGCCAATGGATCGTCGCCGTTCACATGAAAAATCGGCGCCTCGATCATCTTCGCGATATCGGTGGAGTACATCGAGGAACGCGCATCTTTCGGAAGGGTAGTGAACCCGATCTGGTTGTTCACGACGATATGAATGGTTCCGCCCGTGCTGTACCCCGGTAACTGCGACAAATTGAGCGTCTCAGCCACGATCCCCTGCGCGATGAATGCGGCATCGCCGTGCACCAGGAGCGGCAGGACTTTGCGCCTGTGCTCCGTGTCCCCGCGAATTCGTTGTCTGGCCCGCGCTTGTCCTTCGACTACTGGATCGACAGCTTCCAAGTGGCTCGGGTTCGACGAGAGCCGGATCTCAACCTCCGCCGGCGAGGCAAGTCTGCGTACCGAGTGATAACCGAGGTGATATTTCACATCGCCGTCGCCGGCTGCCAACTCGGGAACATAATTTTCGCTAAACTCGGTAAAGATGACCTTGAGCGATTTGCGCAGAAAATTTGCAAGGATATTGAGTCGGCCACGATGCGCCATGCCCATGCAAATCTCCTCGACGCCGCCTTCCGGGCATTTGTGCAGGATGGTGTCGAGAATCACCATGAGCGATTCCGAACCCTGAAGTGAAAATCTTTTCTGCCCGACGTAACGCGTATGCAGGAAAATCTCGAAGGATTCCGCTTCAAGCAGTGCCCGCAACAGGGCCACCTGCACCGCTGCTGGAGTCGAGTGCTTGTGCGGTCGCGTCTCCAATCGCTTGCGGATCCAGTCACGCACTCGCGGGTCTTGAATGTGCATGAATTCCGATCCAATGGAGTCGGCATAAATTCTCTCCAGGCCGGAGACCATTTCGCGTAATGTCATGGGCCGGTTGTTAAGGAAGAATTTTGATGAAACACGAAGGTGTAGATTTGACTCGCTAAAACCAAACTCGCGGAGACTCAGCAATGGATTTTGCGGGCGCGTCTCTGCCAGGGGATCGACCCGCGCAATTGTATGACCAAGCGAGCAATACGCGTAAATGAGACCATCGACGCGCGTCTGTAACGCCGCTTCGCGGGCCTCCGCAGCGGCCGCGCCGTCGCGCTGCGGCAAATTCCCAAGCTCGAATCCCTCAAAGAAGGCCGACCATCCGGCGTCAACCGACTCAGGGTTCCGCTGCCAGCGGCGGTAATTCTCTTCGATCAGTTCTAGGTTTGCGCGAGCCCCAATTGAAGTGCGCATAGCAAATTTAATCTCCGACGATTACGCGGTGCGGCAAGTTGACAGTACAGAGGCAGCCTCGTTACTTGCTGCGCATGGTTCCGACAGGGATCGTAAAACAATTGGGACCGATCTGAGGATGAAGACAAATTCATATCGAAAGCTGTTTGTTGCGCTACTGATCCTGGCGCGAGCAGTAGCTTGTTTTGGCCAAGCCGATTTTGGCCAGGCCGATCCGGCTTCAGAACCGGCTGTCCTGGCAGTGGCGAAGGTCTTGCCGGCGGTGGTGAATATTAACACCGAGCGCGTAGTGAGGCGCACGGTGCGCGATCCGGTTGAGGATTTTTACGCCCAATTCTTTGGTTACAATCGCGTTCGGCCGCGCGAAGTTCGCCAGACTCTGCAAAGTCTCGGCTCTGGTTTCATTATTGATCCGGCAGGCTACATCGTTACCAACCAACACGTGGTCGAGCGCGCCGCAGATTTGAAAATTCATGTAACGACAAACGACGGCAAAACCTACAATGCGCACTACATTGCCGGCGATGACAAGACCGATCTGGCATTCATCAAGATCGACGCTGAGACCGCGTTTCCGTTCATTAGTCTTGATAATATTTCTCCCAACCTGCTGGGCCAGACTGTAATCGTTGTAGGTAATGCAGTTGGATATGGGAGCTCGATCAGTCGGGGGGTGCTTAGCGCTGTCAAACGCGACATCACTGTGGACGAGACCGAGTATAAGGGTCTGGTACAAACCGACGCGGCGATTAATCCAGGCAACAGTGGCGGACCCGTGATCGATCTCTCAGGCCGGCTAGTTGGTATTAGCTCGGCGAAAATGGCGTTCACGCCGCAAGGTGTCCCCACTCAGGGAATGGGTTTCGCAATTCCAGCCGAAGTGGTGCGCGATAGCGTGAACCAATTCAAGAAAGTCGCGCAGAAACAAGCCAAACCAAAGAACCAGCCTGCGTCCGCGCCCGATACGTCGGTGTCGAATGCGGAAAAGTTATTTGGACTGCAGCTACAGGATTTGAATCGGGAACTAAGCGATGCGCTCGGTTACCTCCGCGGACGCGGAGTTTTGATTACTGCGGTCGAACCAGATAGCCCGGCCGATGATGCGGGTCTCGAGCGCGGGCTGGTGATTTATCGCGCGGGCAACTCCGAAACGAACTCCGTCAAACAAATCGAGGACTTGCTTCGAGGTGTGCAGAGCGGCACGAAACTCGACTTCACGGTTGGTGTAATCCACCCCGAGGACAAAACCAGCAGCTCGCCACTTTGAGCATGACGGCGCGGTAAAAAGTTGGCAACGCAATCGGGGTTCGGTTGTCTCATGGAAATGTTGTTCAATGATTAAGGTCGAAAATCTGACAAAACGTTACGCAGGGCAACCTGCCATCCGGGATTTGAATTTCGAGGTTAGCCGGGCGAAATCATGGGATTTCGGGCCCAACGGTGCGGGCAAACCACCACAATGCGCATTTTGGCCAGCTTCATGCCGCCCACCTCTGGTCGCGCCACCATCGCGGGATTCGATGTTTTTGAACAATCGCTCCAGGCACGAGCGCATCTCGGCTACATGCCGGAAAACGTGCCACTCTACAGCGACATGCGCGTAACAGAGTACCTGCGTTATCGCGCAGCTCTAAAGGGAGTCCAACATCGTCGGGTCACCGAGCGTGTTGGCGACGTAAAAGAACTTTGTGGTCTCAAGAGCGTTGAGAACAAGCTGATCGGGGCCCTCTCCAAGGGATATCGACAGAGGGTCGGACTCGCGGACGCGCTGCTCGCTGAACCGGACTTGCTGATTCTGGATGAGCCGACAATCGGCCTCGATCCAAACCAAATCCGACAAGTGCGGGAGCTGATCAAGAACCTGGGTGACCAGCATACAATTTTGCTTTCGACGCACATTCTGCCGGAGGTGGAGATGACCTGCAGCAGGGTGATCATCATTCACAAAGGACGAATCGAGGCCTGCGATACTCCGGAAAATTTACTCGGAAAAATCAGGCAGGCCGGCGGTGTTGTTCTTGAAGCGAAAGTCGGAAAAGACAACGGCGCGGACGAGCTAAAGAAGATTTCAGGTGTGCGGGAAGTGATCACCGACGGGCAAGATGATTGGAAGAGATTTTCCCTGCGGGTGGAATCAGGCGTCGACGTACGCGAAGAGGTTTTCCGCCTTGCCACCGAGCGCCACTGGTCTCTGCGCGAACTGAGCCAGCGGCGAGCAACGCTCGAGGATGTGTTCGTGGAAATCACCCACTCTGACGCAGTCTGATCGAGTGGAGCGATGGAGTGATGGAGTAATGAACGTGCAGGAAGCAAACGTCGAACCCGCCTTCGCAACGCCACGGCGTGGCAGGCGCTCAACGTCCAACGCTCAACGTCAAATGCAGACCATCGCTCTTACTCCTGCTTCTGCTCATACTCGCAATCGATAAAACATGAGAAAATTTTACACTCTCCTTTCTCGCGAAGTACGCGGCTATTTCCATTCCCCGATCGCGTACATCGTGCTCATCTTTTTCCTGATAGTCAGCGGGATCGATTTTTATTTCCAGGTCTCCTTCATGAACCAGCGCCAGGTGCAATACACGGTGCAGGAGGCATTTTTTAACTCAGTCTTCTTCTGGTTTGCCTTTGTTCTGATTTTTCCGCTCATCACGATGCGCCTGTTTGCCGAGGAATTTAAGCTCGGCACGATTGAACCACTGACAACTGTCCCGGTGCGCGACTGGCAGGTAGTACTGGCAAAATTCTTTGGCGCGCTGGTCTTCTACGTAATTCTCTGGATCCCGACACTGCTTTACTTCGCCATCTTTCTCAAAGTCACGAATGAGCCGGCGGCGCATTCGGCCGGAGCATACGCCGGGTCCTATCTGATGCTCTTATTGCTCGGAATGTTTTATCTCTCCATTGGTTGTCTCACATCCGTTCTGACCCGAAACCAGATCATCGCGGCAATCATTTCCTTCTGCGCAATTACGCTTCTGTTTTTCCTGGGCCTGGTTCAGTTCATTCTGCTCGATGTGAGCTCGGAAACGCGCGATTTGCTGGGCTATTTCTCTGCGATCGAACACATGGGAACGTTCTCGCGCGGCGTGATAGATACACGCCCAATTGTTCTCTACGTGAGCATGACCATCGTGATGCTGACGCTTACGCACCAGGCGTTTCAATCCCGCAAATGGAGGCTTTAAACGGTGGCTAACGAAACAAACCAGCGCCCGGGACGTTCGGGAAAAAAAATTCGCCGGGTTCGAATCGGTTTCAACGTTCTCGCGCAAATCGTGCTGGTTTTGTTTCTGGCTGCGATGGTGAACTCGATCGCCTTCAAACACTACGCGCGTTGGGATTTTTCCCGCGACCAAAAATATGCGCTCTCAGATAAAACGAAACGTTTCCTTGACACACTCAAGGGCAAGATGCGTATCACGGTTTTCTTTCCGCCAAGCACGCCGATTAGCACGGACGTTCAGAATTTGCTGACGGAATATCAGTATGCCGGTAAAGGAAAGGTCGATATCGAGCAGATTGATCCGGAGCGCAATCTTTCCCGGGCAAAGGAGTTGTTCGACAAATACAAAGTCGTTACCGACGAGCCTCTTTTAATAGTCGATTACGAAGGACGCAATAAGACGGTCAAGGCATCCGAGATGGCTGACATCGACCAGAGCGGAATGGCGTTGGGCGAAAGCCCTCGCGTAGCCGCATTCAAAGGCGAACAAGCCATCACCAGCGCAATGATCGATCTTGTGGAAGGAAAGAAGAAGACTCTTGGATACGTCCTCGGTCACAAGGAACCACCACTTGCTGAAGCCAGCGCGATCTCCGTCCTGAAAACATTCATCGAAAACGAAAACATCCAGTTCAAAGAGCTGAACCTTCTCGATCTGGATGCGATTCCCGAGGACGTAAAAACTGTCATGATCATAGGGCCGCAGTACGATTTTTCAGATCGCGAAATGAAAGTGCTGCGCAACTTCTGGGATAAACAGGGGCGGATTTTGCTTCTCCTCGATCCGGCGGCGAAAACGCCGAAGCTTGATGCGTTTGTCAACGAGCTGGGCGTTAAGGTGAATGACGATAGACTGATGGTTTTTCTGCGAACTGGGATCCAGGAATTGGCACTAACAAGAGATGTTCAAGCGCGGTTCCTCGGCGACAGCCCAATCACCAAACGATTAGCCGATGTACGGGCGCTCTTTTTGGGCGGCACTTCTTCGCTGACGCTTGAGCCCGACCGCGTCCGTGCTGCCAACACCCGTCTCGAGCCCCTAATCCAGGCGGAAAAAGGCTATTTTGCCGAGACTGATTATAACACGGACAATCAAGCAAAACTGCAGGAAGACGCGAAACGGAATAGCAACACGGCACTAACAATAGGCGCAGCCATTGAAAAAGGTGGCAGCGCGGATGAGCGGGTGCAGGTCAACTCGTCTCGCCTGGTAGTCGTTAGCAATGCCACCTTCGTTCAAGACAATGCGATTACGCAAGATCAGCAGGGCCTCGATTTCATTTCCGGCAGTGTGAACTGGTTGCTCAGTCGCGAACAGCTAATCGGTATCGCGCCAAAAGTTTCAAAGCCTCTCACTTTCAGTCTTGATCAAGATGCGCTGGCTCGCCTGCGCTGGATTATTCTGATTTTCATGCCGCTGATCCCCGCCGTGATCGGAACCGTTGTTTGGTGGCAACGGCGCGTCTAAGCCTTTGCTGTCATGTTGAGCGAAGCGAAACATCTCTGGCTATTGTTTGGCTGCGACGCCAGGAGAATGATCCGGGATTCTTCGCTTCGCTCAGAATGACAACAATTGAATCATGAATTGGAGAACTACTTTAATCCTTGCTGTCGTTGTGCTCGGTGTGTTCGCGTACCTCCGGTTCTTTGAGATGAAACAGCCGAGCACCGAGGAGGCCAGGCGGCAGGCGCAGAACGTGGTCAATTTCGATCGAAGCAAGGTCGATGGCATCATCATTCAAAATGGCGATGAAAAAATAGAAATACGACGCCGCGACAACAAATGGCGGCTTGAAACCCCAATCAAAGATCAAGCAGACGGTGCCTTAGTTGAGAATTTGCTGTCGGACCTGGAGACCTGGCAAAAGGAGGGAATAATTCCGGCGAAAGATATTGAGGCCGATAAGAGTAAACTGAATGAATACGGTCTGAACCGACCAAAGCTTAAGCTCAAATTGATCGGCTCTGACAGACCTCCTGAAATCTTGTTTGGAAAAGACGCTGCGTTGGAAGGCAGGATGTATGTCCGCTTTGAGAACTCGAAGGAAACATTTCTCGCCAGACAATCGGTTAAGAAGGACATCGACAAAAAAGCGGAGGAATTCCGCGACAAAAAATTAACTGATGTGACCACTGCGCAGGTGCGTCGCATCGCCTTAAAGACGCCTGCTGGCGAAATGGAGTTAGAGAAGAAAGGTGAGCACTGGGACATCGTCAAACCACTTCGCGCTCGCGCGGATGACGAGAAAGTTGGCGACCTGATTGCACAAATCACAACGGCGCGCATTCAACAATTTGTGGCCGACGATCACGGCGACCTGCGACCTTATGGGCTGGCGGAGCCGCGCGGGTCGATCACGTTATTTAGTCAGGAAGGAAGAAAGGACCAAAAGGTTGAAATCGCTGACTCGATCAAGGTCTTTGGCCAGGAGGACAAAGGCCAAATGCTGCAAATCGGCAGCGTGCCTGAGAAGGAAAAGGACCAGGTTTATGTCCGGTTTGCTCCCCGCGGTGCTGTCTACACGTTACCCAGGAAGATTGAAGAGGCTCTGAACACTAAACCAGCCGATCTGCGTGACTATCATTTCGTTCGGATCGACACGAACGTTCTCGATCGCATCACGATCGATGTTCCAGGTAAAGGTAAGACAGTGCTTGCACGCAAGGATGGAAACTGGACCATCGCCAACCGAAACAACGCACCCGCAGATTCAGGGGCGGTCCGCCGCTTGATTGACACATTGCAAAACGAGCGGGTGACAAAGTTCGTGGAAGATGTCGCTTCGAATCTGCCAAAATACGGCCTGGACAAACCGCATCTGCAATTAACGTTCAGTTCGTTCGCCTCGGAGAACACCGCCGAGACCAAGGCGGGTGAGCAACCGTTTGCTACACTCGCCTTTGGAAAGGAAGACGGGGACAATGTTTACGCACGCCTTACAGATGAGCCATTTGTCGTGGCAGCCCGACGTGGCGTGGTGGACCAGATCCCAGCCGATCCTTTGCAATGGCAGGAGCTATCAATCTTTCAGTTTAAACCTGATCAAATTCACCGCGTCAGCGTAACCACGGACAAAGAACTGTCGCTGGAACGCGGCGAAAATGACCAATGGCATTGGCTAAAAGGCACTGGTCAGATCGATGGAACAAATGTGCAATCGCTACTCAACACGTTGTCGAGCTTGCATGCAGTGCGTTGGCTTGGAGCAACGAAGCCTCAAGACGGCTTGGAAAAGCCGCAACTCACTCTTGCATTCACAACTTCGCCTGACAACAAGGCATCACATAGATTGATCATCGGCGCTCCGGCTAATGACGGAACGTGGTGCGCGCATGTAGACGGCCGCGAAGGCACGTTTGTGATTACGAATTCGGTTTTGAATAGCTTGAGGTTGCCTCTTGTGGCGCAACCATCGCCAACGCCAAGCCCGACGCCCACCGTTACACCGTGATCTTGTAAACGGCTTTCGCTCTCAGAGACTCTGTGCGGTGTAAATCGTCGCGATGCCGTAACTCAACGGCTGAAGCGTCACGTGCTTAAAGCCGGTCGCTTCGATTAAATCGATCATTGCATGGCCGCTTGGAAATTCCTCGATTGAGTTCCCAAGATAGTCGTAGGCACTTTTTTTTCTGGTCAAAAAGGAGCCCAGCAATGGGAGGCAGCGATGCAAATAGAAACGATAGATGATACGCACAATCGATACTGTTGGCAGTGAGAACTCAAGCACTAACAAATGACCATCTCGTTTAAGCACGCGCGACATCTCAACAAGCGCGTCTCTCCAATTCTCCATGTTACGCAAGCCGAAGGCGATGGTAACGCAATCAAACGAAGCGTCTGGGAATGGCAGCTTCATTGCATCTGCGAGGATTGTTTCACGCACGCCTTTCCTCCGCGCCAGCTCCAGCATTTCAGGCAGGAAATCCACGCCTGTGACTTCCGCATCCGGCAGTTTCTTCTGCACCGCAAGGGCCAGATCTCCTGTGCCAGTTGCAAGATCTACAATTTTGCGTGGCCGCCAGCTGGCGACCATGTTGGCAGCGCACTTTCGCCAATAAAAATCGGTCCCGCAGCTAAGCGTGTGATTAGCCAGATCGTACCGTCTGGCAATGGCGCCAAACATTTGCCGAACTCGTGTGGGTTCTGTTGCGGTACCGGATTTTGTCATTTGAAGGTCAATAAAACATTAGCTCACAATTTTGCGATAACTACTTCTTGTTTACCACATGGATGTAACTAATGCGTGAAAGCCACATGTCAGAAATGTTAGGCATAAAGTTTGTTATAAAAAAGGATTGCGAATGCCGCAAACCGCGGCTATGTCACAAGCATGGATATATCTGTTAAAGCTTTAGAAGAAGCAGTTTCACTACGCCGACAAATTGATAACCTGGAAAGACGTCTTTCCTCAATCCTGGGAGGCGCACCTGCCAGACCCGCGGCAACCCCTACCCCTAAACAAGCAAGGCGTTACTTTTCGCCTTCAACCCGAGCCAAGCTTTCAGCGGCTGCCAGGGCCCGTTGGGCGAAACTAAAAGGCGGGACGAAACCAGCCCCTGCCAAGAAAAAAGGCGCACTTACGGCTGCAGGTCGGAGAAAGCTATCCGAGCTAATGAAGGCGCGCTGGGCAGCAAGAAGAAAGTCCGGCGGAACGAAGCCAGCACCTTCAGCCAAGAAAGGTGGACTCACACCTGCCGGCCGAAGAAGGCTCTCGCAGTTGATGAAGGCTCGCTGGGCGGCGCGACGGAAAGCTGCGCGCAAGTAGTCGATCAATACAACCTAAATCGGCAGCTTACCGATAGTTTTCGCTTTCAAATAAGGCCGGTTTGGGGAACACACAAGCACTGCTCGCGAGAGGACTCGAACCTCCACGGGTTTCCCCATACGGTCCTGAGCCGTACGCGTCTGCCAATTCCGCCACGCGAGCAAACCGGTGGCCCTTACAATGCGCGGGTGCCAGCCGCCTGCAAGGTCAAACCGGCGACAATACAGAGGAAAGAAACTCGGAAGTCACCCCGAGCGTTTCTTCCGTGCGCGAACCTCCAATTGGTGCGCTTTGCGTACCTGACCGAGCGAGCGCAAAAGGTCGGCATAATTGGATACAACAATCTCGTAGTCCTTCAAAGGTTTATCCTTCACCTGCTCCCAAATCTTGAGAGAAGCCTGATAAAGCTCCGTCGCTTTGGCGTAATCGCCGCGTGAATGATAGACGACCGCCAGATTGCATTTTGACTGCGCAATGTCGGCAAGCGGAGGTGGGTCTAAATTCTCGCGAATGGCCAGCGCGCGAAGATGTATTTTCTCTGCCTCAGTGAAACGGCGTTCATTGGTGTAGAACACGGCGAGGTTATTTAGTACTGAGGCAACGTCAGGATGGTCTGGTCCGAGTTGTTTCTCGTAAATCTGCAATGCCCGCAGATAGCACGGTTCAGCCGCCTTTTGCCGCCCCGACTTACGCAAGATCAGGGCAACATTGTTTAACATGGTGCCGAGATCCGAATAATGAATGTCTTCGATTTCGGTGCCCGCGGCGATCGCTTTCTGGTAAAAATTAACGGCCTCTTCAGACTGGCCGAGACTGTCGCATAGAAACGCAAGCCGCCTCGCGGAGCGGTAGATGGCACGTTGGTCTGGCGGATCTACTTTTTCCAGAATCGCATGCGCCTTGAGCAAATATCCCTTGGCCGCCGCGCGATCTCCCTTTTGATCGAGAAGCTGCCCTAGCTTCTCAAAGCTGGTCGCCAGCGGAAGGTCGGTGCCGCGGAAGGCGCGCTTAGCGATTTCAAGGGCTGTTTCGGCAACGCGAATCGCCTGAGGCAACCGGTTTGTGGCGCGCAAAGTATCGAGTTTGTCGTTGAGGATGGTCCAAAGCTTTTCTTCACCTTTCATTACTCATCACCAACCCTCGCTTATTTGGGTAACTAGTCGGCTGGCGAGATCCTCAGTCGCCAGGGGCAAGCCTGCCGCTCATCACTAGTCACGTCGCTGCTTACGAGGAGGTGGTGTTCCGATGGCATCGTTCGGGGCTACCAGTGGTTTGTTCCTCCGTCCAGTCAGCGTGCACTTACCACTAGTGCAGGCTAAATTCGGTCGTGGCGAGGACGTTGCCACGCACCGAGCGGCCGGTGCTCGAGTGATGCGGGATATTTCACCTGTCAGAGTAGCATCCGCTTATCCCCATTGGTAATCTGGTACGTCCCATCTTGTTGTACTGTTTGATCACAGTATCGGTAACCAACACTTCGATCCGAGGAACGAGCGTGCGATTTTAAAAGTCGGATGCGATCGGTGAACATCGCGAAGATAATATGGCTTTACTGGACCAATGCGATAGCCAAGGCAACCACCCAGGGCAAAGCAGAATAGGGTGGCAAGTAAGGCTTTCAAGGCGCCGGTGAGGCGGACGCTCCGGGAGAGGCCGATGGGTCGGAACTCGGCAACGTATTGGAGGTTGTGCCTGCGCCCGGCGGAGCCAGCAAGGGGTCAGGCGCGGTGGTCGTATCGGGCGCAAGCGAAGCAGGCGGCGGAAGCGAACTATCGCCGTCCGACGCGGGCAACGGCGCTTCGTTGTTTGCCGGGCCTGGTTTCGCCGATCCGCTTTCGGCAGTTCGCGCGCCGTGCATGTCACTCTTTTTCTTGCTGGCCTGTGCCACAGGAAGCGCCGGCTGAAGGGCCGCATCTCCAAATTTTGCACGCAGCTGGTCAATCCGCTTCTTCGCCTCGTTGCTTTCCTGAGAACCCGGCTGCTGGCGAATCACTTCGTTGTAGTAGATAACCGCGGCGCGATAATATTTTTGCTTGTCGTAAAATTTGGCGACCTTGTAAGAGTTGGCCGTTTGCTTGTGCTCGAGAATGTCGAGATTAGCGCGGGCTTGTGCTGCTTTCTCACTCTTGGGATAATGGAAGAGGAAATCTTCGAACGCAGTCTTAGCGTTCGCTGCTGCGGCCGCGTCCTTTGTGCCTAATTGTGCGGCTGTAAACCAAATGTAGCCGATTTGGTATTGCGCATTCACGGCGACAGGCTCATTGGGAAACTTGTCCACGACAGCCTGGTATGCTTGAATGGCCGCATCGTTGGCGCCTTGTTTCTCGCGCGCAAGACCAATATCAAACTGCGCCCGGGCAGTATATTTTCCGTAGGGTGCGGTCCGAACCACGTTGGCGAAGACGGTCACAGCACGATCCAACGCCGAGGCAACCGGAATGCCAAGGACCTTCAACTTCTTCCCGTTAAGATAAATTTCGCCGATTCGGAACTGCGCCTCGATTGCTTCCTCGAAATGCGGACTGCCGGGATATTTTTCTACTAACTGTGAAAATGACGCCGCGGCCGCAAAGTAGTTGTGGTCTTGTTCCTGCAATTGAGCGGCACGATAAAGCGCTTCCGGGGCAACCTTGTCTTTGGGATGGCGTTTGACGAGACTTTTGTAAGCTCTAACCGCGCGCTTATAATTGCCTTCTTTTTCGGCAGCCTGGCCAATCTGGAATAGGTCGACAGCATCGCCGGTCAGTTCTTCTTCTACGCCGCCCGGGCCTACGTACTCCGGTTTTTTACCCGGCTTGAAGACAACAGAGGCCTTGCTGGATTCGGGCAAAAGAAATGCGGCAACCGCGAAAACTAGAAGCACACGAATAGCGATTTGCATGGGTGCTGCAGGGTAGTTAACTTATGCGCCCAGTCAAGTTTCGGCGCCCGCAAACCCGTCCGTGGAATATTCACTACATTTCCAGAAGTGAACCCTTTTCCAAGGACAGAATACTGGCTAACGTTGGATTCTCGTTTTGAATCTGACCGATCAGCAGAAGATACGTATCGGCTCGTGCGCGTGGGGCTTTGAAGACTGGCGTGGCGTTTTCTACCCGTCGGATTTGCCAGAAGCTCACTGGTTGGAATTTTATGCCAACTATTTCACGGCGGTTGAAGTGGATTCGACTTTTCACGGTGTTCCACCGGAAAAAAGCGTTCGGCGTTGGGTCCAGATGACCCCCGCTGGCTTCCGTTTCACCTGTAAACTTCCCCGACAGATCACTCACGCTTCCCGGCTGCAGGATTGCACTGCCGAGCTAAATTTGTTTCTCCGCGCCATCGAACCACTTGGAGCAAAACTCGACGTTATCCTGATCCAGCTTCCGCCGTCCTTCACGCCGAAGGATGGCAAGCTGGTGTTGCGCAATTTTCTCGACCAACTGCCAAGGGATTTCCGCTTTGCGATCGAATTTCGTCACGCCGGATGGCATCGGCCACATTTCATCCGGCTTTTGGAAAAGTATCGCATTTGCTGGGTGTGGGCGGACACCACTCCTCTGAACGAGCGAAATCTTGCTCCTTTCGAATTCCTGCCGCGCACTTCCGATTTTCTCTATCTGCGTCTGCTTGGCGATTACTCAACCAAATACGATGTCGATGGTGGGCACGTTCATCGTTACAACAAGTTGCTATGGAAACGCGAAGCTGCACTTGAAAGCTGGTCGCTCAAGATTGAGCGGCATCTTTCTGAAGTGCGCAATGTCTGGGCATTCGTGAGCAATCACTTCGAAGGGTTTGCGCCTGAAACTTGCCAGCGCCTCGCTCAACGTTTGGAGCTTAAGGTAATTCTGCCTTCAGAAACGGAACAAGCCATCGCCGCGCAGACACGGTCGCAGCTCGACCTTCAGCTATAGCAGTGGTTCGGCACAAACGCCGCGCATGAAGCGCTGGTGCTTGTCGAAAATGCAGATCTGGCGAATCCCAAAGGAGGCCATCTTTTGCGCGAGCCTGGGGTAACTGTCGCCCAGTTGCGCATGCGAGTGCGCGTCGGAGGCAGTCGTAAAGGGTATCCCCTTCTCGATTGCCAGTTCAATGATCCGATCGCTTGGATAGAGTTCGTTTACCGGCTTGCGCCATCCAGCGGTGGAAAGTTCGATTGCGAGATTCCGCGCTCGAATAAAATCGAGCGTTTCATTGACAATAGCGCCGATCTCCGCGCCGGGCCGATGACCATGAATTTTAACAAGATCAAGATGAGCGAGGCAATCGACCAACCCGGTTGCCGCCATTTCCCGAACACGGCGAAAATAATCGCGGTAAATCGCATCCACATCACGGCCTTCGAATTGCGCCGCGCCATCTGGCACGCTGTCGAACATCTGATCGGTGCGATCAAGGAAGTGCACCGAGCCGAGAACAAAATCGAGTCTGTCCCAATGCTTCTCGATCCATTTTTGGCCGGCCGCCGAGTGAATGGGATCGTTATCGAGCTCAATGCCAGCGCGGAGTCTCAGATCGGGATTTCTCTCCCGCAAATGATCGATTTCATCGAAGTCGATTCCGGCGTGATAACGATCGTGATCGGTAAAGGCGATGTCGGTTAACCCGACCTTACGCGCCGAATCCGCCCAGGGCTGAGCAATGCTGCGTGTAACGCTGGACCCGATGTCCCTGTGGATGAGTATGGTAATCGGAAAGAGGATAGCGAACTGATGGTGATCGACGGCACGTTCGCTCATCCATTGCTATCACTGCTCAACCTTTTCACGGCACGGCCAGGAATTTTTGCCGGACACGCAACTCCAGTGCTGAGGAAAAACACCTCGGCGATAAAGACCTTGTTTGGCGTGAGGTCGCGCGTTGCGATTGTTTCGTTGTACTCGATCCGCTCCTGGGGTTAATCAAAATCGTAGCGGGTTTCTCTGCGATCGCGTGGTTGTCGGACCACTTTGTGAGGATATTCCCTTCGGAATTCGTTAGATAAATTTCAATCCGCTGGTTGTCGGAAAATCGAGTGTCACAGGGCGCTTGGATATGTTTGCCAGTGTCAATTTTATACCAAGTTGCCGGACTTCGACAGCTTGATGGTCTGCGGTGTGATTTGCAGATCGACCGTAAGCCCTCGAAGTCTGGCATCCTTGTATTGGGAACTGCGTCGGGAAAATGGATGGAGGAGGCGGCCCAGCCAACCGCGCCTGCGTGCGGGTGTAGATGTCGGCATGCGTCCTGAGCAAACATGCTCCCGACAACAAAAATATCAGAATGTGCAGAACTGCTCGTCGCTTCATGAGCGGGTTAAAACAGACCCGAAAGCTTTCGAGGTTGCAAAACCCTGTCAAACCCTTTATCCAATCGGCATGAAAACTCTCTGTGCATTGCGTTTTGCCTGGTTTTCGCCGCGGCCGAAGGCGTGGCAAAACAACGACATTGCACGTTCCGAGTGCACGCACAAGCAAACCCTCGGGATACGGAGGTATTCGCGACGTCTGTTCGCGCCAGGTATCGGAAAACGTGGCAATCGAAAAGACTCGTGGATTTCGAGCGCGACGTCATAGCATTTTCTCCGTATCCCGCTGCAACGGAACGTATGGTGCACTGTTTCAACTCGACGAGCATGGGCGAGTCGTGCTCATACTTAAGCGTTGAGCGCGAGGCAGCTTGCTTTTGTGTTCATAATGGCGTCCATACCGAACTCGAAATCGACAGCGCGTTTCCGACGGAAAATCTACATCCCTTCCGGGCTAACCTCGGCAGATATCGAGGTGATGAAAAAAGACTGGCGCATGATTGGCCAACGGAAGCGGTAACACCTACTGGGGCCTACTCGCGTCTCCTGTAACGAATGAATCATCTTTTAACCGCGACGTTTTTCACGTTCGTTTTGATACGTTCTACGGCGATGGGAGAGAACCAGATTCTTGATCTCGTCTTGCCAACCGACAATGACGCCCTGTTTTCAGGCGGGGGCGCCGCATTCTACCAGTACATCGACCGCAACTTTAACGGTGTGAAATCAACGCCGTGGGAAGGAGGTCAATACGGTTTTGTCCGTGACCCAACCGACACAGCGGGTGGCGTTGTTTATACCCGTTTTCACGAAGGCATCGATATTCGTCCGCTGCATCGCGACGCGCACGGTGAGCCGCTCGATGAAATACACGCCATCGCCGATGGAAAAGTGGTGCACGTTAACTCTGTTCCCGGCTACTCGAACTATGGAAAATACGTCGTCATTGAGCATCGCTGGGGCGGCTCAAATTACTACAGCTTGTACGGACATCTGAGTTCGATCGCAGTCCAGCCAGGGGACACGGTGAAACACGGCCAGCGCATCGCCGTGATGGGCTACACCGGAACAGGACTAAACAGGGAGCGCGCGCATCTTCACCTGGAATTGAATCTCATGCTTAGTCGTGAATTCGAGTCGTGGTACAACGCATTCTTTAGGAACGATCCCAATCACAACGGTATTTACAATGGCATGAATCTCGCCGGGCTCGATATCGCACAGTTGTATCTTGCGCTGCACAAAAATCCCTCACTGACGATTCCCGAATTTCTCGGTCGCGAGGAGACATTCTACAAAGTGACGGTCCCTAAAGCGCGGCATTTCGAGCTGCCAAAACTTTATTCGTGGATGCTTACGACAGGGAGCCGAAACGAAAAATCTTCATGGGAAGTCTCGTTTGCGCAGTCTGGTGTGCCCCTGAGAATAGAATCGAGCGATAAGAGCGCGACGCAGCCTGAGCTGAGTTACGTCAAAAAAAGTTCGGTCGATTATTCCCATCTGACTCGCGACATAATTTCCGGCCGCGGCGCAAATGCGCATCTCACAGATTACGGCAGGCAACTAATGCGATTGCTGATTTGGCCTGACTGACGCGAGCCTCAACACGAGGTAGGCGTCCCTTGCGCGAGCGCGACCCCATGCGGGATCGCTCCCTGCACGAACCCGAGACACTCCACGGCGCCGCTCGGCTT
The DNA here is from genome assembly GCA_013372845.1 of Candidatus Udaeobacter sp. Taxonomy (GTDB): domain Bacteria; phylum Verrucomicrobiota; class Verrucomicrobiia; order Chthoniobacterales; family UBA10450; genus Udaeobacter. Next base: position 26,064 of record JAALOD010000005.1, read on the forward strand.
TCCCGGAAGGGCGATCACGAGCGAAAGATCGACGAGTGCTGCCAGGCTGCGCGACAAGATGGAATTGGCCGTGATCTTCATGGATTCAGCGCGCATCACTTCGCCGAAACCAGGTAATTCGACGCGCATAATGGCGCGAATCGCTTCCGGGGTAACGTCCCGCGGTCCGACGCCCGTGCCGCCCGTGGTCAAAATTAAGCCGCAGCCTTGCTGCGAAAACGAACGGATCGCTTGCTGAATACGTTCTGCGTGGTCGGGAACAATCGCTTCCGACAGGACTTGCCATCCTGCCTTTTGCGCCGCGTCCCTCACCGCAGGTCCGCCAAGATCCTCGTAGTCACCTGCGCTGGCGCGATCGGAGATTGTGATGATACCAACGGTTATCTGCTTGGAGCCTTGGGGTACTGGAGAATTGGAGTGTTGTTTCGGTTTCATTACTCCATTACTCCGCTGCTCCACTTTCCGCGGAGTGCACGGTTCGCTTAGTTTTGCTGAGTAGCCGGACATCAGAAATCTGCATCTCCTTGTCGACCGCCTTGCACATGTCGTAAATCGTGAGCAACGCAACCGTGACGCCAACCAGCGCTTCCATCTCTACCCCGGTCTGTGCAATTGTCTGAGCGGTGCATCGCACCTCGGCTCCATTGTTGGAAGTAACAACGTCGATCTTAACGTCGCCGAGTGGCAGTGGGTGGCAAAGCGGAATCAGCTGCGCCGTTTGTTTCGCTGCTTGGATACCGGCAATCCGCGCGGTCGCGAAGACATTTCCCTTGGCGATTTGATTGCTCGCAATTAGGTCGAGCGTCTCGCGCTGGAGTCGAATCTTCCCGGCCGCCACAGCTCTGCGTTTACTCATCGGCTTCGCCGATACATCGACCATCTGCGCACGGCCATCCGTACCGATGTGCGTGAGGCGCTTCATTTTTGCCATCGTTGTCATTCCGAGCGGAGCGAAGCGGAGTCGAGGAACCCCGGGCCGCCACCGCGGTTGATGCAGCGGAATGTCTCGACTTCGCTCGGCATCACGTGCGCAGTTCAACCGCCGATAGCAATCATCCTGCGGTTTGGCTGATAATTGTTTCGAAAGTCGTGCTGCTCCGGTTTTCGATCGACCACATCCAGGAAAAACGCTTAAGCTCTTCGTCACTCGCCCGGCGCATTGGTTTCATAATGTCGAATTCCAGGTAACTGCCGAGGCATGGACGCAACTTCCGTCGCATGTGAGGCGAAGTTTGTTGCAGCTCTCGCGAAATGAAGATTGGTCATCGCTCCGATAAAGCCAATTCGCTGCCAGCGTTCGGGATCTGGTAATAGTGGCTGGGCCGTTCGTCCTAAACTCAGTCTCAGGAATCAAACAGCCATAATGCGATTCGATCATCCTCTTGCCTCATGGATCGGCATGAAGTTGTTATCGTCGAGCACCTCGGTTGTGCTTACGGGCATCATTTCGATGAAACGGAGAATCAAATCGCGCTGCGCTGCGAATTCTATCAGCGGAATTAGCTGGCCCTCATTTCGGCGACGCATCAGAACGGCGTTCAGTTTGATCTGCTCAAAGCCTGCGGCGATAGCTGCGTCGATTCCACGGAGAACCTGCTCATGGAAATCGCGGCCGGTAATTTGCGAATAGACCGCTCGATCCAATGTATCGAGTGAAATATTAACTGATGCCACACCGGCTGCGCGTAAACCGCTGGCCATTGTTCTGCCGGGCGCGATTTCACGCGCGAGCAATGTCCCGTTCGTGGAAAGACCGATGCTTCTGATGCCGGAGATTTCAGGAATTCGTCTGATGAAATCGATCACATCACGGCGCGTCAGCGGCTCGCCGCCAGTGATTCGCACTTTGGAAACACCCAACTCCGCTGCAATCCCAACGAGGCGCAGCGTCTCTTCAAAAGTTAGGATTTCCTCGCGCGGCAACCACTCCTGTAATTCCTGCGGCATGCAATAAGTGCAGCGCTCATTGCAACGATCGGTGATCGAGACGCGCAGGTACGAAATCCGATGGCCGTAGCGATCTTGCATGCAGGGGAACGTTACGGGCAGGGCGATGTTGAATCAAGAAACCACATGGTTTGACTCGCAATTCTGTGACGCTATGATTTTCTCCGCATTATGAGGCGTCGATTCTCTTCTGGCGCATCGGTGCCGGGCATCGCGGCCGTCGTCTTGATCCTCACCAGTTGTTCAACGCCACAGACGCGAATCTCCGATCATCCTGACCTTTACCAAAGTCTTTCGCCTCGCGACCAGGCACTGGTAAGCCAGGGGCAAATTCGCTACGGCATGTCTCGAAATGCAGTTTGGCTGGCATGGGGTTCGCCCGATTCGAAGGTTATAGGCAACATGCGCGGCCATTCTACCGAGACGTGGGTCTACGTCTATTACGCCACTTATCCTTACTACTATCCTTATTATGGTCCTTACGGTCCCGGTTTTGGCTTCTTTGGCGATCCTTTCTACGATCCATTTTATTATTCACTGATTCCGCCGAGCATTCCCTACCCAAATAAGACGGTTACTTTTTCCAATAGCAGGGTTATGTCCTTCCAATACCTGGAGCCGAACTAAAGGGAATTAGAAAAATTCTGCGCATTCTACCAACGGACAAATCAATATCGCAGCACTCCTAACCAATGGCTTACCTGTATTTTCGAAATTTCGTCGAGGTTCTTGAACAAGCGGGAGGACTGAAACGCGTTGCGCTAACATTGGGAATAGCAGCAACCGCATTGTTTTCACGAGTTGTGGGACACCTGGGACGCGCATTTCCCAACATCCGGACATTTATCAGGGTCTCTCTTCGCGAGACCAGGCGCTGGTGAGTCAGGGGCAGATTCGGCTGGGTATGAGCATGGACGCGGTATGGCTGGCCTTTACCAGAACAAAAGGTTCCGGGCTATGGACGTGGTCGTCCCACCGAGACGTGGGTCTATCTGCGTTACGAAACCCCTCCTAGCTACGGCGGGCCGTACTATTACGGGCCATTCGACTGGTCATACATCCCGCCAAAGTTCCCCTACCCGTCCAAAGGAGTCACTTTCGCCAACGGCAGAGTTGTTTACTTCCGCCATTTGCCGTCGCCGCCACCATAGGCTCGTAAAACAATTTCGTTCGCATTCTGTGGCCAAACGAATGAGTTTAGCGGCACGTTTTCGCAATGGCTTACCGCTCATTCCGCAGTTTCCTCGACGCCCTTGATCAAGCAGGCGAGCTGAAGCGAATCGCTGTCCCGGTCGATACAGATCTGCTCATCGCAGAATGGGCTGATCGTGAAATGAAATCGCCTGGCGGTGGAAAGGCTGTTCTGTTCGAACAGCCTGTCATCGATGGGAAAAAATCCGAGTTTCCCGTCGCGATTAATACGATGGGGTCGCATCATCGCATGGCGCTCGCGCTCCAGGTCATGGACATCGAAGATGTCGCCCGGGAAATTCAACTCATTCTAAAAGCAAAACCGCCTACCGATCTCCGCGAAGGCTGGAATTTGTTCAAGCAGGGAATTCATCTCCTGCATGCGCGCCCAAAATCCGTGCGTGATGCGCCATGCCAGGAAGTCGTGCATCGCATCGAAAATGGAGGCGACTTTTCCCTGGACCATCTGCCGGTCCTCAAATGCTGGCCCAAAGACGGCGGCCGCTTCATCACGCTGGCAAATGTGCACACGCGTGACCCCGAGAGCGGAGCCCGCAACGTCGGCCTGTACCGGATGCAAGTTTACGATAGACACACAACTGGAATGCACTGGCAGCTTCACAAGGTCGGCGCGCGTCATGGCAAACGTTATTACGAACGCGGGGAGCGTATGCCGGTCGCAGTCACGCTGGGCGGCGATCCCGTATATACCTTCGCTGCAACTGCGCCGCTGCCGGACGGGTTGGACGAACTTCTGTTCGCTGGTTTTCTGCGAAGAAAGTCAATCGAGCTTGTTCGCTGCAAGACGATCGACCTTGAGGTACCAGCGGACGTTGATTTTGTCCTGGAAGGGTATGTCCAACCTGACGAACTGCGCCCGGAAGGGCCCTTCGGGGATCACACTGGTTATTACACCGCCATCGAGGATTACCCCGTGTTCCACTTAACGGCAATCACGCACCGACGTGACGCAGTTTATCCAACAACAATCGTCGGCATCCCGCCGATGGAAGACTATTACATTGGGGACGCGTGCGTGCGTATTTTTCTGCCGGTCTTCAAAATGAATTTTCCCGAAATTGTGCACATGACGCTCCCGCCCGAAGGCGTTTTTCACAACCTGGTCTTCGTCAGCATCCGGAAGCAGTATCCTTACCAAGCGTTCAAGGTGATGCACGGCCTGTGGGGCATGGGCCAGATGATGTTCAGTAAATACATCGTTGTCGTGGACGAAGATTGCGATGTGCACAATACAAGCGAAGTGCTCTTCCGACTGTGCGCCAACACCGATCCCGCGCGCGACACGACCGTCATCAAGAATCCAAGTGATTCGCTCGACCACGCCCCGAGCGAACAAAACATCGGCTCACATATGGGGTTTGATGCGACGCGCAAATTACCCGGCGAAAATTACCATCGTCCGTGGCCGGAATTGTTGAGGATGACTGACGAAGCGAGAGTGCTGGTGGATGCACTCCAAGCGCAAGCGCGCTGATCCGACCTTTGGCAGTCAGTTACGGTTTGCGGAAAAGCCGGCCGGTATCTACGTCACGCGTAAGTCCACCGGGTGGAACTCCTCGAAGGTCGTAGACGCGTCCCGTATAAGGACTGTAGTAAAGACCTGGCGTCCCAGCCCAGCGCGCATATGGAAAGCCACCCGGCGGCGGCGGGCCATAACGAGCAGCTTGATTTTCCTGAATGATTGCGCCGGTTAAGGCGCCGGCGGCTGCTCCCGCAGCTGCGCCGATTGATGCGGCCCGAACATGACCGGTCGCGGCGCCGCCAATAATGGCCCCGGTCGCAGCACCCCATGCTGCGCCCTGACCAACCGGGGTGTCACATGAACTGAGAACGAATAAACTCAGCGAAATTCCTGAAAAAATGACGAGACGATTCTTTTTCACAGTGACCCTTGCCCGTGAATCAATTAACCACGAGGTACAAAATTGTTGCGAAGCAAAATTACACTCCGCTTGTGGTCGTTCCGAGACGACTGCGCTCGCCGCAACTTATGGCCTTACAAAGACCTTCTTTGCCCGTACGTCGAGCACCAGTCCGCCATGCGCAACCTTTGAGCAGTCATACTGTTGATATGGCGGATATGGGCTGGCGACAACTCCCGAAGCATCATGGGGATTCCGGGTCCCAGTCGGATAGCTGCCGGCGTGTGGCGGCGGATATTTTTTTTCAGCATCTGCTTTAGTGATCGCAGTCGCCGTCATCACTGGGTGGCTTGTGCGCGTGTCAATGCCTTGCGAGTAAAGAGCCGCGGTTAGTACAAAGAGTCCAGCTGCACCTATCGAGAGAATTTTCAGTGAATTTGCTTTCATAATCGTTGGTAACGTTTCGCAATCGGGAAGTCAGACGGATGTCCGCCGCGGCAAATTCAAAAAAGATTTGAAGAGTTGCGCGGCGATCCGACCCGCCTTCTCCATCTTGCTCAGTTGGTAATCTTTTTCAAAGACACGAAACTTGTCCAGCTCAATTCGCCGGAGCAAACCGCGGTAAACCGAGCCCATGATTTCCGCCGGCGTCATGGCTCTCCGGTCTTCAATGGGCAGAGCCGCGGCTGCATTAGCGAAGAACTGACGCGCCCGCTGCGCCTGGAATTCCATCAGTTGAACAAAGCGCTCGTTGTAATGCCGCTGTATCAGCTCGGTCTCAGAGTAATGGAACCGCGCCAGATCTTCCTGCGGCAGATAGATGCGGCCATTCTGCATATCCTTCCCCACGTCACGAATGATGTTCGTCATCTGCAAGGCCAACCCCAGCTCGATTGCGTATTGTTTGCAGCGCTGGTTCCGATAGCCAAAAATTTCGATGCTTACCAGGCCGACCGCGCTCGCAACCCGATAGCAATAAACACGGAGCTCTTCGAAAGTGGGATATCGCAGCGTGCTCAGGTCCATTTCAACACCGGCAATGATTTCCTCCAGCATGCCGGTCGGTAGCGAGTATTTGACAATCAACTGTCTTACGTCGCGAGCAAGAGCCGGCTCGTCCTGGGCTGTGGCATGAAGCATCTGGCGCCATTTCGCCAGACGCACTCGCTTTTCGACCGCGCTTAGTTCTGAGGAATCAGCAATGTCGTCAATGACGCGGCAGAAAGCGTAGAAAATGGTGATATCGCGTTTCCGCTCGCGCCCCAAGGAAACAAACGCGAGAGCGAGATTCGATTTGCTTTGGCGCGTAATCGTCGCCGCATTCAGTGTTGCTCTTCTCAAGGCCGGTTTTTCTAATACTGAATCCATTTCTCGCCGCTGATGCGGCCAGTTTCGCACTGGCGAAATAAACAGACCCACGAAGCCAAGAGCCAGCCAGTGATGACTCCCCGAAGAAAAGCGAAACTCAATTTCCAAAGAAACAGTGCGCCTAATCGATCAGCAATTGCGCTCCGCACTATGGCATCGCAGACCATTATACAAAAGAAATGGATGCCGCAGATAACCAAAAACCACCCGAGGCGACCGGCGTTTTTCCGGATAAACAGGAAGTGGGCGGGAATTGCATCGATCACTGTTTCATTATGGAGCGCCAGAGAGATTTGGACCGAGCAAAACGCTATGATCAAGATGCTCATCAGCACCCTTGCAATTGGCAGATAGTCGAGGACGCCGGGAATGTTGGTGAAATAAGCAAGCAGAAGAGGCAACCGGACAATCAGCATGCTCACGGCTACGACAATCCCAGCCCATTCTAAAACATAACTGAAGCGGCGCATGGCGAAGCGAAAGAGTTCTCCTTCTTCAAAGCTCACGCCCTTTATCCAGGCCAGGCAGACGGTGATGAGATACACCTGGATATAGACGCCCAGGAGATATTCGAAAATGAAGGCAGTCGCATCGACTGTGGCCGAGATTCGAAGGAGCCCGGCAGCCGAGACCAACCCACTCCACTCCGGTAGTCGCCAGAACACAATTGGCTTCAAGAGCGACGCCAGCGCGCTCAGCAACAGAATCAAATAGGTAAGATGACCCCAGAACCGATATCGCTTCCACAATGCTCGAAGCAATGCGCCGTGCAGTCCACGCCAGTTAGCCAGCATGAACACGGCGGCGACGACAGAGAGCGGATAGGTTGTCGTGGCGTTATCAAAAATGCCCGCCACTCCCTCCAGGGCGGGCAGCGGAGTTTCGCGCCATATATCCACGAACCGCGGCCAATACCAGCGCGGCAACGAGATGATCTGGTTCAGATCAACATCGGCCCAGTTTCGAATCGGAGTGAAAGTGACAAATTGAAAAAGGAAATAGCCAAACCCAAGGAGCGCAAAGGTAATCCAGATGCGTTTATAGCGTCGGATGCAACGAAAACCGTCCCCCAGCACATGCCGCACCGGACTGAAGATCATCACAATCGCGTAGCCACCGCAAAGTCCAAGTAGCGGATACAGGTGCGGCAAATGTCGCCACATGTTAGCAAACAATGTTTTGGTAGAGCGCGACTCGCCCCAGGCGAGGCAGCGTCGAACACGAACGGACGGCGCGGCGGTCCGGCCTTACCTGTTGTAAAATCATCTAGCGAATCAGGCCCCAGTGCGGGTGGAACGGCCAGTAAACCAACAAACCACGCCCTACGAGGTTTGCCTCTGGTACCACTCCCCAGTAACGGCTATCGTAGCTGTTGTAACTGTTGTCCCCCAAGGCAAAGTAGCCATGCTGCGGCACGGTGAATGTCCGGTCTGGTTGCGACAGATATTCGTGGCCTAAGGCATAGCCGCGATAAGGAGGTTTCGCCGACATAACCCGAGCAAAACCGTAACCCTCCGCTTTCTTGCCATTCACATAGAGAAACGGCGGGTCGATTCTCAGCATGTCGCCAGGGAGTCCGGCTAGCCGCTTGATATAAAATGGCGAGCCTGCCTCAGGATCCTCGCGAATACCTGGAATGTGATTTGTCCGGAAAACAAAAACGTCGCCTCGATGCGGTTTAACAAAGTTGTAACTAAACTTATCGACAAACACCTGGTCGCCCGTATCGATTGCGCCTCTCGCAATGATGTCGCCGCGATGATAAATGCGGCCTGGGAAAACAGTGAAATCATGGCTAAGCGTGTCAGGCGATGCATAGACCAGATATTTTTGCCGCTGGCAAATCAGCTGTGAAAACGTAAAGAAAAAAAACATTTTCCTGGGCTGGATCTCAAGAAGCTGATCATCCTCGCGCGAAACAACGTTAATGTAGTTGCGACCCAGGACGATGAACTCGCCAATCTGCCGCAGAATGTTCGGCGCGGGAGCAGTGCTCGGATAACCAATGATCCCGTTCAAGGTTGGCTGCATCGAGCCTGTGGGAATTTTGAACGGCTGCAAGAAGTAGGAACGGATGCCGACTGCCACAACGATGGCCACCAAAATCACCTCGCAATTCTCTCGCCAATGTGACTCCCATGTCACCGGTGTCAGCCTGTGAAGTGTTTTGTCGAGCGCATCAGCCGTGCTGTGAATTCTCTCCCGATCTCTCTGCGATAGCGCTTCACGGAGGGCTTTCATGCCTGCAGTGATTTGGTCGCGGTCCGCGCTACTGAGCTGATCGTCCTTGTAGCGCAGATACTTTCTCGCGTGCCGCAGCAGCAGACGGCTATGTTTTACTTGGCGCGATGTAAACATGAGTTAGATCGACTATCCTTCTGTCATTCCGAGCGAAGTCGAGGAATCTCTAATTTTTTCTGGATCGGGGAAACACCTCCAGAGATGTCTCGACTTTGCGCGACATGACAGAAATCATTGCGCTTTGAGCACCTCGATAAAAGCCTCTTGCGGAATGTTAATCTTCCCGATGCTTTTCATCCGTTTCTTGCCTTCCTTTTGTTTCTCCAGCAGCTTTCGCTTGCGCGTAATATCGCCGCCGTAGCATTTCGCGGTTACATTTTTTCGCAATGCCGAAACGCTCTCACGCGCAATAATTTTTCCGCCAATCGCCGCCTGGATCGCCACCTGATAGAGCTGTCGCGGGATTACTTCCTTTAGTTTGGCCGCCAGCTGGCGTCCCCTCGCCTCCGCGCGATCCTTGTGCACGATCGTCGAAAAGGCATCGACCGGCTCGCCATTAACGAGCAGATCCAGTTTAACCAATTTCGCCGCGCGATAGCCGGCGTGCTCGTAATCCATGGAGCCGTAGCCGCGTGTAATGCTCTTAATCTTGTCATTAAAATCGACGAGAATTTCGTTGAGCGGCAACTGGCAATGCAACATGACTCGGCGCGTATCAAGCGACTCGGTGCGCTCCATCTGGCCACGTTTTTCCAGAATCAATTGCAGAATGTCGCCGATATTTTCATTCGGGCAGAGCACGTACGCCTTTACAATCGGCTCACGAATTTCCTGGATCATAGTCGGATTAGGCAGGTGAGCGGGGTTATCGATCGATAATTTTTCTCCGCCCGTTGTGATCACCTCATAGACCACGCTTGGACTCGTAGCGATGATGTCCATGTTATACTCGCGCCGGAGCCGCTCCTGGATGATCTCCATGTGAAGTAGCCCGAGAAAGCCGCAGCGAAATCCAAATCCGAGCGCAACGGAGCTTTCCGGTTGATAGATAAACGCAGCGTCGTTGAGGCGCAGCTTTGCGATTGCTGTCTTCAAATGTTCGAAGTCGCCCGTATTAATTGGATAGATCCCACTGAAGACCATGGGATGAATTTCCTGGAAACCTGGAAGCGCTTCGCGCGCGGGATGACGCTGGTCGGTGATCGTATCGCCGATCTTCATGTCGGCGGTTGATTTGATGTTTGCGATGAAATAACCGACATCGCCAGGGTTTAACTTTTCTTGCGGAAGCATCTTCGGCGTAAACACGCCCACTTCCTTGATCTCATAGCGCGCGTTGTTGCTCATCAACGTAATCGCGTGATTCGCTTCCATCGTTCCGGAAACGACACGCACATA
>JAALOD010000005.1:36449-71485 GCA_013372845.1 Candidatus Udaeobacter sp.
GAAACTTCATAGCTGAAATCGACGTGCCCGGGAGTATCGAGCAGGTTCAATCGATAGTTTTGCCCGGATTTGCTCGTGTAATGCATCGTCACTGGATGCGCTTTGATCGTGATCCCGCGCTCCCGCTCCAGGTCCATTGAATCAAGAAGCTGGTCCTGCTTATCCCGCTCGTGGATCGTGCCGGTCCGCTCGAGCAATCGGTCCGACAACGTCGTTTTGCCGTGATCGATGTGCGCGATGATGCAGAAGTTGCGGGTAAGCTCAATTCCCATGGAAGTGGGCACTATGCGAGCGCGTCCGCGCGCGGTCAATTAGTGCACAGTGACCTGCTAGCCGAAATCCCAGAGAAAATCGCTCGACCGCGCAGTCAGGTGTCGATGTACGTCGATGTGAGCAACGCCTCCGTTCCGTCAAAATCATGACAGTTAGCGGTTTGAAAATTCGATCTAGGCACCGCCGCGAGCGAGTGCACAGTGAGACGCGAGCAAACCTGCACGGCAAACGGTCATAAATTACCCGCTAAACCGATGGAGTGGCACCGATCGGCACTCAGTGCTCACTGGCCACCTTTCGGAACATCTTGAGGAACTTTGCACCCCGTTTTCCGGAGAAGAATGATGAAAACAACCCCGGTGAAATCTGTAACAGTATTTCTGGTCGTTTCTTTTGCGTGCTTATCGCACACGTTCGCGGTTTTACGACCGCTTTTTCCGATCAAGCCAGAGCCACCATTTGCAAACACAGACCGTAAGCAATGAACCGCCCCGCCCGCAAAACCGACATCTGGATTTTACCACAGGGAACGCTTACGCTCGTTAGGCCGCTTACTCAGCGGGCCAGTGAATGGATTAGCCAACACGCCCAAGATGATTCTCAGTGGTTTGGCCCTGCGCTCGTGGTCGAGCATCACTACGTCCCAAAGCTGGTCAACGGGATGATCGAGAACGGACTGCACGTAACGCAATGATTCCGGAAGAGCGAGCAACAGACGACCGCAAATCCCAAAAAAAATTAACCTCAGCGTGATCAGGGCACCTTGGCGAGGATCTTCTCCATCTCGGAGGCGGTGAAAGCACGCAATGTCTGTGTGCGAATGTTACCCAGCATATCCGCTGCCAGTAACACGCTGGCGGCCGTCTCGTCGTCTGGGGCGTCGAAGACACACACCTGGTCATACTGACCCAGTGTCCAATACATCTGCTTGATGCTCACCCCCTTCGCCTGCACTTTGGCGGCCCAGTCGGCTACCCGTCGGGTCGTGTCTTTTGCAGCCTGGATACCCTTATCAGTGAATTGCACCAAACTGATGTATGTCGCCATGATGTCATTCTCCAAGCATTCTCGGAGTCGGTGTCTGTCCGAACGAGATGAATCCAAGCCTAGGGCTACCGACTTCGAGCGTCAAATGCCAGGAACAATGATGTTCAATTCGCTTGGTCCGGAATCGGAAGGAATCACTCGACCAAATACTAAACTTTCAGATAGATTGCCGCAGCATGCCCAAGCTCATCATCAGCGGGACGACGTATGAACTTGTTGACGACCTGGTCACAATCGGACGCGGGCCGGACAACGCGATCGTCATTAATAATCCTTCGGTCTCGGCGCGGCACGCGCAGTTGCAGTTGGCCGGTGAAACGTACCGGTTGAAAGACCTTGGCTCGACCAATGGCACACGTGTCAACGGTAAGCCGGTCACTGAAACGTTGCTAAGCTTTGATGATCGAATCCGATTTGGCGCGGCCGAAGCCAGCTTCGAAGGAGACACAAGCGGATCGCGACCGCTTCCCCAGCTTGAGGAGATCAAAGCGAGACCGGCAGAATTGAGTGCGGCACCCGCCGATTTTACCAACGTTTCTCCGTTCCGACGCCAAAAACAACAGAGCGACCCAGTTCGCAATGGAATTTTTATCGGCTTGGCGATTGTTCTGCTTGTGTTTCTCGGAAGCATGATCGCGGTGTTGATGATGCACGCGCCAGGCCCCTAAAGGCACTCCTCTTCAGAGGCTAATGACGAAGCACGAATGACGAATCTAGAAACATGCGAGATTCAACCTTTTCAGCATTTGATTCCGAATACGTTCGCGAGTTGATCTTTGTCATTCCTTCGTCATTCGTCATTCGGATTTCGTCATTTTTTTGGGCATGACAAAAAAGCGCCTGCTGCTTTTCGATATCGATGGGACACTGATCCACTCAGGCGGCGCGGGTGTGCATGCGCTTCGATCGGCGTTCAAAGAACGCTTCGGCATCGATGACGATCTTCGCGACATTGAAATAGCCGGTATGACCGATTCGGGAATTGTTATCAGCATACTGAACAAGCACAAAATTCCCCAGACGAACGAAAACGTGAGCGCGTTCCTAGACAGTTATGTGCATTTTCTCTCGCTGGAATTGCCCCGTCGCAAGGGCAAACTGCTTCCGGGCGTGCTTGAGTTGCTCGAAAGGGTCAAGTCGCGGAAACATCTCGTGCTGGCCCTGCTCACGGGCAATGTCTCCCGCGGTGCGCAACTAAAGCTCGAACACTACGGTGTCTGGCACTTTTTTGAATTTGGCGCGTTTGCAGATGACCACCAGGACCGGAACCGGCTCGGACCGTTCGCCCGTGCGCGCGCGAAAGAAAAGCATGGCCGCGAGTTCTCAGCATCGGAGATCGATGTGATTGGAGATACACCGCGCGATATTGCTTGCGGCAAGGCCTTGGGTGCGCGCACGGTTGCCGTGGCAACAGGCACATGGAGTCGAGATCGACTTTCAGAATATCACCCGGATTTTTTAATCGATGACCTTTCAGATGTGGAAAAAGTAATCCATACGCTCGGATGGTGATCCATTGACGATTGAAGGGTTGAATGAAAAAGAAGAACGCGTCCCCGCCTGCTCCGAAGCCGCAACGAGACCGCCCCGACGTATTGCCGCTCAAGGGCGAAATCGATCTGCACGTTTCTCCCGTAGTCACGGCATCACTCACCGCAATGATCGAGAAAAAACCGGAACGCATGGTGATCGATCTTTCGGAGGTCACTTACATCGATAGCGCAGGCCTGGCGGCCCTTATTCAGGCCATGCAAAAGGTGGAAGCCTACGGAGGAAAATTTTTGCTGGCCGGTTTGCAGGAAACCGTGCGCTCCATTTTTGAAATCTCGCGGCTCGATCAGGTGTTCCGGATTTTCCCGGACACGGATACCGCGCTGGCCGTAACGTGAACCGGCCTCAAGGGTAAAAACAAGCGGACGGACCGCGCCTGTCCGGCTGCGATACGATGGAGGTTCACGGATACTCGTCAGGCCTCGGGGTCATTCGTGTCTGTTGGATAATCTTCGTAGTTGTCTGGTTGCTGGGAGCCGTCTCGACCAAGCGCACGATTTACCGCGAAAGCAGCGCGGAGCGAGCCCGCTACTGGCTAGTGCTGGTGATCGGCTATTTTCTGGTGATCAAATCGAGTAGTCTGCCGCCCCCCTTCGATTGGCTCGTTGTTCGCCATACAACATCAAGCGCCTGGGGCGGTGTCTTCCTGTGTGTCAGCGGCCTTGTATTTGCCATTTGGGCAAGAGCGATACTGGGGAGAAACTGGAGCGGCGTGATCACGTTGAAAGAAGGACATGAACTCATTGAGCGCGGGCCCTACCGCGTCGTGCGTCATCCTATTTACACAGGAATCCTTGCCATGTTTGCCGGCACCGCCATCGTAATCGGGTATTTCGGCGGATGCCTAGGCTTGTTGCTCGTGTTCGTGAGTTTCTGGCTGAAACTCAAACGCGAAGAAGATTTGATGCTAAAACATTTTCCGGACAAATACGCCGTTTATCAGCGCAGAGTAAAACGCATTATTCCGTTTCTCGTTTAGCCGCGCTGCATAGGATCGCGAGCGTCTCGTTGATGTTTTGTGAAATGTCGAATTGCGCCGCGAGTTGCCTGTTTGTCGATCTCGCTGCGGCGCTCCGCGAAGGATCGGACCAGAGTCGAATAGCATCGCGCAAAGCGAGGAGATCCCCTGCGTGATCGACAATCGATCCGTGGACTCCGTTCTCAATGATTTCGCTAAAACCGTTGGAACGCGTAGTGATCACGGGCAAACCACAGGCGAGCGCTTCCAGACACGCATTGGAAAATGGGTCATAAATCGTAGGTAAAATAAAAATGTCCGCGGCGGCGTAAACACGCAGCATATCCGCAACTTCACCGAGAAATTGCACCGGCTCTTCGCGCCAAAAACGCAGGCGCCTCGTTTTGTAGAGCCTTGCATTTCCGCGGCCGGCTACCAGCAAACGCATCTTGCGGTCCCCGCAAAGCGCCGCTGCCTCGATAGCAAAAAGAAGCCCCTTGCGCTCCCATCCAGAGCCCGCAAACAACAGTGCGGTTTGGTCTGGCTTTAAATTCAATTCCTCGCGCGACTTTTCGCGAAGCTCCGGATCGAAGCGGAATTTCTCCAGCGGAACACCATTGCGGACAATGTCGATCTTGTCTGCTGGATAACGATAAAAATTGACGATTTCATCTTTGACCATCTGCGAGCCAGCGATCACACGCCTGGTGTTATCATTGGAAAAAAGGGACTGCTCCAGGCGTAACAGATCCTGATGCTTCGAACTGAGACTCCGCACAAATCGTTTCAGAGGCAGTTCGAACTTTCTTCGGCGATCGAGCCAGGCGCGATGGACACCGTCGCCGGCCCGATAAACGTCGCAGCTCCAAACACGCTCGAGACTGAATAGGACTTCGCAGCGAAGTTCGTTGCGCATTCGCTCCAGTTCATTGGCAAATCCGATCGGCGATTTCGCGTTCAAGCGCTTGATCGATCCGAATGGCCACTCGGCGTCCGGCCAGTCATTCGTCGCCACAAGCTGCGCGTCATGTCCGGCTTCGATCACGCCGCTCGCGAGGCGTTTTAAGTACGCCTCCGCGCCGCCCGTCGGCGAATAACCGCGTCGGACAAAGACGATGCTGAGTCTTCCTTCCATGTTGGATGCAGAAAGCCTCCTTCTATCTCTACACAGAAGGACACTTTACTTGCTGCTTGTTCGTCAGAATAGTTGTAAGCTGATGCCGGGTGAAACCTTAAACGCTCCTCCGCCGCTACGCTCCGCCTCGGCCACAGAGGGTACTTTGCCCAGACATTTGCTTTATTCCATTTTTGCCCGCATCGGGGGTTCCGGCCTCGACACCGATGCATTTGAGACCCTGCGTGCATCTTATGGTGGGGGATTTTTGGGCAAAGCGATCGCCTATGATAACAGGCAGAAGGAAATTCCTGCTTCGTTGATCCATTCTTTGCGCTGGCATCCGGTGCGCCTTATCTCGTTTTTCGACAGGCCTTACTACTACGGCGCGAAAAAAAAGTACCTTGATTGGATCGCATCCCGGCATCTCGCTACCGGTCGTTACGATTTGTTTCATAGCTGGTCGGGCGACTGTTTGCGATCGCTGCGAGTAGCCAAACAGCGCGGCATTCCCTCGATCGTTGAGATACCGACCTGGCATCGTGACGGCGGCAAAAACAAGGTGATACGTCGGAAAATTGCTGATTCGGCAAGCACGAGCCGTGGCCTTGAAAGATGGAAAGCCAGGCTGTTGGTCGAGCGAAAGCGTTTTATAGAAGAATACCAGCTCGCTGACCTCCTGCTCGTCTTGTCAGAGAGGGCAGCTCACACGTTTCGCGTACGTGGTTTCCCGGAGGAAAAACTTTTTTACCTGCCCCGCGGCGTGGACGTGGAACGATTCAAGCCGGGAGATCGACCAGCAAAATTTCGTGCCGTTTTTGCAGGCGCTCTAATCAAACGCAAAGGCATCCAACATGTGCTCGAAGCATGGCATCGTCTCAATCTGCCTGATGCGGAGCTCTGGTTGGTTGGCCACGTGCACGAGGAAGCGAAGCCTTTTCTCAAACAATTCTGGCGCGATAACATCCGGGTGGTGGGATTTGTGCGCCACCCGGAGAATTATCTTAACCGGGGCACGGTACATGTTTTTCCGTCGCAATGGGAAGGCAGCGCCAAGGTGACATACGAAGCCGCAGCGTGCGCACTGCCCCAAATCACCACGCGTGAAGCAGGCGATGTAGTGCGCGATGGCGTGGAAGGAATTATCGTGAAGCCGGGCAACGTCGACGCGATCGCAGCGGCACTTCGGCATCTGCACGGGCATCCTGAAATCGTTCAGCAAATGGGCAGCGCCGCGAGACGTCGCGTAGTTGAAAATTTCACGTGGGACCATTTTCGGACGCGATTACTCGGTGCATACGAAATGGCCATGCGAATGGCGCGATGATTGTCGTGTGACGGCTGACCAGCCTGTCGCGCCGTAGTGGAACGAAGGCGGATGAAAATTCTTCTCCTGCAACTCAAGCGAATCGGCGATCTGATCCTGACAACTCCCGCGATCGCGGCTTTGCGGGATCGCTTTCCAGAAGCGCACGTGACGATGGTTGTTTCCAGCGAATGCGCTGATCTGCTCCCAGCCATTTCAGGTGTCGATCGCATTTCGATGGCGCGACGCAATCTGAGTGATCTCGCCGCTTTTCTCGCCGTTGCAGGCAGGAAATTTGATTACTGCATCGATTTCACACGAAACGACCGCTCCGCATTTCTGACGTTCTTATCTGGAGCGCGGAAACGCATCGTGTCATACCGGGTGCGCGATCAGTCGAAAAGCCGCGCCCGGCTTTACACTGATTTTGTCAACGTCCGTATGCGCGACCTGCACACAACCGACTACAATCTGTGTCTGCTCGAACCGCTTGGCATCCGGGATGTTTCCTCCTCGCTGCATTTGCAGTTGCCTCAATCCGCGCACGAAAAAGCCGATGCGCTTCGACGCAATTGGAACGTCAGCAAGCCCTTCGTTGTTTTGCATCCCGGTTCGGCGCGGCAGGAAAAGCTCTGGGAAGCCGCGCGATGGGCGCAAGTGATCAAACGGTTCGTCCGAAACAATGACTTGGATCTGATTTTGACGAGCGGAGCATCGAAGCACGAGCAGACGCACATCGCGGCGATCAAGAACGAGACCAAAATCATCGATCTTTCCGGGAAGACAGATTTGCTTACCCTGGCGGCATTGATTGGCGAGGCACGGCTCCTGGTCACGGTCGATTCCGCTCCAATGCATCTCGCCGCCGCGACACATACGCCACAGGTGATCCTGTTCGGGCCAACCAATCCCTTTCACTGGCGACCGAGAGAAAGTCCGGCACTCATTCTGCAGGGCAAAACGCCTGAACCGGTCACTGAGTTTTCCCCGGCCCAGCCGCGCGTTCCAATGAGTCAAATCTCGACGGAAGCAGTGATCAGTGCTATGGATTTCCTGCTGTCGCAGCATGCGGCGGCCCGAACGTCATGAGCGGCGCAAAAGCGGCTAAGAAAAAACAGTCATTCTGGCAGACGTTGCGTGCAGCCTCCGGTTCTTACCGGCGGCTCTACGGTTACGTCAAACCGTACAAGGCGCGCTTTATCACGGGTCTGGCACTGGGTCTTGCCTACGGCGGCGTCAATTCACTTTTCCCGATAGCGATTGCGCGGGTGACAAGCACCATTTTCCACGGCACCGCTCCCAATCCGATGGCCGTGGGCTCGAATCTTCACGCGCTCGATACAGGCCCCAAAATTAATTCAATCGTCCTGATCTGTCTCGCTATCCCGGCGATCATGATGGTGCGCAGCCTCTGTTCCTACGGAAGCACCTACTGCATGCAGTGGGTCAGCAATAAGGTGGTGAGTGATATCCGGAGTCAGCTTTTCAGCAAGATGCTCCGCAACTCGATGGA
Source organism: Candidatus Udaeobacter sp. (assembly GCA_013372845.1). GTDB lineage: Bacteria > Verrucomicrobiota > Verrucomicrobiia > Chthoniobacterales > UBA10450 > Udaeobacter. The sequence goes on from JAALOD010000005.1 coordinate 44,212, forward strand.
TTTCTTTAACAAGGCGCGCTCGGGATTTTTGATGTCGGTTATCACGAACAATACCCGCGTCATGCAGATGGCTTTGAGCACCGTCGGCAGCGATGTTTTCAAGCAGCCGATCACCATCGTCGGAGCAATCACTGTGCTCATGGTGATGGATTGGAAGTTTACCCTGGTCACGCTGATTCTCTTTCCAACGTGTTTGCTGCCGCTTCGCGTTTACGGTCAACGCGCGCGAAAGGCAGTGCAAAACGAGCAGGAAGGCATGGCGGAGATGGTGGTAACGATGCAGGAAACATTCGCCGGCATTCGTGTGATCAAGTCCTTTGCGCGGGAGGCTCACCAGGAAAAGGAATTTAAGCGTAGCAATCAAATGCAGTTTTCCCAGATGATGCGCATCATCCGATCGTTGGAAGCTGTGGGACCGCTGGTCGAGACGATTGCTGCAATAGGCGTGGGGATTGCGTTGCTCTATGTTTACGCCGCGAACCTGAGCGTCGGGCGATTTTTTGGACTGATCTCAGGAATTTTCATCCTGTACGACCCGATCAAAACACTTAGCCGGATCCATCTGGTGATGCAGCGCTCAATTGCCGCTACGACTTCAATTTTCTCGCTTCTCGATTCGCCGCCAACTGTCCAGGACGCGCCAAATGCTGTTGCCCTCCGTTCGTCACAGGGCCGGATTGACTTTGAAGATGTGACATTCCGTTATGCCAACACTGTTACTGATGCGATCAGCGATCTGACTTTGCATATCGAGCCCGGCAAAACCTATGCCCTGGTCGGCGCCAGCGGCGCAGGAAAGAGCACGATTCTCTCGCTGATCCTGCGTTTATACGATCCGACTTCCGGCGCTGTAAAAATCGATGATCGCGATCTGCGCTCGGTGACGCAGAAATCGTTGCGCGAACGGATCGGGCTCGTTACTCAGGAGACGTTCCTGTTTCACGATACGATCTTCAGCAATATCCAGTTCGGCCGGTTGAATGCGACGCCGGAAGAAGTTCGCGAAGCAGCGCGAGCCGCCTATGCACACGATTTTATTATGGCTCAGCCGAAGGGTTATGAAACGGTGATCGGCGACAAGGGATGTCTTCTTTCCGGCGGCCAACAGCAGCGTCTCGCCATCGCTCGCGCGGTGCTCAAAAACGCGCCAATTCTTTTACTGGATGAAGCCACCTCATCTCTCGATTCCGAATCGGAACAACAAATTCAAAGAGCTCTGGCTGAGCTGGCGACAGGGCGCACGGTAATCGCTATCGCCCATCGGCTATCCACGGTGTTATCCGCAGATCAAATCATCGTGATGGATGGCGGCCGTATCAAGGAGATTGGCACACACGCAGAGCTTCTAGAAAAATCCGGCTACTATCGGCGGTTGTACGATCACCAATTCAATCGTATTCCGGAGGAACCAGCCACTGAGCCAGCCTTTGCTCTTGAGGAGCTTGTCTAGCAGTTAAAAAGTTGAAAAGTTAAATGGTTACAAGGTCGCTGTTCAGGCCTCCCCTTTTTAACCTGCCTGAGGCGGGTAACCTTTTAACTTTTTAAACCCGCGCTTAAGCCATGCCATTTAACATCGACCTGCATACACATTCTTTTTTTTCCGGGGACGGTATCTCCAGTCCGGAAGACATGATTGCAGCCGCTCGCGCCAAAGGTTTGCATGGCATCGCCATCACCGATCACAACACGTGCGATGCGGTTAATTACCTCCTCCAAAAAGGCTTGATGCGACTGGACGGATTGCCGGTGGATGATTTTCTCGTTCTCCCGGGAGTAGAAGTGACTACCGCCGATGGCCATCTTCTCTGCATCGGTGCGGAGCTTCCTTATCTGAAGGGAAAACCAGCACGCGAAGTCTGCGAAATGATCCGCCAGCGCGGCGGGCTAGCCATTCCTCCGCACCCGTATGACTTGTTTCGCGCAGGGATCCGTTTTTCCACCCTGGAAACGCTACCCATTGATGCCATCGAGGTTTTCAACGCCGCGACCACGCTTCGCCGCTATAATACCTACGCTTTCAAGTACGCGCAGATTCGTGGTTTGCCCATGACTGCGGCGAGCGACGCGCACCATGCGGCAGCTATTGGAACGGCTTACACGATCGTCAATACCGATGATTTTTCCGTAAAAGGAATTCTCGCGCAGATTGTAAAGAGCAACGAATTGAATCAAAAATACCAGACCCCGCGCGACAGCCTTCGCAAAACCTGGAACAATTGGCTCCGACTGCGACGCCGGAAAAAGATCCCGGAGCTAGCCGCGAAAGACAGGGCCCATAACGGCCGATGACGATTTAACGATTTAACCTTTTAACCTCTTAATCTTCACTTTCCATGCCCGCCTATATCATTGTTGAAATCGATATTCTTGATCCAGTTGGGTACGAAGAATACAAAAAGCTAGCCGGTGCGACTGTGGAGCAGTACGGCGGCAAATACATCGTCCGCGGCGGTAAAACGGAAGTGCTAGAAGGCGACTGGAAACCGAAGCGCATCGTGGTGCTTGAATTCGAATCAGCTGACCGCGCCAAGGAATGGCTCAATTGCGAAGAATACCGCGAACCGCGCAAAATGCGCCACCGCACAGCCAGGACAAACATGATTCTGGTCGAAGGCCTCACCAAGCCTTCGGAGTAGGCAGTCTCACAAGTGCTGTAGCCACCGGCCTGCGACCGGTTCACTCCGGCATTGGCTTTCACACTGGGAAGACAGCCCACAGGGCTGTGGCTACAGCGACTGCGGTTTTGCGTAACTCGCGTCAGCCTCGCGTGAACGCAGGAACTGTAGTGGACCATTTGCTACGCCACCCGCTCGCGGAAGCCTTTGGAGTAGCCATAGACGAAGGAATGATCCCGTCCAGGCCAACTACCTTCCCACAAAAAATTAAGATTGCTTTTGCCCATGACCTTTTGCGAACGTTGCCTTTCGTATGCGACTCTTGGTTGAAATAGTAATTGTTGCTGGCTTGATTTACCTCGGCTGGAACAGGCCTTTCAAAGAATGGGCTGCCCGAGGGAGCGCAATGGCAACCTCTAAAATCCATGCGCCCGCGTGGGAAGACCATTCGGCCGCGCCAACGCCACCCGCGGCAAAAAGAAACCCACGCTAATCGGGAAGTGCTTCTCTCCCAATCGCCAGTGACGCGCCACTACGACCGATAGCGAACGTCGGAATATCGATGGTTGAGAAGGCGGCTGTCAGTTTCCAAGGAGCGACCGTTTTCCTCGGCTGCGCGTCGATTCACTTGGCCGGTTAACCGGTCGATTGCTGCACGCACTCAGTATCGTTGCTCACCCTCGATAAAGATTTTGTTGGCGTGAGGGCGCGAGCCATGCATGGAAGATTTGCAATCCAAGGCTCTGTCGATAGTTTTGCACCATGAGCGTCGAGGATCTCGAATCGGCTGTTTCGCACCTGTCCGAGGCGGAGTTGGCCCGTTTCCGCCAATGGTTCGAAGAATTTGCAGCGGACCAGTGGGACGGGCAGATTGAAGCTGACATTGCTGCGGGACGCTTAGATGCTGCCGGGAAACGGGCAGATGATGATTTCGAAGCTGGCCGCTGCACACCGCTTTGAAGCACTTCGCTGCCAGGAGTTCTGGCATTGTTATCGGCAACTGCCAGAGGAGGTGCGCAGACTTGCCGACCAGAAATTCGAGTTGCTTAAGGCCGACCCACGTCACTCCTCGGTTCGCCTTAAGAGAATGGGGCCATTCTGGTCAGCACGGATTGGACTTCGCTATCGAGCGCTGGCAAAGGAGCGCGTGGATGGCCTCGTTTGGTTCTGGATTGGTCCGCACAGCGCGTACGATAAATTTAGACAAACACAGAGATGAACGACATTCCGTTGTTACTGAATCCAGCATTCAGGCTCCAACACCTAGGAATCCAAGGTTCAATTAACTTTCAACTACCCGTCCGCCGTAGCCGGGCAAAGGTGGATCAACTCTCAACTCTCAACTCTCAACCTTCTCCAGCTACTGAATCACTTCCTCAAGCTGCGTGCCGAGCACATCCACATTTCCCGAAACTAGGTCGCGACCAAGCGCTATGTGGAGCCAGTATCGCTTTTCGCCTTCGACGATGAATTTGTTAGCCTGAGTAATATCTGCGGCGTCCGGCGCATAGCGCCCGGTTTGCGCGATCACGTCGATAAAGAGATTCCAGGTCCGCGTCTGCGTTACCTCCGAAAGAGCGCGCGCGATGGTTTCCGCCACCTTTTGTGTTTCCTCGCCCGCGACGACACACGCTGGAGTGGAAATAGCACCCGCAGCCACACTGGCAACCCTGACTATGTCAGCTCGATTCAGTACCGGCTGTGTAGTCGTTGCGTTAACAATCGCCTGCGCCGCCGCTGTCGCTTCAGATGATGATACAGTAGGAAAGCAACTAGGAATAGGACTAACATCTATGTCTTTCTTGAGCGCACTTTGTATGATCGCCGCGAGGACCGGAACGTTTTTCGTGTTGAGGTTAGCGATGCCGACTCGCGGATAATTATGATCAACAGGGTTGTAACTGAAAAAATCTAAAAGCGCAGCGTCGATGCTTCCTGCCACCTGGGGCCAGCTATGGAAGTCCACGGGCCTAAAAGCGTTTTCGGTTTTCAGACCATATCCCAGGTCGCCCGAAGTCGAAAAGCCGTGATTTAGCACGATGGGCGTGAAATTTGGCGGCGACTTTTTACTCCCAGTGGAGTCGCCTGTGTCAGTTATCCAGTTGTAAGGATTATGAGGGTTACTGGGATCGGTGTCCGTAACCGCTGGAGCCTCATTGCTTTCCCAGCCAAGAACGAATTTGGTTCCACCGTCGCCATAGGCAATGATGGTAACATGCGTGCCAGTCTGATGTACCCCGACGGTGTCCACGTCATCCGTCCCGGTGTCGCCTGGGTTGTCGTATTGATCAATTAATGAGGCGCCTAGACTGAGGATTGTTGCAACACTTTGTGGGTCAGCATCGTCGTTATCGGCATTTGCTTGGTTCCCAGTGCAATAGTCGAGGATCTGCATCAAATCGTTCCTGCCTCCTCTCAAGATCGGGATATGGGGGTTGCCATTGGGCAAAGGTGGAGTGCCGACATATAGCCAGTGACCCCAATACTTAACGTTATGGGGATCCGTAATAGCTGGATCCCCAGCTACCCATATCAGGCCGACCAGGTCGCGAATACTTAACGCGTCGCCTCTATAATGACCGCGCCCTTTAAAGTTACCGCCGTTGCCATGCCCCTGACCACGCCCTCGCCCATTCGCCGTATTAGCCGGGTTGGGTTTAACCATACCAAGCATCCCCAAGTCGAACCGGTCAGGTAGACGGCTGTTAAGCCGGTTCCAATCACGGGCTGGCTGGTTGCGCTCACGGGAAAACGTCCCCATGCACTGCAGCGCATTTTGGCTAAAGCCGAGACTCCTTTGCAGCTTCAACAATTCCTGGCGCGTCATGACAGCCTGATCTGTCCGCCCACTACTAGTAGAAATGTCAACCGAGGTCAATGGATCAGAAGGGCACGGCGAAGGATACGGCGGGTCACCGAAATCCATGAGGTAGCTGCCGTATGAATCTTGTGCGTTGCGATCGTTTACCTTGAACGTCGCAGTGCCAGTCGGGAAAAAACTGCCTGTCTGTCGCGTAGTGGAATAATTGCGCCAGCCTACAATATTATTGATCTGGCTCTGCGGAAGTGTGCTTGGTGGGGGGGCAGGCAAAGCAGTCAGGTCGGCGAAGGTGATAATCCCTTTTCTTCCAATATTTGTCGGCCACGGCGTGGGGGTCGCATTGGGGCCACCACCGCCGCCGCCAGGTTGTGTCCACGTCGAATACCCTGCCAGATTCATATCTAGCAAACCTCCTTCGTCGTAAACCGCGAAGGCATACCTCCCTATCACAGCGCTCGGCACAGGCGCAGGATTCGGCCCTTGAGCAGTTACCAGCACCCAGTCGGGGGGAACGAAAGTCGAGACTGGATCACTGTAAATCGTATTCCAGTTCTCTGGTGGAATAGGGGATCGTCGTGGGATCAAATAATGCTTATTCCAACGAGCGGACGTAACTTCGCCCCGCTTTGGATTTGTCGGGTCTACTGGCCCAGAGCTGATAGCGGCGGCCAAACTTGGAACGCCAGGTGCAGGTATAGCATCGCTGCGCGCACTTCGCCGGATCAAATTTGGAATGGACGCGTCATCGCCTGACCGCTGCGGTTGGATATTGGCTGGTGTTACCGTCGTGCCGCCATTAAGAATCTCCTGCTTTAAGCTACTAATCATAATGTCGAGCGCGCTGCGAGCGAGAAGATCAGCCGAGGTATCGTTGTAGCTCGAATGGGCAAGTTGCCTCTCAGTAGTCGTGCGCGAGAAATAAGCGAAGGCTAAACCTGTCAAAAGCACAACCAACGCAAGAACAATAATCAGAGCTGCGCCTTTCGACGGCCGATTGCGTGAGTGAAAAAGTGTTTTCATGGAGTAAGGAGGGTAGGCGGTGAGAGGTAGAAATAGCGCTCATAAAGCCGAATACCGGAAATCGCCGGGCGTGGCAGGCTTATGATTCCATCAAGGTAGGCCTGCCAGTTCGCCCGCAACTGGCCGGGCGCGATACCGACAACATAATCGGACAAGCCAGCTGCAAGCGCCGCAACTTGGCTATCGGTGAGAAGCACTCTGCTCTTCGAATCGATCACCGCGACACTGGCGACTATCGCCGACACATCTTGCATCCCTTTTACGGCCGTATGCCCGGCGCCCGTATCCCAAGGAGTGTCCGAAAAGCCTCCGTTTTTCAGCAAATAATAATACTCGAATCGAAAAACCTGCGGACCCATGGTTTCATACGCCGATGCCGAACTTGGATCCGGACTCTGATTAGTCGCGTACGGCCATGTGTTGCTGATCAGAAGCGGCAGAAAAACGACGGGTGTGTCAGTCGACGAGACGCCGTTCCAAACCAGGCCTTTGCCAAGTCGCTCTAGTTTGTTTTGGGATTTCACCCGATAAGCTACAAGCGACATAGGACTTTGAGAGCCAGGCGAATAACCCGACGGGTAGTATCCAGGCACGGCGCTGTAAAAAGCTATCTGATCGTTGCCCGCCATCGTATCCCCCACGGAGTTCGGTGCCGCAGTACGTTTGGCGAAGTAATCAACGTCACTTCGTTTCACCATTTGCGCGAAATCGATGGCCATACGATCAAGCAGCTGCCGCGCTGACGAGTCGGCATCCATTCGTTTGTGGCCGACAGTAGTAATGGTTGCGGCGCTGTTTAGAAGTTGTGTAGCTAACAGAAGCAGTAACACGAGCACTCCGACGCTGACTAGGAGCTCCGCCAACGTAAACCCCGCCATACACAACGACCACTGACTACTGACTACCGACCCCTGACTATAACGACCAGCGCCGAAATTCTCCCTCACCGGTCCACGCTGGCTGTAACGCTCAGTCCGGTTGCCCTGTGGTGGCGTGCTCTCGTCGTCAACCATTTGATTCAATTCCTGTCGAATGAAGCAAACATTTCGGTTGACCCGCTTGCATTGGCTGGCGTGGCACCGGCAGGCCAAGTAATCTTAATGTCCGCCAATGTGGCTAGGTGTGTGTTGGGGCCATTGGGATTAGGACTGGTCGGAAAGAACATAATGTTCACCTGATAACGAGACTGTTGTTGGATTGAAGCCGAGAATGTTCCGTCCTCAGCGAAAAAAAACGGCGGTACGCTCGTCGCTGATCCAACTGGATTTTGGGGTATTGGAATCTGATATTGGGGTGATGTGGTGGCTCTACCCAGCGGGGTTGTTAGAGGCGTGGCTCGCAGATCGGCCATTACGGAGGCTAGGATGTTTGTCGCAGCGGTCTGCGATGTCGCGTTTCGATTTGTCTGAACACCGACAGGCATCAGGCCGAAAATTGCAATCAAGCAAAAGGCGGCAATACCGAGGGCGAGAGTCACTTCGACGAGAGAAAACGCGGTATTAGAAGCGATGCAGCGCTTCATCGCTGATAAATTTTGGTATTACCACCGAACCCAGTGATTTGGACTGCCGCAACGTTACCGGCGTAAATAAGTGTTGAGTCACCGCCGCCGATAGGAGCAGGGACAGCCGTACCATGCGTCTGAAGCAGACCCACCTCAATTACTCTCCTAACGTCGTACGTGCTGTTGATTCTGCACTCGCCAGTCGGACTAAACTGCAGCGTTTTCCGAAAATAGTACTGGGCTTCCGATTGAGAAGCGGCCGACAGCGGATACCAAAAAGGAAATTGTGAGTTTGTATATGGCGCAGTATTCGGAATCGCTGCGTTCAGTTCTCCGAATCGAGAATAGTTGTAGCCGACACCAAAGCCGTCATCTTGGAGGGGAGGCCGCGTGTTAAACGTATCCCCTGTTCCGTCGCCAATCGCAAAAAGCGGAAGATGGATGTTATGGATCTTCACCAATTTGTTTACCTGCGTTAGCCTCGTGGGATCGATAGGATCGGGATTAGTAGGGCTGTTCGGGTTGTAAATTGTCGTTCCATCTTTTGAAGCAACTATTGACATGACGAGCCTCCCGGTTCCTGCATTAGGCGGATTTGAAATATCCTCCTCGAAAAAACCGACCCAAGTGTAGGTGTTGTTTGCTTTCGCGTACGTGCGCGCGGTGTCGAGCGCGCCTTTGATAGTGTATGCGGCGCTGGTGACGTCGCCGGCGCTTTTGATGGTTGTGAACGCCGGAGCGATTAACACCAGCAAGATGGCAATGATGCCGACGACAATCAGAAGTTCGAGCAACGTAAAAGCGCTGGCGCGCTCACGTTGCGAGAGTAAACGGAGTTCAACGATCCGTAATTGGCGAGCAGGTCGGCGGCTGACCTGTTCGACGGGCTCAGGGCAGGCTCCGCCGCCGACACAAAGCCGCTCGCTGGCTTGCTGGGGAAACATGGGAGTGAAGGAGGAACGCGGATTATAGCAGAGCCCCGCCTTTACGCAAGACTGCAACGAAGCAAGTTAGTGCGCTGCTTAAAGCAAGGTCGGGATCCAACTCCTAGCGACTATGCCTTTTTCGTATCATCGCCGATAAGGGAATCGCACGCTGGCTCGGTTTACTGGAAAGTGTTTCGTGTTGCGCGACACGAGCAGGCAATTGTCTGTAATCGCGCTCGCCCAGATAATCGCGTCTGGCAGCTTGAGCCGATATTCTCGGCGCAACTTCACGGCTTCTTCAGCCACTTGGGCCGTCAGCGGCACGAGGCGAAAATGACCAAGGAACCCACGGCGGACGTCTTCATCTGTCTGAGTCCGTGCGCCGGCCAATATTTCCATCCATGAGATGATACTGACGCAACATTCGTGATAACGCGCAATTTCCCTGGCCGCAGCCGCGTGACCATCGAGAAAATCTAGGAGAATGTCGCTGTCCAGCAGCGCATTCAACTCCGTCGACTCCACTCGCGACGCACCCTGGCGACGCGCCGTGAAACATTCCCGCGCGTCTTGGACGCGCCAAAGAATGAGCGCAGATCGCGGACGGACGAGCTACGGAGGAAACGATCAAGCGCACGGCGGACCGCTTCCGCTCGGGAAATTTTTTCGCGGCGACAAACTAACGCTAGCTTTCTGACTTGTTCCTGGGGCAAATCGACGATCGTTCGCATGAATGATATCGTCGTACGTTATCATAGCCCGGTCAAGTGCACATCAGCCCATGACGTCCTGTCGATTAAACGGAAAACTCCGGAAGACAGAAATAGCGAAGTGCGAACCGACCAAGACGGGCATCGTCTATCAATCAAGGATAGAGGCAAAGCCCGCCTTTTATCCCGCTCTTGTGCAAGCATCCCGCTCTTGTGCAAGCGCAAGCATCAAACTCGCCAGAAACGTTAGCGCAAAAACAGCAGCAATTTCATAATGGCGATTGTAATCAACCTCTGGTTTTCTGTCTTCTTCGAATGACCATGGACGACGGGCCACGGAGCATTGACTTCTGTTGCGGCTGAGGAGAGCCGCCTCTACAGTTTGCCCCTTATGCCATATAAAGATGTCGCTCCGCCTGCAGGCGAAAAGATTACAAGAACCGACAAACTGAATGTGCCGGATCAACCGGTCATTCCGTTCATCCGCGGAGATGGAACCGGGCCGGACATCTGGGCCGCGAGCGTGCGCGTGTTCGATGCCGCGGTGGAAAAAGCATACGGCGGCAGAAAAAAGATCGCGTGGTTTGAAGTATACGCCGGCCAGGCAGCAAAGGACAAATTCGGTGAATGGCTGCCCGACGATACCGTTGAAGCGTTCCGCGAGTATCACGTGGGGATCAAAGGTCCACTGACTACGCCGGTGGGCGGCGGCATTCGTTCGCTCAACGTTGCGTTGCGGCAGCTCCTCGATCTTTTCGTTTGCCTGCGGCCGGTGCAGTACTTCGATGGCGTCCCCTCGCCTCTTAAGCATCCGGAAAAAGTTAATATGGTGATCTTCCGCGCGAAAACACGGAAGACATCTATGCAGGCATCGAGTTCGCTGCCGGCACGCCGGACGCGCAGAAGGTTCTCGATTTTCTAAAAAAGGACTTTCCGCAGCAGTATGAGAAAATTCGGTTCGGGACAAAACAGAAAGCGGCGGAGTTTTGGAAAAAAGTCGGTGCACCGGAAAAGGACGACGTTTGCGTAGGAATCGGAATCAAACCGGTCAGTCGGTCCGGCACCGTCCGCCTGGTGCATAGCGCGATCTCGTATGCGATAGCGAACCGTCGCAAGAGCGTGACGCTGGTCCACAAGGGCAACATCATGAAGTTCACCGAAGGCGCGTTCCGCGACTGGGGCTATGAGGTCGCAAAGCAATATTTCGGCGCGAAGGAGATCGATGGCGGGCCGTGGTGCGAGATTCCCATGGGCAAACCGGGTGCCGGTATTGTGATCAAGGACGCCATTGCCGATAACGCGCTGCAGCAATTCCTGTTGCGCCCGGCAGATTATGACGTGATCGCCACGCTTAATCTGAATGGCGATTACATGAGCGACGCGCTGGCCGCGCAGGTGGGCGGAATTGGTATCGCACCCGGAGGAAACATCAATTACATCACCGGCCACGCGGTGTTCGAAGCGACCCATGGCACCGCGCCGAAGTACGCCAATCAGGACAAGGTCAATCCCGGCTCGGTGATTCTGTCGGGCGAAATGATGTTCCGTTACATGGGCTGGACGGAAGCCGCCGATTTGATTCTGAAAGGCCTAAGGGGCGCGATTGCGAGCAAACGTGTTACTTACGATTTCGCGCGTTTGATGGACGGAGCAACCGAGATCAAGTGTTCGCAATTTGGCGATAACGTCATCGAGCACATGTGAGGGCGAATACGAGGGGCCGCATGTCGAAGCTCAAAGGAATGAAGAAGCACTGGCGCGATTCGTTAGATCGTTACACCGTTACATCGGGTTTACCACCTCACTATTCAGCGATTCCACGATTTAACATGGCGAAGTTCTTCGTCATTTGTTTGCTGCTAGGTTTGTCAGCAGGAGCCGGCAGCTCACTGGCTGAAAAGCGCAACATCACCGAAAAAGATCTGTTCGATTTCGTCTGGATAGGAGACCCGCAAATTTCGCCGGACGGATCGAGCGTGGCGTTTGTGCGCATTACGGTTAATGAGAAGAAGGAAGGGTACAACACCTCCATCTGGACTGTGCCGATCGCGGGCGGCGAAGCGCCCCATCAAATAACAAAGGGCGATCACGATTCCACGCCTCAATGGTCGCCGGACGGGAAATACTTGCTGTTTCTTCGCGCGACCGAGAAGAACGGCAAGCCCGAGCCGCCACAACTGGCGATCCTGCCAATGGCGGGCGGCGATTCATTTGTCTTTACCGATCTGCCGAAAGGCACGGGGAGTCCGAGCTGGGCGCCGGATGGAAAAACAATCGCGTTCACAAGCGAGACAAACGCGGAAGACCTGGCCAAACAGGAAAAGAAAAAAGCAAAAGAAGAAGAGGCAAAAAAAGCGGGCAGTGGAAATGCTCCCGCAGGCGCAGATGAACGCGAGAGCGATGTTCGCGTGATCACGCGCGCAGTTTATCGACAGGACAATGAAGGCTACATCGACCCTAAGCATCCCACACACATCTGGCTCGTGAGCGCGCCGCGCAGTGCCGGCGAAAAAGTAAAACCACGCCAGCTCACTACGGGCCGATTCGATGAAGATAGCGTCACCTGGTCCAAGGACGGTTCACAGATTTATTTCACATCGGACCGGAATTACGAACCGTACTACGAGCTGCCAAAGACTGATCTTTATTCGGTGGCGACAGCCGGCGGCGAACCAGCAAAAATCACAACGATTGATTTACAGATCGGGGGTTTTGGCCCCGGCGGAGGGGCGCTGTCGCTCAGCCCCGATGGGAAACAGGTCGCGTTTACCGCATCAACCACACGTCCGATTACCTCATACACGCAGCCCGATCTCTGGGTCCTCGATCTTTTGCCAAACGCAAAGCCGCGCAATTTGACGGCGAACTTTGATTTCGATGTGCCCGGGTTCGTGATTGGGGACGGCGCGCCGCCGCGGGCAGGTGGACAAAACAAGCCGATCTGGACGCCAGATGGCAAAGGCCTTATCGCCGTTTACACGAAGGAAGGGAAAGCAAATCTCGCGCTGTTCGATCTGCCTGTAGCCCAGGACGCCGATCTCGGCAGGGCCGGAGTGCACGATCTAACTTCTGGAAACCAGGGGGTGATGAGTTTTCGCGCGTTGCCTGACGCCGCGAAGTTGATTTACGTAGTTTCGACACCAACACGCATCAATGATCTTTTTGTCTTGGATCGCGCGACCGGCGACGCGCAGCCCAAACAATTGACGCATGTCAATGACGAGCTGTTCTCCAAGCTAAACTTAACCGAGCCGGAAGAGATTTGGTACGACAGCTTTGACGGCAAGCATATTCAAGCCTGGTTGCAGGAACCGCCGAACTTCGATCCACACAAGAAATACCCGTTGATCCTGAATATTCACGGCGGACCGCACGTTGCGTACGGTTATGTTTTCGATCACGAATTCCAGTGGATGGCGGCCAAGGGTTATGTGGTGCTTTACCCGAATCCGCGCGGCAGTACCACTTACGGTCAGGAATTTGGAAACATCATTCAGTATCATTACCCAGGGGACGACTACAAAGACCTAATGGCCGGTGTGGATGAGGCGATTAAGCTCGGTTACATCGACGATAAGAAGCTCGGCGTAACCGGCGGCAGCGGCGGCGGATTGCTGACCAACTGGGTCGTGGGCCAGACCAACCGCTTTGCCGCAGCCGTCGCGCAACGCGATATCGCCAGCTGGGAAGATTGGTGGTATTCGGGGGACTTCACGCTCTTCCAGCCGACCTGGTTCAAAGTGCCGCCATTCGAAGATCCCCAGGAGTATCGAGCGCGTTCGCCGATCAACTCCATCAAGAATGTGACGACGCCGATGATGTTTATCCTCGGCGAAGCGGATTACCGGACGCCGCCGGGCTCGGGCGGAGAACAAATGTTTCGCGCGCTAAAATTCCGCAAGATTCCGACCGTGATGGTTCGATTTCCCAACGAATCACACGAACTTTCTCGCTCCGGTCAGCCGTGGCACCGCGTCGAGCGTCTACAGCATATTGTGGGTTGGTTCGATCACTGGCTACTGGGTACGCCCAAGCCAGAATACGAGGTCGCAGCACCAGAGGAAGCGCCAGCTAAGAAAGGCAGCATGCCGGCCAAATAGGCCCGGCCGTCCGAGCAGAAGGTTAAAAAGTTAAAACAGTTAAAAGGTTACAATGTCACCTACCGCCAGTCTCTTCCGACGCAAATCTGGCTTTAACCTGTTAACTTTGTAACGCTCTAACTCGTCTCACGGACATCAATTACTCTGGGCGAATCAGTTAGCTCCTGCTTTGTCCCAGCAACACGAAGATGGATCACGTGTGGACGCTGGTCTCTGAGCTGCGGCGGAGTCGGAATCTTAAAGGCATGCCGGCCGTTTCCGTAACCGGCATCCACCAGATCCTCCCGGAACTGATTCGCCGGGAACGCCATGACATACTGGTCACGATCCCAAAGTTCAATATGGACCTCAGCGTCCCCATCGTTTTTGTCCCAAATCCAGCCAGAAATTGCCGTGCAGTCTGCGTGCTCGATTTTGCTGGCAAAATGCGGCAGCGGTGCAGCGCCAATGCGTCCCGAAAAAATCAGCAAGCCGAAGCAAACAAACTGGAACGTGATGAAGGTAGCCACGACCCGCGAGACAAGACCGTCGCGCCAATAGCGGTGCGCCTTGCTCCAGCGGGAAAAAATGTGGAACGCGGAGAGCAACACCGCCTGATAAAATCCGTAGACAATGTAGTGCAGCTCAGGCCCGTGCCAGAGTCCCATAAGTCCAAAGGCTAGAAAATAGCCTGCGATCGGGGCGACTTCCTTATGCGCAAACCATTTGCCGCGCATCGCCGCGTAGAGAAAGCGCATGTAGACATGGTCGCGAAACCAAAATGAAAGAGTGATATGCCAGCGATTCCAGAAATCGCGGATATTCCGGGCGAGAAACGGCCGATCGAAGTTTTCCGGAGTATGGACACCGAAAAGATAACTCAGAGCAATGGCGAAAGCGCTGTAGCCGGCAAAATCAAAAAACAAATAGAAGCTGTAGGCATACATGTAGCTGACCAACGCCGGGAAGCTCCCACTGCTGGCGGCTCGCTCCAGCCAGTATTGTTTAATCAGCGCGGCAAGGATGAATTTGTAAAAGAACCCCCGAAAAATGCGATGCACTGCGCCGTCGAGATCGATAAGGAATTCAGCGCGCGTTCGCCTCTTTCTCCATTCGCCTGCGAACCGTTGGAACCGGTCAATTGGGCCGGCTGAAATGGTTGGGAAGAAAAAAAGGAACATCGTGAAATCGAGTGTCCCAGGCAGAGCGATGACTTTGTCCCGCAGGCAAAATACGACATCCAACGCCCGAAACGTGATGTACGAAATTCCGAGAAAACCAAACTCGCTCGCCGGCGACACCACCGGAAAAAATTTGGACGCTGCAAGCGGAAGCACGCTTGCCGCGACCGCAACATAGAACGGCCAGCCGGCCCGTGCCCCGCTTTTTGCAAATACGCACACCATTGCCCATTGCCAGACGGCGAAACCGATGACGATCCAGATTTCGCGAACTGCAAAATGTGGTCGAATGTCTAATGCCCCGTGATACTGCACGATGAGCATCGCGGCGGTCACCAGGGTCGCCCAGCGCCAGCCAGCTTTGCCAAACAGACCCAGAATGAGCGTCGGAACTACTGCGTAAAGCAGCAGCCCAAAATACGTGAAATCGGCGTAGGGAATCACAGAGACTGAGCCAGGCGGGCTCTGTCGGCCTTGCCATTCGCCGTCAGCGGAAAAGCATCGAGAAAAACGAATTTGCGCGGCAACATGTACACTGGCAGCCGCTCGGCCAACTGCCGTCGCATCGACTGTGTTAGCTCGAAATGCGATGCCTCAATTCGGCTGCTGAGCACTACAAAAGCGGCGAGCGACTGGGCCGAGCCGTTCTTAATCACCGGGGTTACTACTGCGTCCCTTACCGAGGGCAACGCCAGAAGGTTTGCTTCGACATCGCCAACTTCGATGCGGTAGCCGCTGAGCTTGAGCTGCGAATCCATGCGGCCCTCAAAAAAAAGCAAGCCATCACGAAATCGGCCCCGGTCGCCGGTCCGATAGGCACGCCGATCGCAATGCTTAAAGAAGGCGGCTGCCGTGAGCTCGGGCCGCCCGAGGTAGCCTGGGCTAACATTTGGTCCCGCGATAACAATCTCGCCTTGCTCATTTGCTGGTAAAGTTTCGCCAGCTTCGTTCACAACGAGAACATCGGTCCCGGGCGTCCCGCGTCCCACTGGTAACGCCGAATACTTTTCCAAAATTGAAAGGTCTATCCGTACGGAAGTGGTGGCCACCGTCGCCTCGGTCGGTCCATACATGTTCCATACTTGCGCTCGCGGAAAGCGCTCAAGCAGACGAGCCGCAGTTTGCGCGGCGAGCGTCTCGCCGCAAAAAAGAAAACGCCGAATGCGTGGAAGCATTGCCTCTGTGAACTTCTCTTCAATCAGACACATTTGTGCGAACGATGGCGTAGAGACCCAAGTGGTCGCACCGGAATTTCCTAGCGCGCGATAAAGCATTTTCGGATTTGCCACCAGATCGCGGCCTATGCTGAAAAGAGTCCCTCCCGTGGCAAGGCTGCAATACAGATCCATCACCGAGAGATCGAATGAGAATGGCGCCGTATTCAGGAAGGTCTCCCCTAGAGGGACGAACTTCTGTTCCTCAAGCATCCATCCAACGAAATGCTCCAGGCACCCAAGCGTAATGATAACTCCTTTCGGCTCTCCGGTGCTGCCGCTGGTGAACAGTATATAAAACGGGTCATCGCGCTGCGCGCGGATAGCCGGAGCGGGCGCGTCAGCGCCGGAAAGTTTTGCGACGTCTTCGGGCGCGAGAACCAACGCAGGGCGCGAGATTGCGAGAATTTTGTCGATGCGTTGCTGTGGCAATACCGTGTCCAGCGGGACATATGGCCTGTGGGATTTTATCGCTCCCAGAAACGCGATGAGCATCTCCGGCTCTCGATGCCCCAGCACCGCGACGGGGGCGCGATCGTTGCCGAAGCGTTTTGCCAGGTAGGCCGCGAGGGCATCTGAACGCCGGCGCAGCTCGCCATAGGTCAGCCTTTGATCTCCGCTGATATGTGCGATCGCATTCGGAGCCGCAAGCGCCCAATGATCGATTTGTTCGATGAGATCCACTCAAAAACCCTGATAAACAAATGGCGGCGTCGAAAAGTCGCCACGACCGTACATCGCGATCAGGCCCACAATAATAGCGAGGTAATACAGAATCAGCAGCGCCCGCCAGAGCGCTGGATGTGCCCCGATCCAGCTCACACGTTCACCTGCATCCGGCTCTCAAGGTCAGCGATAATCTTACGCGGCGTCTCCCAATTTTCGCGCTCGAACTCCGACGGTGAAATCTTGAGACCAAATTCCTCCTCGATTCTTACCATCAACTCCACCGTTTTAATCGAGTCCAACAGCTGGCACTCATACAGCGGCAACTCGAGGTTACTCCGGACCTCATCGGTTTCAGCGACCGAGGCCAAAAGTTGTAACGCTTGCTCGCGAAACACCGCACTCATATCCAATAACACCTGCTAGCTCTAAGCCGCGGAGCACCCGAACGGAACTTCGAGACCTGTTCAACCACGGCGAGTAAAATCGTCGCAGCGAGACCAGTGGCGATAACGCCTGAAAACAAATGCGGTGCCGCGGTTCGTGCAGTGCCCATGATGCTTGCAGGTTATGCCCGCAAGTAAGGGCGTGCATGTGAGCCAGGGTATGAAGATCCTGTAGGGTATTACCCTACAGCGAGCCATGACGGACAAGCCAACAAGCGCGCATCAAGGCATCGCTTCAATCAACTCTCGGGGACCCGCCCATGAAAGAAATCATCAAGGGCGCGATTGTAATAGATCCAGCCTTTCACGGTGAGGTGACTCTTGTGAAGGTAAAGAAAGGCCGGGTCTTCATCGTGCCCCTTAAATTCGACTAACGGAAAATGATAACGTTGTGCGAGTGCGCGAAGCCTCTGGTAATAGCTTTCGCGAGCCGACCGTGATACGCCTGTCTGATCGTAGAACTGCCCATCGAACGGCATACTCAACAGGAGGGGCCGTGCGTGAACGCTCGCCAGCGTGCGCAATAGCAATTCGAGATCTGTCCATCCGAGTCCCGCATTCATGTCGGTCCGGAACGCCACGTCCCGGCTACCCGGGGCTTTTTGCTCGCCTAAGCTAGAGGATTCCTTCGTTTTATCCTCATCAGTGGTTCTTAGTACGTTTTCTTTTGCAATTAGCTTTGGCCAATCGATCTCTTCAAGATGCCGTGGCAGGGCGGGCTTGATCTTATGCTGAATGTAAGCAAGCGCCGCGAAATGATCCTGCATCTCCAGCACAATGTTCTGCACTTTCCCTATTGGCCACAGCGCGCAGAAACCGACGCGATCAAGCCATCGGCCGGACGCGAGGCGCCTTACCGCGAATTCCAGTAAGGGACTTTTCTCCACGGTAATCGGACAGTTCAGCATGCGTGAAGCGATGTCCCGTTTTAGGTCAAAATCGAGGGCGGTGCCAAACACCAGTTCACTTGCCGCCATCAGGGAAAAATTTCCCTCGTAGGCCTTCCGCCCGGCAGGGTGAGCCGTCAAATTGGGCGACAGTGAAATAGCAAGCTTTTTACCGCGCAAGGCCGACCCAAGAGCACCAACTTTTTGCAAAATGATCAACGGCGGCATGCCTCCAGCGCCGACGGGCGAAACTTGGAAACCTGTTGGCGCAGTGCGAAAAAAGACGTTTGCCCTCTCCGGCACCCGAAGGGCCGTTAGTTCTGAGCTGCCATAAAGCGGCAATACGTTCGGCGCATGTGCGGCGGCACCTTGAAAGGCCAGGCCCTGGTTTTTGAGCGGGAACAATTCGGGAGCGGTTGACAGAATGGTGGTGTGTTCGCGATGAACCGCTACCATTCCAGCGGCAAATAGAGCCGCAGCGACCAAGGCGGAAGCGATCACTCCCGAAAACAAATGTGGCATGCCTTGCTTGGTGTGGGCACGTGCCATGATACCGCGAAGCTATTCCCGCGACCTGGCGCTGCAATTGAATTTCATGTAGGAGGCAGCTCTACGATCGCGAGAACGGTTCGGGACACAACCGCAGACGCTAACCAGACGTCCGCTTCGCTCATCTGGTTTTATTTGGATTTGCAGACTCGAAGGTTTGATACTCAATGTCGTCTATATTGGGTATTTTCGCATTCTTATGTCGTCCTCTTCACTCTGGCAGCGTTTTCAGCAGTACTTCTTGCATTACCGCGACCTTGGTTTTTCTCTCGACATCAGTCGGATGAAATTCCCGGACGAGTTCTTCGAAAAATGCAGCCCAATGTCGATAAAGCATTTGAGGGAATGCGAGCGTTGGAGACCGGGGCAATCGCTAACCCCAGCGAGAAGCGAATGGTTGGACATTATTGGCTTCGGAATACCGCACTAGCACCCACTCCGGAAATTCGCACCGAGATCGAACAGACGATCAAACGCATCAGGACATTCGCAGCGGATATTCACTCCGGAAAAATTGCGGCTGAAAATGGAAAACCGTTTAAGCACGTGTTGCTCATTGGCATTGGCGGCTCGGCGCTCGGACCGCAATTCGTCTCAGACGCTCTCGGATCACGTCGTGATCCAATGGACATCTTTTTTTTGATAACACAGATCCAGACGGCTTCGACCGCGTCTTCGAGAAGATGAGTGATGAACTGGCGCAGACACTGGTCGTGGTGGTTTCAAAATCTGGCGGGACAAAGGAAACACGAAACGGAATGCTCGAGGCGGAAGTGAGATTCAAAGAAGAGGGGCTGCAGTTTAACAAGCATGCAGTGGCTGTAACCGGCGTGGGCAGCGATTTGGACAAGTACGCAGAAAAGAACAATTGGCTCGCCCGGTTCCCGATGGACGATTGGATCGGTGGACGCACTTCGGTGATGAGCGCGGTCGGTCTTTTGCCGATGGCCCTGCAAGGTCTTGGTATCGATGATTTTCTGGCCGGCGCAGCAGCGATGGATGAGCACACGCGTACACAGGATGTGACCCAAAATGCCGCAATGCTTCTGGCGCTCATGTGGTATTACGCCGGCAATGGCAAGGGCGACAAAGATATGGTGATCCTTCCCTACAAGGACCGGCTGGCATTGTTTGCGAAATATCTGCAGCAGCTGGTGATGGAATCGCTCGGGAAAGAAAAGGATCTCGACGGCAAAATCGTGCATCAGGGCATTGCTGTTTATGGAAACAAGGGATCGACCGACCAACATGCCTACGTGCAACAGTTACGTGACGGGGTTTTGAATTTTTTCGTGACTTTCATCGAAGTGGACAAGGATCGGAGCAACCGGGATATCGAAATCGAAGATGGAGTCACAAGTGGCGACTACCTCCACGGATTTCTGCGCGGGACGCGAAGCGCGCTTTATGAGAGCGGGCGCGAATCAATCACCATGAGCATTCCCGAAGCGAACGCATTCAATATCGGCGCGTTGATCGCCCTTTATGAGCGCGCGGTGGGCTTTTACGGATCGCTGGTCAACATTAATGCTTATGACCAACCCGGCGTTGAAGCTGGAAAGAAAGCGGCGACAAGATTATTGGAGCTTCAAAAACAGGTGCGCTCGAAATTGGCGCGTGGGCCCGGTAAAACGGCCGAAGAAATTGCGCGTTCCATAGATGCAGATCCGGAAGACGTGTTTCACGCGCTGCGGCATTTGGCGAACAACGATCCACACATCCGGGTCTCGCACGGCGAGGAACCGGCCGACGATCAATTTTCGCTGGCAGATTCAGATTCGTGAAGATGCACCCGACTTGGCAGGCGGAGCGCCTGCCCTACAATGGATTTCACCTGACAGGGAATGGCTCAAACGTTGTAGGGCAAGCGCCTCGCTTGCCCATCTGGTAAATTCGATACGCGATATGGCGGAGCAGCCTTCTGAAGATCGAACCGATGACCTGAACGTTGCCTGGATAGACGTCGTTCGTTTCATTCGCCAGCTTAGCCACGATCTGCGCAATCATCTAAATGCGATCGAGCTGCAGTCCGCTTATATCAGCGAGTTGGAGCGAGAAGACGAACTCAAGAGCGAAATCAAGCGCCTGCGTGAAATGATCTCTGGATTGACCTCTGCTTTACAATCCCTTTCCAAGGCAGTCAGTGGCGTCAAACCCAATCTGATACCGTACCGGGCGGCCGATTTGGTGGAAGATTTGCGCAAGAAAATCGATCATGATTTTTCCGGGCAAAGCGCGGCAATCACCTGGAACATTCAGGTCGGCGACGCGATGCTGAATGTTGATCCTCAGCTTTTGCAGGAAGCATTTACAGAGCTTTTTGCTAACGCTTTCCGTCACAATCGTGACAAGAGTACCCTTATTGCGATTGCCAGGATGGACAAGAACCGACTCCTTTTTACTCTTCAGGAGCCAAAAAGCCGATTTGACTTGCCCACCGAGAGCTGGGCGCGTGAGCCGCTTCGGAAAGTCAGCCAGGGCCATTACGGTCTTGGTCTCAATCGTGTTCGCGCTATCGTAGAGGCTCACGGCGGCGAAATATATGCTCACTATGATCCGAACGCTTCAGCGCTCATTACAACCCTCGCTCTCCCCGTTTCAAGTGGCTCTTCCAAAGATGCTTGAGTCGCGTTATTTCCCACTTTTAACAAACTGGAGTCCGTTGGTCGTGCGTAGTACGAAGGCGGCCAATCAATGAAAACCAACAACCATCGCGTCCTGATCATCGACGACGAGCGCCCCGTGCTCATGACGGTCGAGGCGTTGCTAAAGCGGCATGGTTATCACGTGGATACAGCACCTACGGCCTCTCAGGGACTCAAGTTATTACGGTCCAAACCTTCGACACTCGTTTTGCTCGATCTCCAATTACCCGACGCCGACGGATTAGAGACGCTCGAACGGATCAAAACCGAGGTTCCCGAAACGCAGGTCATTATTTTGACGGCGCACGACTCGTTGCACAATGCCATCGAGTCGATTAAACGCGGCGCTTACCATTTCATCAGCAAGCCGTACGCGCCCGAAGAATTGATCAGCCTCGTGGAGAAAGCATTCGAAAAACAGTTCCTCTTGCGAGAAGCCGAAGAACTTCGAGAGAAGACAGAGCAACTCGAACGGCGTCTGGAAATGGCAGAGGCGCGGCCCACGCTGATTTTCAAGAGCAAACCGATGCAGAAATCGAGGAATTGATTAATGCAATGGCGCCATCAGATGCCAATGCTCTCATCGTGGTGAAAGCGGCGTCGGCAAGGAGGTAATCGCCAATGCTATTCACGCACGAAGCCGGCGCGCAGGAAGGCAATGGTAAAGCTAATTGGCAGCTTTCCCAAACGATGATTGAGGGAGAGCTGGCTATGTGAAAGGTGCGTTCACGGCGCGATGCAGGATTTCCTGGAATGATCGCGGCGGCCGATGGCGGCACGCTTTTCTGGACGAAATATCTGATATGCCGGCGGAGCTGCAGACGCGTTTTTTGCGCGTGCTGCAAGAACGCGAGTATCGGCCACTTGGAAGCACACAAACGATGAAAGCGGACTTCCGGGCCATCGCTTCGACTAATCGGCCGGTTCCCCAGGCGCTGTCGGAAAACAGGCTGCGCTCCGATTTGTACTACCGGCTAAACACGTTTCAAATTGAGGTGCCGCCACTTCGAAAACGGAAACAGGATATCCCACCGCTGATCGCCGCGTTCGTGAAACAGTTTGCTCAGCAGCTCGGCAAACCCGAGCCAGACATTTCGCCAGAAGCGTTTCAAAAATTGCTCGATTATTCGTGGCCGGGCAACGTTCGCGAACTGCAAAACGCGATCGAATATGCCGTGGTGCTGGCACGACAGGGAATGATTGAAGTGAAGGAGCTGCCCGCGGAAATACAGTTGCCAACCGCGCTGCAACAAGCTGAGCTAGCCGGGCTACCGCGTTCGGGCGTCCAGAGCCTCGACGATGTTGAACGAACCGCCATTATTCAGGCGCTTGCTGAATGTCACGGGAACAAGAAAAAAGCGGCAGAACTTCTCGGCATCCAGCGACCCACGCTCTACAACAAGATGAAGCGCTATGCGATCGAGCTGTAGCATCAGGTTTCGCCCGTCATGCCCGTAGCCCCGCCATCGCGGGACGAAAGCGGATCATTGGTGACCACGACTTCCAACTTTAGTTCCTGGAACGCGAGGTGATCGTGGATCAGGCCGAGTAACTCAAGAGCGCGCTTGTCCGGCATGTGCGCGCAACGCAGCTCAATCCGCGCCGGTTTGCCGGCAAGCTCTGGATGCGTCTCCGCCAGTTCACCGTCGAGCAGAAATGAAACGTAAGCGTTGAACCGCTCCTGTAACGCGAGCAATTGTTCGTCGGAACCGTTCCACTCGTTAGGCTCATTCATCACCAGAACGACTTCGCCGGTTCTTTTATCCTCCGCGATTACATCGACTATCGCTGTTCGATCTTTCATTTTGCAGTACGGCTCCCGCTGTTCATTCGGATGGTTCGGAGTTGGACGTTCGGAGTTTGGTATTGGATGTTCAAGAAAAACAAATGACCGAGGATTTAACTGCCGAAGAGGTCCGCGCGCTCCTCAAACTTGAACCTCACGCAACGTGCGGGTTCGTGCGCGTGACTTTCGTGAGCGAAACGCGCATAGCACCTGGCGGACTGCCACCGCCATTCGCCGAAGGGCGTCCAACCGGTTCCGCTCTCTACTTCATGGTAACGCCCGACGCACCGGTGCGACTGCACCGCATCCGCAACGATCAGCTCTATCACTATTACCTCGGCGATCCGATTGAGGTTTTGATGCTGCACGCCGATGGGACGACGGAGCGGGTTGTAGTCGGTCCCGATCTGCGGGGTGGTCAACGCGTCCAGCTTCTTATTCCAGGTAATACATTTCACACAGCGCGCGTGATCCCCGAAGGCTTTCGGGGCTGGTTCCTCGGCACAAGCACCGAATGGCCCGGCGTGGAACCGGCCCATGTCGAAATCGGCAATGTCGAAGCGCTGACCAAAGAATATCCGGACGCGGCCGAGGATCTGCGCGCATTTCAACAAGGTAGGGGCGATTGACCTCAATCGCCTTCGGGCGAACTTGATATCGCCGTGGCAAACGCAAAACGCGCAGGTCGACTAACGCTTCTCGGACGAAGTGAAGTGAGATTGCCCGCCTCACCTGGCGAAGCGCGGCTCGAGACTTTCCCAAATCCCGCGCCTAGTCGGAATTACCGGATTCATTTCGAAACGGACGATTTCACTTCGGTTTGCCCAATCACTGGCCAGCCAGATTTCGCCAGAATCGACATCGACTACGTGCCCGACCGCCTCTGTGTCGAAAGCAAGTCGCTCAAGTTTTATCTAGCTTCCTATCGGAACGAGCGCGCCTTCAACGAAGCGGTTACGAACCGCATTCTGGACGACTTCATAAGAGCATGCGCGCCACGCGAGACGATCGTAACCGCGCAATTCTCCGCACGGGGCGGCATCGCGCTCACGGTGCGCGCCGAGTATCCCGACAAGAACGCTAGCCGCGACAAGGAATGATGTTGTCATTCCGAGCGAAATCGAGGAATCCCGTTGCGAAACCGAGGTGTATCTCCGCGGGATCCTTCGACTCCGCTTTGCTTCGCTCGGGATGACAGTCGACTACAGATGAAACGCGCGGTTGTTCTCCTCAGCGGCGGAATTGATTCGACAACAACGCTGGCGATTGCGATCGCAGAAGGCTACGAGGCTTACGCACTTTCATTCGATTATGGCCAGCGTCACCAGATCGAAACGGAAGCTGCTCGGCGCATCGCTGACTCGTTAGGTGCAAAGGAACATCGCGTCGCGAAGATTGACTTGTGCACCTTTGGCGGCTCAGCGCTCACTGACGATATTGATGTGCCGAAGAAGCGATCGGACACAGAAATCGCGCAAGGAATTCCGGTCACGTACGTCCCCGCACGCAATACGATCTTTCTGGCGTATGCACTTGCGTGGGCGGAAGTGATTGCGGCCAGTGATATTTTTCTGGGAGTCAATGCGATCGATTACAGTGGCTATCCCGATTGCCGGCCGGAATTCATTGAGGCATTTGAGACGCTCGCCAATCTTGGAACCAAAGCCGGTATCGAAGGCAGACGCTTTTATATCCACACGCCCCTGATCAAATTTTCGAAAGCTGAAATCATTCGCAAAGCGGTCGGACTCGGCTTCGATCTCTCGCTAACCCACAGCTGTTACGATCCTTCGCCCGAAGGTGTGGCCTGTGGCGAGTGCGATTCCTGTCTCTTGCGGCTTAAAGGTTTTCGCGAAGCCGGAATAAAAGATGCGATTCGCTACACGAAACGATGAAGCGCTTATTCAGGATTTTCGAACTATCGAAAAATGAGCAGCGCGTCGTCCTGATCGTGATGTTTGCTCTAATTGTGTTTGCATTCGTAGGATACGAACGCCGCGTTCATCATTTCCTGGTTCAACCGACGTCCGCAGAAGTGGAATCCTCTCCGAGCCCTGCCGAATTCAAGGATGAGCAATAGCTTTATTATTCGGTCAGCTCCAGGAGCACATTAACCGCAATGCATATTGATCAGGGCGAGCGGCTGAAATCTCAATATTTGACATATCAATCCTCGCTTAGCCCGGGAATTCGCCCGTAGCCGACAAAGGCCGGGCTGATTTTGGCGTCGCCACTGTTGGGTGGCGGCGGCATTTTGAAATCGAAAACGCTGACGCCAAAGCGCTGTTTCCCATCGTAAGTGCGACCATCACTCGACCCGACCATGACGCGCTTTTTGGTTCGTTTTTCGCGGCCCAGATAAATCATCGTGTGCGTGATGGGCGGATCGCGATCGATGTTGTAAGTGCCACTCCAAAAGAGTAAGTCCCCGGGTTGAAGAGCATCGAGCTCGAACGTATCCTCCTTGTGGCTCAAGACCGCATTGAAATTTCCCGCTTTGCGCACCCAGACATATTGCTGGCTCGAATCGCGCGGCACATCTTTGAACCCGTTTTCGGTCAGAAGATAATAAATGAACCCGGAGCAATCCATGCCACCATTCGCGGGATCTGCGGAACCGTAGTTATAACCCAAATTTTGTTTTGTCAGCTCCAGGCCTGCATCAACGATTTGGCGCACTTTTTGAGAATAATTGTCGTAGCCTGAAATCTCATCGGGCGTAAGAGTTACGTTCGGGGCGCCTTTCTTTTCTGCGCCGGGATGCGGCGAGCGTGAAGGGCTTGGAGTTTCAGTTGGACTTGGGACCGGGCTTTCTTCGGGAGTCGCTGTTGGTGTGGGAGACGCTTTTTTGCGCTTTGATTTTGTCTTCGGCGTGGCGGTCGGAGACGGAGTCGGTGAAACCTTCTTATGTTTTGGCGAAGCTGTTGGCGATGGGCTGGGTGTCGGTTTCTTCGTTGAGCTTTTCCGATGCTTACGCGGAGGCGGCGTTGGTGTCGCAAAAATCTTCTTAATCTTTGTGCCTAACGATTCTTCAGCCGCATTCGTGGCATCAGTTACCCCGAAAAACAGTGCCGAGAGTAAAAGCAGTCCGACAAATTTGAGAGACACGGCGGCTCCCGAAGCGGCAAAGCATTGCCGCACTCCAAAACGTGGCCGTGCTTGTAAGCTCGCATTTCGCACTCGCGTTTTGGAGTGCGGCGGTGCTCCGCCGCTTTTCATATTGTATAGCAGCCGATTAACAGCATCAGCAGGAGCAAGAGTAAGAGGACGAATCAGCCAGCGAGTTCCTGGAGAATTGCTTTGTTGAGGCGAATCCCGCCCTCGAAATTTTCGAGAGGAAAATTTTCGTTAGGCGAGTGCGCGCGGCAATCAGGCAGCGCAAGTCCCATCAGCAATGTTTCGATGCCGAGAATGGCTCGGAATTGCGAGACAATGGGAATGCTGCCGCCTTCACGTATCAGCGCGGGATCGCAGTTGAACGCTTCGCGCAATGCGCGCTGCGCCGCTTCGCCGATTGCTGAACGCGGATCGGTGAGATACCACGGACCACTATGGCCGTCGGTGATTTCGAGCGTAACGCCTTTGGCGAGATTTTTTTGTAAATGCGCTCTTGCCAGCTTTAGAATTTCATCGCCTTCCTGTTCCGGAACCAGGCGGAAAGTCAGTTTCGCCATCGCATGACTTGCGATGACTGTCTTTGTCCCTTGCCCCTGATATCCTCCACCGATTCCATTGATCTCGGCTGTTGGTCTAGCCCAGATGCGCTCGAGCGCATTGTAACCAGCTTCGCCGAACAGTTCCGGCACGCCTGTTTCCTTCAGTATCAGTTTGTCGCCATCGACTGGAAGTTTTCGCCACGCTTCCCGCTCCCATTTTTCCAGCGGCTTAACCCGATCATAGAATCCGGCGATTGCCACGCGGCCTTCGCGATCGTGAAGCGTTGCGAGCAATTGCGCCAGCGCCGTAATTGGATTTTGGACGGCACCCCCAAAAACCCCGGAATGCAAATCCATCTTCGGCCCAGTGACCTTGATCTCGAGAGCGGTCACTCCACGCAGACCATAGCTGAGTGTTGGCACGCCTCGCTCAATCATTCCAGTATCGGAGACCACGGCTACTTCGCTTTTCAGTGCATCGCGATTTTCCCGCAAAAAAACGCCCAGGTGTGCGCTGCCGATTTCCTCTTCGCCTTCAATTACCAGATGCAAATTCACTGGCAGGTCGC
>JAALOD010000050.1:0-4423 GCA_013372845.1 Candidatus Udaeobacter sp.
CCTCTAGACTATGCTGCCCCGGCCATTTAAGGATTTGGAATGGCACAAAGGAAAGAATCACCGACGCCGGCACCGCCGCCCGAGC
This sequence comes from Candidatus Udaeobacter sp., assembly GCA_013372845.1. Lineage (GTDB taxonomy): Bacteria > Verrucomicrobiota > Verrucomicrobiia > Chthoniobacterales > UBA10450 > Udaeobacter. The sequence goes on from JAALOD010000050.1 coordinate 86, forward strand.
CTCCTCCTAAGGGGCCTGCTGGCCACTAGCCAGTAGCGATCTTCAGCATAGTCCTGCGAGCGCCTTTTTGGTGCCGGTCGCCTATTGGCGAAACCGCCTTTAAAGGTTGCTCCCGCTCCACTTCAATTTCTGCCTCACCACGCTGAAAAACGAGACATCAGGCAGCGACGCCAGTGGCAGCGTCTTCTTTGCTTTGCGGATGGTGACTACCGATCCGCGCTCAACATGGATCGGCTTGCGGCCGTCCAGCGTCAGGAACACCGGATAGTCGGGATCGCTCGCTTCGATCTCAATTGTCGATCCCTCGGCGACAATGATCGATCGATTCGTGAGGACGTGCGGGCAAATCGGTGTGATCACGAAAACTCCCGACTCCGGATCGAGGATCGGGCCGCCGGCCGACAACGAGTAAGCTGTCGAACCTGTCGGCGTTGCAACAACCAAGCCGTCCGCGTTGAATTCAGTGAGTGGTTCGCCATTGACTCGCGTGCGCAACAGCACCAGCCGCGAAAGTTCGCCGCGGCTTAATACCGCATCGTTTAGCGCGAGCATCTTGGCGGTTTGTTTTTCGCCGAGTCTTACCCGGGCCTCAAGGAGCGCGCGCTCACTAAAATTGATCCGATCTCTGGCCAGGCATTCCACTGCCTCTCGATAAGTCGCAGAACTTGCGGTGGTCAGGAAGCCGAGGGAACCCACGTTGATTCCGAAAATCGGCTTTATGGCTTCGCCCAGCTGCCCAACTACGCGCAGAATTGTGCCGTCGCCTCCGGCTACAACCAGAAGATCGGCCGCGGCGCCAAGTTCTGCGATGGAATACTCAGATTTCTTTCCAGCAATGCGCGCTGTTTCTTTTTCCAGCAAAGGTGTGATCGAAAAATCACTGAACTCCTGAGCGATTGCGTTGACCAAGTCACCAACGCCCGGTTTCCCTGTGTGCGCGATTATGCCGATCGTTTTCGGATGCATGCGAAAAATTCCTGGTTCCCGTCCGCGCCTTTAATAGCAGATGGAACAATTCCGGTCACCACATGGCCTGAATCTGTGACGAACGCGACGATCTTCTCCTGCGCTTTACGGTGCAGGTCCGGCGCGCGAACGATTCCGCCCCTGCCAACGTCCGCGCGTTGCAGCTCGAACTGCGGTTTGATCAATGCAAGAATCACGCCGGTTGGAGTTATCAAGTCGAATGCCTTTGGCAGGATTAAGGTCAGCGAGATAAAGGAAACATCAATCACGCAAAGATCGACAAGCTCCGGAACGTGCCTGCGCGAGAGCGATCGTGCATTGACTTTTTCGAGAACAATCACGCGAGGATCGTTGCGCAGTTTCCAATTCAGTTGCCCATGACCGACATCAACTGCATAAACCTTCCCGGCGCCGCGTTGTAACATGCAATCCGTGAAACCACCCGTGGAAGCGCCGATATCCAGCGCTCTTTTCCCGCGCACGTCGATTTTGAAGTAGTCGAGAGCGCTTTCCAGCTTTAGCGCACCTCGCCCGACATATTTGGCTGTCGGCTTTATCGAGATCGACGCTTCTTCTTCGAGGAGCTCAGATGGCTTCACGGCAATGCGGGTGCCGACTTTTACGTTGCCAGCCATCACCGCGCGCCGCGCCTGCTCGCGGCTTGGAAATAACCCCTTACCTACGAGCAGCTGATCAAGCCGTAATTTCTTCGGCATCTTTCCCTGCGGCAATAACGGAGCGATTCCATACCTCGGCAATCGACACACGAAGAGCCTCCACAGCTTTAGTTAGCTGATCGATGGTGATGCATAACGGCGGCATGAGAACGACGACATTGCCCAGCGGCCTGGTCAGCAGACCGTGGCGACGGGCCTCGACACAAACAGCCGCGGCTAAACTGGGCCGGAGGCCGTTCGGCAATTCTTCAAGCTCGATGCCGGCAATAAATCCGCACTGTCGGACTTCTTTTACACCCGGGAGTTTCTGCAGATCAGCCAGCGCCGTGCTCAGGCGCCCGATTTTCGGCTGCAAAGCTTCCAGGACATGTTCGTCCTCGAAGACCTCGAGGCTCGCCTTGGCCGCCGCGCAAGCCAGCGCATTTCCCGTGTAGCTGTGCCCGTAGGCGAGCGCTTTGCCCTCCGCTACGGAGCCATCAAATGCCGAAAATAGTTTTTCAGATATCAAAGTAATAGCTAGCGGAAGATACCCACCAGTCAATCCCTTAGCCAGCACCATCATATCTGGAATCACTCCCTCGTGTTCCGACGCAAACATTCGACCGGTTCTGCCAAATCCGGTCATTACTTCATCAATAATCAACAGGGTATCGGTCCGGTTGCACCATTCCCGAACGGCTCTCAGCGTGCCCCCAGGCCACAGACGCATCCCCGCGGCTCCCTGGATAAGAGGCTCAATCACAACGGCAGCAGTCTTTGCTATTTCGGCCGGCGCAAGGGCTTCCAGCGCCTTAATATTTGGAACCTGCATGGCCGGAAAGTTCCAGCGAGTCGACCCGATTTGGAACATGGCCACCGCACCCAGGCTCGCCGCACCGGCCGTATCGCCATGATAGCCATTCTGGAATGCAATAAACTGATGCCTTCTCGAATGCCGCAGCCGCCAATACTGATCCGCAATTCTCAAAGCGACCTCGATTCCCGTCGAGCCGTCGTCAGAGAAGAAAACTCTGCTCAGGGAGTTATCTGGGAAAAGTCCAGCGATCGCTTGCGCGAGTTCGATGGCCGCCGGGTTCGTGAAGCCGAGGAATGAAGTGTGCGCGACGCGATCGAGTTGCCGACGGATCGCCGCATTAATGTGTGGGTGATTGTGCCCGTGAATATTCGTCCAGATGGATGAATTCCCATCGATGTATTCGCCACCTTTGCTGTCACGCAGCACTGCTCCGTGCCCTTCGACCAGAACGAGCGGTTCGTGCTCCGGGGCACACCACTCACGCATGTCAGTAAATGGATGCCAGACGAGTCGTTTGTCGGCCGCGATCAATTCCTTGGTGTTCCACTCAGTCATGACCAATGCTTTGATGCTCGATTCTCGATACTAGATGAAATAAGGGCCCCACTGGGACCAGTATCCAGAATCGAGCATCCAGCATCGGCTCTGCAAGCTTCATTGATAGGCGTTCTGTTCCTGGATTAGCTTCTCGATTGACGCAACGTCCTCGATTGAAGCGCGCCGCCGCTGATATTTTCGCACCAGGATTTCTTTTAATGTCAGCAAGTCCTCCGGCAACGGCCGATCATAGTAGGTCCAGTCAAGATCGCCGACTATTTTGGCCTGGAACCGCCATGCACCGCCGAACTTCGTCGCGCGGACTTCGCGTTTTCTGCCATCTTGATTTCTGTCCGTCCATATGTGTTGACTCGGCATCGCAGTGAAACCTTACATTAGCGGCCTTGAAAGACGTAATTAAATTGGCTGCATACTTTATTGCGACGATTGTCGTCGGAGCGATCCTTGCGCCAATTCTTTTTTGGTCCGCTCAGTCGCTCGCAGCGCACGGTGTATTTTCTTTTCTGGCAAGGTACGATTTCGAGACATTCTTTCATCGGGCCCTTCTGATTGCCGCTGTACTTTTGCTCTGGCCGTTGTTACGAGTAAGCCACGTGCGAAGCATGGCTGACCTGGGCCTTGCACCTAATTCGCGCTGGGGCCGCGATCTATTCGCCGGCGTTGCTATCTCAGTGGTTCCCCTGCTCTTTTGCGGGGTTTTACTCATCGCACTTCACGTTTATGCGTTTCGGCACAGCTTTGCCTGGGCGCGTTTTGGCAAGATGCTCCTGGCGTCAATAGCGGTTCCGTTCATTGAAGAGGCTTTTTTTCGCGGGATCGTTTTAGGCGTTTTACTCAGGACCGGCCGGAAGTACGTAGCCATCTTTGCCGTTTCAGCGATCTTTGCAGTCGTCCATTTTTTAAAGGCTCCGGAACGGACGTCCGAGATAGTCACGTGGACCTCCGGCTTCAGTTCGATTGCCCACGCATTTGACGGAATTGGGGATCCGATGATGCTGGCCTCAGCGCTGGCGACATTATTTTTCATCGGCTGGATTCTCGCTGACGCGCGCGTGCTTACTTATTCGTTATGGCTGTCAATTGGCCTGCATGCCGGTTGGATCTTTGGCAGCGGCGCTTTTAGCCGGCTGGCACGTCAGCAAACGCTCGCCTTTCCCTGGATAGGAAAGAACATGCTCGTTGGAATTATCCCGCTTGGTATAGCTGTCCTCACCTGGATCATAATGCGCACCTGGTTGAAATATGATCGCGCTTCGCAAGTTTGAATTGTTCGAAGCGGCCACATCGCTTCTCTACCCTCCGGTATGCGCTCTCTGCGGCGGCAAGACTCAAGCTGGCGAA
>JAALOD010000050.1:4669-21120 GCA_013372845.1 Candidatus Udaeobacter sp.
GCAGCGTTTGACGATGAACGTCTTCGCGGGCGGCAATTTGACATGATCGTGCCCGTCCCATTGCATCCTACGCGCCAGCGAGAACGCGGATTCAATCAGGCGGGCTTGCTTGCTGAATTGCTAAGCCCGCGGACATCGATTCCGTGCAAGCGAGTGCTAAAGCGCATTCGATATACAACTACACAGACCGCGCTTGATCGCGCCGAGCGAATGGAAAATTTGCATAACGCGTTTCGTTTACGAAAGAAGGCGGACGTGCGAGGCTTACGCGTGCTGTTAATCGACGATGTTCTTACAACCGGTTCTACGCTGAGTGAGTGCGCGCGTGTCTTGAAACGCGCGGGCGCAATCTCTGTTCACGCGGCCACGGCGGCGCGCGCATAAATTGCAATGGCCATTTTCAAAAAACCGGTAATCAAGGCAGAAGGGGGAAAGAAAAAGGAAATGCCGCGCGGCCTTTTTCAAAAATGTCCCGGCTGCTCGGAGGTCGTGCCGGAAATCGAGCTCGCGCAAAACCAGCGGGTCTGCCCGCGCTGTGAGTATCATTTTGCGCAACCGGCCAAGGAGCGAATTCAGAATCTGCTCGACCCGGAGTCTTTTGTGGAAATGGACGCTGGCTTGAAATCAGTGGACGTCCTGCGTTTCCAGGGAATGGTCAGCTACAAGGATCGCCTCAAGAATTACCAGGAAAGCACAGGCCTTCTGGATGCCGTAATCAGCGGCCACGGAACTCTTGACGGCTCCAAAGTTGCGATTGCGGTGATGGATTTCGGCTTTCTCGCCGCGACCATGGGTTCGGTGGTTGGCGAGAGAATCACGCGAACAATTGAATACGGGACTGCCGAGCGATGTGCAGTGATCATCGTTGCCGCTTCGGGCGGAGCTCGCATGTACGAAGGAATGTTGAGCTTAATGCAGATGGCCAAGACGAGCGGTGCCTCGCTCGCCACGCGAAGCCAGGCTTCCCTACATTTCGGTCCTGACAAATCCGACCACGGCCGGCGTCATGGCCAGTTTCGCGTCACTGGGCGACGTCATTATAGCTGAACCAAGGAGCATGATCGGCTTCGCCGGTCCGCGCGTCATCAGGAAACCACGCACCAGGACTTGCCCGAACGATTTCAGACTGCCGAGTTTCTCGAGGAGCATGGTTTGATCGACATGATTGTGCACCGTAAAAGAATGCGCGAGCAGATCAGCCGCTTGCTCAATTATTTCACTGTTGCGCCGTGAATCGAGCCGGCGGGAGCCGAGCGAGATGGACGGGCAAGCCCGCGAGGGTTGGCGCGTCGGGAGGCGCGTCGATCAATTACCGTGAAGCGTTGGTCTGGCTTTACAGCCTTCAGCGCTTCGGAATCAAGCTCGGCCTGGAAAACATCGAGCGTTTGCTCGACGAATGTTGTAGCGGCGTTTGTGTCAAACGCCCGGCTCTCGCCGCGGCGAGAGCCTCTACATTCAAGGTCATTCACGTCGCGGGTACAAACGGCAAAGGCTCAGTCTGCGCCATGATCGATTCGATCTGCCGGGCGAATGGATATCGCACAGGCCTGTTCACGTCCCCTCACCTCGTCACGTTTCGCGAACGCATTCGGGTGAGCGGCGACATGATTTCTGAGGACGCGGTTGCCCATGGCCTAACAACTATCCGCAATCTTGTCGCAAACTGGGATCCGCATCCGACATTTTTCGAGGTGGTGACCGCACTTGCTCTCAAGCACTTCTTGGACGCGAAGGTCGAGATCGTCATTCTGGAAACAGGTCTCGGCGGCCGGCTCGATGCCACGAACGCGATCCAGTCAGATGTTTCGGTGATAACGCCAATCGATTTCGATCACGAAAAATGGCTGGGCAAAACAATTTCCGAGATCGCGGCTGAAAAAGCTGGCATTATCAAGCCCGGTGTTCCCGTTGTTTCTGCCTCACAGCGACCGGAGGCTGAAGAAGTGATTCGCGCGCGTGCAGCTAAGTGCGGAGCACCGATACAATTCGTGGCCGAGCTGTATGGCGAGACGCCAATCGCACTTGGCGGATCGCATCAAAAGGAGAATGCAGCTCTTGCAATTGCCGCGCTTCGCGCAGCGAAGATCGATGTCGGCAATTCGGCGATTGCACAAGGACTCACCCATATCGAATGGCCAGCACGTTTCCAACGATGGGACGAACGCACAATCATCGATGGCGCGCACAACCCCGCTGCCGTGCGTGCGCTCGCAGAGACATGGCGAGAAATGTTCGGCGATCAGCGCGCCGCGCTCGTGCTGGCCATTCTTTCTGACAAAGACTTGCGCGGTATCTGTGAAGCGCTCGCACCGATTAGTGAGTTCGTGCTATTGCCAAAAATTCGCAGCGAGCGCGCAGCTGATCCAGAAGAGCTAGCTAGAGTCCTGGCCAACATTACTCCACCACTCCCCTACTCCATCACTCAATCCGTTGATGAGGCGCTAGCGCTCGCGCGCGCGAAACCGAATCTGATCTTGATCACCGGTTCATTTCATTTCGCCGGCGAAGTTATTGCCCATCTGCGCGGCGAGCCCGCGAGCTTCGAAGAGTGCGCACAGTGATTTCTTAACGATGCTAACGCGAAACTCCGGGGAGCGCAGGCTGCCAGCCTGACAGTTGCCGGCAGCCCTGCCGGCAACATTCTTTGCACACATCGGTTGGAGTTCACGCACAAAACGCCCGGTCTCGGCAAGCTGCCGAGACACACAGGCCAGCGGCCTGTGCTCCCCAGCAATCAGGATTCAATCCGCGGGAACAGCGGCACTGGCTTGCCGACCACATGTCCATTCGGCAATTTCCCCCACTCCGCATCTGCCAATGAGAACCGCTCTTCCTTTCCGCCTAGCTCGATCTTCCATTTCAGTTGATCAAAAATCCCATGCGCCGCTGCAGGCAGTACCGGTGAAATCAAGATCGCGACGACGCGAAGCGTTTCCGAAAGCGCGTATAGGACCGAATTAAGCTTTACCTTTGAAACCTTGTCCAAACCCTTGGCGAGCTTCCAGGGCGCTGCACTCTCGACCAGTGTATTCGCTTGGTCCAGGATCGCCAAGATATTTCCAATCGCAGCGTTAGCGACAAAGGGGCCAAATGTGATCGGGAATGTAATCGGAAGCGTTCGTCCTTCGCTCATGTGTGATTTGTAGGCTCCGATCTGCTTAAAAATGTGCTGTGCATAAGATTCGGTCGAACGCTCATCTGGGTTATGCAACCAGTCGCCTTGTGGAAAGGCAATGCGATTATCTTGATACTTCGCGACCATGGTCAACGTGCGATTGAGCAAATTGCCCACTGAGTTCGCAAGGTCGGCATTGTAACGAATAACAAGCCGTTCCTCGGAGAAATCCGCATCACCGCCGGTGCCGATCTCACTCAGTAAGTAATAGCGAAGCGCATCGGCGCCGTATTTTTCGATTAGAGTGAATGGATCAACAATGTTTCCAGCGCTCTTGCTCATCTTGGCGCCGCCCAGGTTCCACCAGCCGTGGACTAACAATTGCGGCATGGCCTCATCGGGAAAGTCGAGCGCGTGAAGCATGATAGGCCAATAAATCCCGTGCGCCGGAACGAGAATGTCTTTGCCGATAATTTGCAGCGTATCCTTCGACCAACGATCCCGAAATTCTTGAGGCTGCTTCGCGTAATTGCCGTCCCTCGGATCGTAGCCCGCAAAGCTGATGTAGTTCGTTAACGCGTCGAACCAGACGTAATTCACGAAATCTTTGTCGAACGGCAGCTCGATTCCCCAATCGAGCCGTGATTTGGGACGCGAAATGCAGAGGTCGCCACTGAGTTTCTCCACGGCATTTCGCAATTCCGTCTGGCGAAAATCGGGGATGACCGCGTCTTTCCGATTATCGATGTAAGACAAAAGCCAGTCCTTGTGCTGTGAGAGTCGAAAGTAATAATTTTCTTCCTCGCGGAATTCGATCTGTCCCCACTCGGGACCAAATTCGCCATCAGGGCCGCGTTCCTTGTCTGTGAGAAATTGTTCCTGCCGGACTGAGTAGTAGCCGGCTTGTTTTGCCTTGTAGATCCAATGGCTCTCGCCCGTGGTTGGATCTTTTTCATCCCAAAGCCGCTGCAAGATTCCTTGAACGACTTTCTTGTGCCGCTCGCTCGTTGTCTCGGCCCATTCGTCGTAGTACACATCAAGCTTTTTCCAAAGATCGACAAACTTCTGCGTGATCTCCTTGACGAATTCAGCTGGAGGAACACCAGCTTTGGCAGCCGATTGCTGCACCTTCTGGCCATGCTGATCGACGCCCGTCAGAAAAAAGACCTTGTCACCCTTGAGCCGATGATAGCGCGCAATCACATCGGCCAGCACTTTCTCGTAAGCGTGTCCGATGTGCGGCGGCGAGTTCGTGTAATCGATCGCCGTGGTGATGAAAAATGTCTTCGGCATTTTGCGATTACATCTGTAGCGGCAGTCTGTGTCTGTCGCAAACAAGGCACGTGCAGCCCTTTCTTTTCATTGGCTTTCGCAATGGTTGGAAGCGACATTGGCAGATGAAGAATTATCTCAAAGTTCTGCTTTCCGTTCTGACAGCTGCAATTTGCACGGTCGGTTTCGCGGCAGACAAACCGAGCTGTCAGAAGACGGGTAAGAATTGCCCGATGAACGACAACAAGGCATGCAATTGCGGAAAGAGTTGTAGCTGCTAGAGACGTTCCTACCTGGCAGGCGACCCAGCGACTGCAGGTGCACTGACTGCTGCTCCCCGCACGGGTCTCCTCTTAGAAGCTTCCCAGTTCAGAAATTCATTTTGCGGAGTCGCAGCGCGTTTGCTATCACCGAGACTGAACTGAAGCTCATCGCGGCGCCGGCAATCATCGGACTCAGAAGCAGACCAAAGAATGGATAGAGTACTCCGGCGGCAATGGGCACGCCGAGCGCGTTGTAGATAAACGCGAAAAATAAATTCTGCCGGATATTTCGCATCACGGCGCGACTGACATGGATCGCTTTGACGATTCCCATCAGATCGCCTTTACCAGCGTGATGCCGGCTCTCGATCGCTACGTCGGTCCCTGTCCCCATCGCAATTCCGACATCCGCCGCTGCAAGTGCTGGCGCGTCGTTGATCCCGTCCCCAGCCATGGCAACAATTGCGCCTTTGGATTTAAGGTCTTTAACGATTTCGATCTTTTTTCCGGCATTACTTCAGCCTTGAACTCATCAATGCCCAGGTCGCGCGCAACAGATTCAGCGGTCCGCAGATTGTCGCCTGTGCACATGATGATCTTCAGGTCCATTGCATGAAGCTCACGGACGGCCTCTTTGGTTGTCGGCTTGATTGGGTCCGCGATACCCAGAACGCCAGCGGCATCTCCATTTACCGCGAGCCAGACTGTGGTTTCCGCTTTTTCCTGTAAGTGACGAGCTTCTTCCGTCAGCTCCTCAGGGAATCTGACATTCGAATCGGCCAGGAACTTTTCTTTTCCAACGAGGATCGCTTTGCCCTCGACTTTTCCCGATACTCCGCCACCAGTGACGGACTGAAAATCGGTCACGTCGCGCAATTCAATTTTTTCCTGTTTCGCACTTTCTACGATTGCCCGCGCCAGCGGATGCTCACTCTGGGATTCGACTGATGCCGCAATTTGCAAGAGATCGCGTTCACTTACGGTGTTTGCGACGATCCGGTTGATCACCTCCGGTTTGCCGGCTGTTAACGTGCCTGTTTTGTCCGTGAGCAGATGCGTGACTTTTCCGTGACTTCGATCGCTTCGCGTTTTTAACCAGGATTCCAGCTTGCGCTGCGCGTCCAACGCCGACCATGATCGACATCGGCGTTGCCAGTCCCAGCGCATGGACAGGCAATGATCAGGACTGAGACAGCGTTCACCAGTGCATAAGCCATTGACGGCGCAGGTCCGACGATCGACCAAACAATGAAAGTAATGATCGCAACGCCGATCACCGCAGGAACAAAATAACCAGACACTGTGTCAACCAGTTTCTGAATAGGCGCGGCTGCGCTGTGCTTCGGCTACCATTTGCACGATTTGCGCGAGAACCGTTTCTGAACCGATGCGCTCCGCGCGCATCAAAAATGAGCCGGTCTGATTCACCGTTGCGCCAATCACTTTCTCGCCTGCTCGTTTGCTTACCGGCATCGGTTCGCCAGTGATCATCGATTCATCGATGTTGCTCTGACCATCGACGATCACACCGTCGATTGGCACTTTCTCGCCCGGCCGCACCCGGAGCACGTCGCCTTTCTGGATTTCATCCACCGCGATTTCTTGCTCCTGACCATCTCGAACTCGGTGCGTAGTTTTTGCCGCGAGACCCAGCAGCGCTTTGATCGCATGTCCGGTTCGGTTTCGCGCTTTCGCCTCGATCAGTTGCCCCAGCAGGATCAAGGTCGTAATCACCGCGGCTGCTTCAAAATAAAGATCGACTTCTCCGTGGCGCCGGAAAGACGCCGGAAAATTCCTGGCACGATTACCGCAATGGAGCTGTAGAAGTAGCAGCCCCAACACCCACGGCGATGAGGGTGAACATGTTGAGGCTGCGATTGACAATCGACTGCCAAGCGCGCGTGAAGAAAAAGCCGCCCGCCCAAAGAACCACTGGTGTTGTTAGGGCAAACTCAATCCATTTTTCGATTCGCTTTGGGACAATTGAATCAATCTCCAGGCGGGGAATGGCATGACCCATTGCCAGGACCAAAACTGGAATGGTAAGAACCAGCGCGACCAGAATTTTCGCGATAACGATCGCGTCTCTCCGTGCTCGTGTTCCTCTCCCCGAGGGCCTTCGGCTCCAGCGTCATCCCGCATTTCGGGCACGCTCCCGGATGATCCTGCTCGATCTCCGGATGCATGGGACAGGTGTAGATCATTGGAGAAGCCTGTATCCTTCAAGTAGGCGACACGCTCTACGACGCTCCTGCGAGAGTCACAGTGCGATGTTTATAAAATGACGAAGCACGAATGTCGAATGCCGAAGGAATGACGGTCAATCTGGGAAACGAGGCGGTAAACGACGAATCAGCGATGTCGCCGTTTCGCCGTTTCGCTGATTCGTCGCGCTTTACGCCGCCTTAGCGGTTTCCATATCCTCGGTGTATTTGCCGAAGCGCGCTTTGCTATTGCACCACGCCCTATGATAGAACGCTTGTTGCGCCTTAGCCACATTAGCCTGATCACCCTTCCAGGCTTTAAGCACGGGAGCTTGTAACGCGCGCCCATAGGAAAAGCTCAACTGCCAGGGCAAGTCACCGAATTGATTCATCGCATTGAGATGTTCTGTGGCTTGCTGATCAGTTTGCCCACCCGAGAGAAACACAATACCGGGGACAGCGGCGGAACCACGCGTTTCAAGCAGCTGACAGTAGCCTTCGCTACTTCCTACCGAAGCTTGTTGCGGACAATCTTTACCTGAAAGAACCATATTCGGTTTCAGCAGCATCCCTTCGAGCGAAACCCGGTGCTCGCAAAGCGTGAAAGACGCTTTCCAGTGTTTGCTGTGTGACCTCGAAATAACGTTCAATCGTGTGCGTGCCATCCATCAGCACTTCGGGTTCGACGATCGGTACCAAATCGCCTTCCTGGCAAAGCGCCGCGTATCGCGCCAACGCTTCCGCGTTCGCGTCTATGCACGTGCGCGTAGGAATGTTGTCGCCGATCGCGATTACCGCCCGCCATTTCGCGAACCGTGCTCCCATTGCCGATATTCGGCCAATCGCTCGCGCAAACCATCCAGACCCTCAGTAATTTTCTCGCCCGAAAAATTCGCCATTGCTTTGGCGCCCTCGTCTACCTTGATCCCAGGGATGATCCCCTGCTCTTCCAGCGCCTTTACGAAGGTGCGCCCGTCCCGAGTCTTCTGCCGGATCGTTTCGTCGAAAAGAATAACGCCGCTGATAAATTCGCCTGCGCCACTTGTGGTAAACAGGATTTCGCGGTATGCCCGCCGGTTTCTTCGGTCGAGGGAACGCTGATGCCCTTCAATCGCTTCTCGATCGTCCCGAGCTTTCGTCGGCTGCCAGGATCCCCTTGCCCGGTGCGACGAGTTTTTCGCTATAGACTCTAAGTTTTCAGTTTTCATGACTTTCTCCTAGTTAGCTGTGGAAGTTAATAACGATCATATTTTTAGGTTTCAGAATCTTGCAAAGGATTTCTAAAGTCGATGTTGCCGAGTGTCTCGGAGCAGATCGAGAATATCCTTTGGAAAGTCCTGACAGGTGATAAACTACGGGCCATGAAACTGCCAGCACGATTGTTGTTGGCTGCGCTACATTAAGCGTCGGCGCTCTCTCACCGATCGTCCCGGCGAAGTGTCTCTCCCGAACTCGCACGCCTCAAATTGCTGTGTGAGCCAGAATGCGGACAGGTGTCACAGTTGCCTCACAACCATGGGTGACACGACTTCGGCCCTTGCGTCGTCGTGCTGCGCCGCCCAATCCGGCTGTTGCGCGCTTTATTTTACCAGGTCGACGCCGTTCTCCACAAGTATGCAACTTCTCGGGTGATCGGCATCAACGACGAGGGCGCAACGACACGCACTCAGCGTCCATTAGTTCCACCGCCGCGCGGCGCGTTCTCTAAGGGTCGGCTCGGCGCGAGTGAAATCGTGGCCGAGTTCCTCAACAAAACTCAAAACGAAGGATCATATGAAATATCTTCTTTGATTGCGACATTTGCGGCGTTCATCAGCACGGCGACAGCGACGTCGCCCGCGGCTGATTGCTGCAAGGGCAACGCAAAATGTTGCCCGGGCAAGTGCTGTAAGAAGTAGTCGCTCAAACTAAAGTTAAACGGGACCCTCGTCGGAGAAATCCGGCGAGGGTTTTCGTTTATTGATCGATGGCAATGCAGAACACTAGACGCCGGCTGTTCCACATGTTATGAGGTAAGCACATCGTGAGTAAAATTGTCATATCACTCATGGTCGCGATGATGTTCCGTCGCAGCGACGCCGCTTTCCGCACGGGCGTGCATTTTATCGAACGTCGCGAGCGAGAAGGCATGCAAACCAGCATGCTGCGCTAACAAAACCTGTTGCGCGACATCGTCAAAGAACACAGCCCCGCCGTCACAGCCGCTTGCAAAAGCTGATTCCAGTCAACAACTGAGCGCAACCTGTTTGCCGTCGCTTTGCCTTCTCAAATTATGAAACCGGACATGAGCAATTCCGGTTTCGGGCACGGCACCATCTGCGAACTCGCCGCCGCGGCTAGCGCTGCTCTGCACGTTTCTCATCTGATCCAAGAACGCTGACGCTCGGGTGTGCCCATTTTTCGGCATGCCTGCATTTCAACCGTTCTCTTGGATCAATGAAAACAATTTACCTTTTTAGCATTTAATTTATTTTTAGCTTTAACTTTCAGCTGCGCAGGCCGGAGATAATGGCAGTACAGTTCGAGAGGGCCGCCTCTGCTCTGGTGAGGTGACGAACGTCGTCCTCGCAAATAATCCGACAATCAAAGCGGCGCAGGAGAAATGGCGGGCGATAAAGGCCCGCGTGCCGCAAGCCGCCGCATGGGAGGATTTGAGGGCAGAGGCGAGGTCGCGCGTTGCGCGCTACGTCTCGATCCCGCCGAACGCGTTCAGCGATCAAAGCTTCAAGCTCCAGCAGGAAGTCCCGATTTCAGGAAAAAATCTGAGCCGGGCACGAGCAGCGACGGCCGAAGCCGGCGCGGCCTTCGAGGACTTTCGGCGGACCGAGCTCGATGTACTCTCTCGCGCCCGCGCCGCCTTTCATCGGCTGGCGAACGAATATGCGCAGCTCGAAGTAAACCAGCGCAACGTCGACCTGCTCAATCAATTCGCCGAAGTAAACCGCCAGCGCTACGAAGTCGGCAATGCCACTCAGGCCGATGTGCTCACTGCGCAAACCGACGCGGCCAAACTGCTCGAAGCACAGTCCGATATTTTCCGCCGAATTTCAGACGCGCAATCGCTGCTCAACGTGCTGATGAATCGGCCAGCGCAGGCGCCGCTCGCCCAGCCCTCTCAGATTCCGTTTCAACCACCGCACTTTTCATTGCAAGCGTTGCAAGCTGTCGCCCTGACCGCGCGACCGGAAATGCAGCGAGCTCAAAACCGGGTCGAAGCCGAAAGATTCCGCGTTGAGCTCGCGAATCGCCAGCGGTTCCCCGATCCGACACTCGATGTTCAAGCGCAGCGATACAACGAAGCGGGCCAAGCAGTGAGTGAGCTCGACGTCGGTGTTTCGATCGGCCTGCCATTTCTCAACCCAAGAAAATATTCCGCGACAATGACCGAAGCCCGGCGGAATTTCGAAAGCGCGCAGCACGAGCTCGAAGCCACGCGTACCGAAACGCTCGGCCTGGTCCGCGATCAGCTTCAGAAAATCGAAACAGCGGCTCATCACTACGAGCTTTATAGCGACAAAATTTTGCCGCTTGCGAGACAGGCGGTGCAATCGAATCGAGTCGCGTACGAGACAAGCAGTGCGAATTTTCTGGAGCTAATTACTGCGCAGCGCGTCCTGCAAGACGTTGAATCGGCCCACGTAAATCATCTCGCCGACTATCAAGTCGCGGTCGCAGAGCTCGACGCCATCGTCGGCATCGAGGATTGGCTTTCCCCGAAAAATTCCGCGGAGAGGAGGAAGTCAAAATGAGACAGCTATTCCACAATCCCGTTTTTCGTTTGGCAATTGCTGCATTGCTGCTTGCGATCACGCCCGCATGCTCGAAACGCGGCGGCGCAGGCGGCGGAGATCGTAACATCGATTACTGGACTTGTACGATGCATCCCTCCGTGCATGCGAAGGATCCCGGAAAGTGCCCCATCTGCTCAATGGACCTTGTGCCGGTAATGAAGGAGACCGCAACCCTAGCGAGCTCCAGTAAAAACCCTCCTCAACATGACCACGCGGCAATGCTGGCCGGAAAACCGACCGGCAGCAGCGTGACTTCATCGCCGTCGCACGAATTCGTTGTGCCGGTCGAGCGGCAGCAACAGATCGGCGTGAGTTTCGCCACTGTCGAAATGAAATCGCTCAGTCACAGCATCCGTGCGGTCGGTCGCGTCGTGCCGGAAACACAACGAATCTGGCGCGTCGTCTCGCGAACGGCCGCCTATGTGCAGGAACTCGGCGTCAATGCTCCCGGCGAGCTTGTTAAAAAAAATCAGGTGCTGATGAAGCTTTACAGCCCTGAGTTGCTAACCACACAGCGCGAATTGATCGATTTGCTGCGTTCGCGCGACGGCACGGTGAAGAACACGCACTCGGCACGCGGAGATTTCCAGCGTCTGATCGAATCGGCGGAACGCCGGCTCAGGCTCTGGAACGTCACTGACGAACAGATCGCGAAGATTGAACAAACACGGCAGGCGGAAGAATCGCTCCCGATCCTTTCGAAAGTTGATGGCGTCGTTCAAAACCTTCCAGTGACGCAAGGGGCGAGCGTCGCGATGGGCAGTCCGCTCGTAGAGGTGGCTGATCTCTCTGTGGTGTGGGTTTGGGGCGAGTTTTATCAGGACGAATTACCGATGCTTCAAATCGGCCAGGAGGTGACGGTGACCTCCTCCTCATACCCCGGTGAAAAGTTTCGGGGACAAATCACGCTTATTGATCCCTTCATTGACAACGCGAAACGAACCGGCCGGGTGCGACTCGACATTCAGAACCCGGAACTAAAACTCAAGCCCGACATGTATGTCGATCTTGTGCTCGACATGGACATGGGAAAATCGCTCGTCGTACCGGTGAGCGCGATTATTCCGACGGGCAAGCGCAACATCGCCTTTGTCGATAAAGGCGACGGCAAACTCGAGCCCCGCGTTCTCGAGCTCGGCGGAAAGTTTGGCGACGTTTACGCCGTCAAGAGCGGTTTAAAACAAGGCGAACGCGTGGTGGCGAGCGCGAATTTTCTGATCGATGCCGAATCAAAAATTCAGGGAGCGGTCAAAGATTTTGAGCAGCAATAAGCGGAGGCAATCGTGATCGAGCGACTGATCGAAGCCAGCGCGCGGAACAAATTTCTCGTCTTTATTTTCGCCATCTTTGGCATCGCGGCCGGCGTTTATGGACTGATTCACACGCCGCTCGACGCCATTCCAGATCTCAGTGACGTGCAGGTGATTGTTTACACGGATTGGGAGGGACGTTCGCCCGATCTCGTCGAGGACCAAATCACTTATCCAATTTCCACGGTCTTCATCGCCGCACCCAAAGTAAAGTTCGTGCGCGGAGAATCGATGTTCGGCAAATCGTTCGTTTACGTCATCTTCGAGGACGGTACCGACATTTATTGGGCACGATCGCGCGTCATTGAATATTTGAATTCGGTGCGCGGCTCGCTGCCGGAGGGTGTAAACCCGGTCATCGGTCCCGACGCCACGGGCGTCGGCTGGGTATATGAATACGCACTCGTTGACGACAGCGGAAAACATGATCTGGCGGCGCTGCGCTCAATTCAGGATTGGAATTTGCGCTACGCGCTTGCCTCTGTGAAAGGCGTCTCGGAAGTCGCGGCGGTCGGCGGCTTCGTAAAGCAATATCAAGTCGATCTCGATCCAAACGCGCTCGTCGCCTACAACATCCCGCTCAGCGACGTGGTCAGTGCGATCAAAACGAGCAACGCCGACGTAGGCGGCAAGACTTTCGAGATCGCGACCACGGAATATTTCGTGCGTGGCCGCGGCTACATCAAAAGCGTCGCCGACATCGAAAACATTGTGCTGAAAGTCGATAAAGGCACGCCGGTTTACGTGAAGAACGTCGGCACCGTGCATCTCGGCGGCGATATCCGGCGCGGGATCGCGGAACTGGACGGCAAAGGCGAGACCGTCGGCGGCATCGTTGTGATGCGTTACGGCGAGAACGCGCTCAACGTCATCGATGGTGTCAAAAAGAAAATCGAGGAAATCAAACCGTCTCTGCCAGCCGGTGTGCGCATCGTGCCGACTTACGACCGGAGCGAGTTGATCAAGCGCGCGATCGCGACGCTGCGCGAAAAGCTGATTGAAGAAAGCATCGTGGTCGCGCTTGTCTGCATTGTTTTTCTCTGGCACGTGCGCTCCTCGCTAGTGGCGATCATCACGCTCCCCATCGCGATCATCCTGGCTTTCATCCCGATGTGGTGGATGAATCTGACCTCGAACATCATGTCGCTTAGCGGCATCGCGATTGCCATTGGCGCGATGGTCGATTCAGCGATCATCATGATCGAGAACGCGCACAAAGCGCTTGAGGATTTCCGAGAAAAACACAAACGCGAGCCGAACACGGTCGAGCGCGCGGGGGTGATCGTCGTCGCAGCGAAAAGCGTGGGTCGCTCACTCTTTTTCGCGCTGCTCGTTATCACCGTCAGCTTCATCCCAGTCTTCACGCTCACCGCGCAGGAAGGCCGTCTCTTTAAGCCGCTCGCATTCACAAAGACCTTTTCGATGTTCTTCGCCGCTTTTCTCGGCGTGACACTGGTTCCCGTGCTGATGCTGCTCTTGATCCGCGGCAAAATCACACCCGAGATCAAAAATCCGGTCAATCGATTCTTGATCTGGGCGTATCAACCGCTCGCAAATTTCGTGCTGCGCTATCGCCTGTTTACGCTCGCCTGTGCCGTGCTCCTTCTCGGGCTCACGATTTTTCCGTTCAAGAAACTTGGCAGCGAATTCATGCCGCCGCTCAACGAAGGCACCCTGCTTTACATGCCAACGGCGGTTCCGGGGATGTCGATTGCCGAGGCCGCGAAAATTTTGCAGATCCAGGATCGCCAGCTCAAAAAAATTCCCGAAGCGGTGACTGTGTTCGGCAAAGCGGGCCAGGCAGATACGCCAACCGATCCCGCCCCGCTGTCGATGTTCGAAACGGTTGTCACGCTTAAGCCGCCCGATCAATGGCGAAAGGGAATGACCTGGGACAAGCTGCTCGCGGAGCTGAACGCCAATATCAAAACGCCCGGCATGGCGAACATTTTTTGGATGCCGATCCAGACGCGCACCGAAATGCTCACCACCGGGTTCCGCAGCGTGCTCGGTATAAAAGTTTTCGGCCCCGATCTCGGCGAAATTCAAAAGATTGCGGTGCAGATTGAAAAGGAGCTCGCGGACGTTCCAAACACGCGCAGCGCGTTTGCCGAGCGCACCGTGGGCGGCTATTTCCTCGACTTCACCGTTAACCGCGAAGCGGCGGCGCGGTACGGTTTAAAAGTTGGCGACGTGAATGATATCGTCGAGTCAGCCATCGGCGGCAAAAACATTACGACCACCGTTGAGGGGCGCGAGCGTTACCCGGTCAACGCGCGTTATGCCCGCGATTTTCGGCAGGACATCGACGCACTCAAACGCGTGCTTGTCGCCACGCCCACCGGTGCCCAGGTGCCGATCGACTTGCTAGCTGATATTCGCTACAAGACCGGCCCGCCCTCCGTGCGCAGTGAGAACGGAAAATTGGTCGGGTTCGTTTTTGTGGACATCACCACAAGCGATATCGAGGGCTATGTGCGCAAGGCGTCGCAACAGCTCGGCCAGCACATTCAATATCCGCCCGGTTACTACATCGAATGGGCCGGCCAATTTCAATATCTGCAGGCGGCCAAGGAGCGGCTCAAGATCGTGATCCCTCTCACACTGCTGATCATTTTCGTGCTCCTCTACATGAACACGAAATCGTTGGTGAAAACTGCAATTGTGCTACTCGCCGTGCCTTTCTCGTTGATCGGCGCTTTCTGGCTTCTTTACATCCTCGGTTACAATATGAGCGTCGCCGTTTGGGTTGGACTCATCGCGCTTGCTGGACTCGACGCCGAGACAGGTGTCGTCATGCTGCTCTACCTCGATCACGCATGGGAAAAATTCAAAGCCGAGGGGCGAATGACCTCCATGCGCGATTTGGACGACGCCGTGATTGAAGGCGCGGTGGGCCGCGTGAGGCCGAAAATCATGACCGTATGCGCGATTCTCTTCGGTCTGTTGCCGATCATGTGGTCGCCCGTTACGCAAGCCGGTGCCGACGTCATGAAGCGCATCGCCGCGCCGATGATCGGCGGCGTTGTTACATCGGCGATTCTCGAGTTGTTGATCTACCCGGTCATTTACGTCATTTGGCGTCGACGTGAACTGCCGGACAAAACTGAAGAAGAACCTGCGCCGCTTCTTCCGCCGGCGCTGGTACCATCTCACCGCGTCCAACATCATTTGCCAAGAATCATCGCCACGACTCTCATCGCCACTGGGCTGATTTACGGCGCGAGTTTCGTCTGGCACAAAGCCTCTGCGAGAAAAATCACTAGCCCGCCTTTTGCCACTCAGACCTTGAACGATCTTACGGTGAAGCTGATGGCTCCACCAGGTCGGCTTCGAAAAGGCGACAACAATGTCCTGATCGAGTTTCGCGATTCAGGCGGGCAACTTGTCGATGTTGGCGATGCTAATTTTACGATCGACATGAACATGCCCGGGATGGTGATGCACGGCGGCGGCCCGACGCAAAAAACCGGAACAGCCGGCCAATACCGCGCCAAAGTCAGAGCCGACATGGCGGGTGATTGGAACGCGAGCATTTCCTATCAGGGCCCGCAGGGGAATGGGCAAAGCACTTTCCCCATTAACGTTAAACCGTGAATCCGACGAATGATCGGCAGCAGCAGCTTCGCACGGGCCGACAACTGGAGTACTTCACGCTAGGCTGGAATCTGACCGAGGCAGCTGTTGCTGTCGGTGCGGGCGTATTTCCTGGCAGCATTGCGTTGATCGGATTTGGAATCGACTCGCTCATCGAAAGTTTGTCCGGGGGAATTTTGCTGTGGCGCTTGCATGCAACCGACACAGCCGAGAAACGTGAGCGCCTCGCGCTCAGACTTGTTGGCGTCAGCTTTTTCGTACTGGCGTTTTATGTTGCGTTTGAAGCAGGCAAGTCACTTCTGCGCCGTGAAGAACCGGAAACAAGCGTGGTCGGTATTGCCCTTTCCATCGTCTCACTGATCGTCATGCCGTTGCTGGCTCGGGCAAAACGTCGCGTCGCGGCAAAGCTTGACAGTGGTGCATTACGCGCGGATTCACGACAGACAGACATCTGACCTTATTTATCGGCGATCCTGCTCGGTGGCCTTTTGCTGAACGCGTTTTTTGGCTGGTGGTGGGCAGATCCAGTCGCAGCATTATGTATGTTGCCACTGATTTTCCGCGAGGGAATGGAAGCCGTGCGCGACCAATCTTCTTGTCATCGGTCGTAGGCTTCCAAGTTTGATTCTCGTCGGAAATGCCTTCAACTTAGTTTCGGTGTTGCTCGCGGGTCTCGTGCTCAACGCAGCAACTCGTTGGTGGTGGATCGACTCGGTCGGTTCTCTTGCGATTGTTCCCCCTGCTCATTCGCGAAGGTTGGGAATCGGTATTGGAGCATTGATCGACATCAAACAAGAGATTAAACAAGCAGGCCGCACTCTGCAGCTCGCCTTACGTCAGTGGTGACGTGGATCAGTAGCCATAGAACCCGAAGCTGAAGTTCACGGACGGCCAGTATC
>JAALOD010000051.1 GCA_013372845.1 Candidatus Udaeobacter sp.
TTTCGCGCGTGAGCGTGCGTCGCGCCCTGTCGAGATCGACGATTGCAAAGAGCGGTTTGCCGCAGGAAAGACAGAGATTCTGCAGGCGCGACCACTCGTGCTGACGGCCGCATGCGCTGCATTCAAGGCGCGTGACAAACATGGGACAATAAAGCGTAGCACGTTTGCGGCTTGTGGTAGATTTGACGCGATGGATTTGATGACACTGACTGAAATTCGCCGCGCGGCGCAGAATGGCGGAGTGCCTGCGCGCGTACATGTGCAGGTAGAAGCGGCCACTGCAAAGACGCAACGCGAAGGGAAGCCATATTGTGAATTGGCTTTGGCAGATGCGTGCGATCGGATGACGCTACGGGTATGGAGTGATCATCCCGCTTACAAATCATGCAACGCATTCACCACTGAAAGTTTCATCGAACTCACTGGCGATTTTCGTGTACACCCGCAATACGGACTCGAAGCAGAAAAGTGGATGGTACGGCCACTCTCTGACCAGGAGAAAAAAGAATTGTTGGAAGGACCGGCAGATTTGCGCGCAAAGCAAGCATCTGACTGGGACTTTATCGTGCAGTCCATTGGCACGATTGTTGATCCTCGCTTTCGCGCATTGTCCGAAACATTCGTCAACAAGTGGGGCGACCGATTTCGTCGCGCCGCCGCAGCCCGCAAATATCATCATGCCCGGCGCGGCGGGCTCGTCGAGCACACGGCGCAAATGATGCGGCTGGCGAGGGCCATCGCGCCTGTCTATTCGCAGTTAAACATTGATCTTTTGATCGCTGGCATTCTTTTTCACGACTCAGGTAAGCTTTGGGAAAACCAGTTTTCTGAAACCGGCTTCGTTATGAGCTACGACGAGCTTGGTGAATTGGTCGGTCACATTTCGATCGGGCTCGAGATCGTCAATTCGTTGTGGCAAAAGCTCGCCGCCGAAAACGCAGATGTCTGGAAAACGTATCGACCGCCCTCGGAAGATGTGCGCATACATCTTCTGCACCTTATTGGTTCACATCACGGCGACAAACAATTGGGTTCGCCTGTTGATCCGAAAACGCCGGAAGCAATGGCGCTGCATTACATTGATAATCTCGACGCCCGTCTGGAAATGTTCGCCGCGGGTTACACAACAGCAAAACCGCTGGCACCGCGCATTTTTGATCGCGTGCGGCCGCTGCCGGGAAATTTAGTTAAATCGCTGGAGAAATTTCAGCGGTCAGCCGTGCAAGACCCAAGAGACGAACTTTTGTGATGCGATACGAACACACACGCCACGAACGATCCTCACGGACTGGTGGCTGCAATCGAGCGTTTGATCGGACGCATTTAGCGCGATCAATCCACGGCGCTCACAAAATGGAGGGCGGAACTCTGCGACGCCTAACGAGCGTTCGATCGGCCAAATTCATACAGAGGCTAGCGGCGCTCGTCCCTTCACTAACAATGTAACCAGTTACTATTTCGCCAGTTCGCGGAACCAATGCAGCGCGATCGAGGTCTGGGCGTCATTGACCTCGTGGCCGCCACGAAAAGTTCCGATTCGAATCCGCTTAAAGCCGGTTCGCTTGATCGAACCTACGACGGCGTATTGCTGCTCCAAGGTCGCGATTCTATCCTCGTGCCCGGCACTAACGTAAATTGGCGTATTAAGAAAGTCTGCGCCGGGCTGCAATTTCGCATATCCGTCACTCAGGTGGTCTTCATTCGCGCCGGTCATGTAAATTCCGGTGATGCGACAACCGTTTCTCGCAAGAAAAGGGGCAACATAACCAACGCCTTTGCCTCCCCCGGAGAACCCTGCGCACGCCATCGGCCACTTCTCCGACCCGGGAAAGCTCCGGTGAAGCGCGTCGATGGCAGCGAGTGTCATGGACTCGCGCCACGCCACATTGTCATTTTTCGCATGTTGTGGGCCGTCCCCTGCGAGTAAGACCCAGCCTTCAGAAAGTCCGACCCTCTGGTAAAACTGAGTCAGATCATTTCGGTTCTGACGTTTAAAATCGCTTGTGGAGCACGGTATCAAAACAGGCCAGCTCTTCGTTGGATCAAAATTTACTGGCGTTGCCAGCACGGCGACTGCGTTTGCCGGGACAGGGTTGCCGCCTTGCCCAGCGTATGATTTTTCCAATGCGCTCAGGGGAACGTTGGCCTGGACAGTTGAACCTGGAGAAAAAGGGACGCCCCCGAACGTCAAAGAAGCGGCAGCTGCGTCCACATCAAATGTGGAAATAAGGTTCGGGATGAGAACCAATGAGATCAACAAGAGTACTCTGCTCGGGGTAGCGTACGCATCTCGCCGGCTGGAAATGCCAGTCCGGCTCGGACCAGTATCTTCGCCAAACCGGACTTCAACCGGGCGCGCCTCCATCATTTGATATGAACGTCAGCGAAAATCTCGGAATTACGAGGACGCATTTCCGAGTATGCGGGACAGGTGCGCTACTCAATCCTCCGTTTCGCCTCTGCGAGATAAGCCTCGTCAATTTCAAACCCAATAAATTTTTTCACGCCACAGCGTTGGGCGGCGACGGCGGAATTTCCAATGCCGAGAAACGGATCAAGCATGGTGCGAACGCGTGAAACTCCGTGCAGCTTGACGCACCATTCAGCCAATTGAACCGGGAACGTCGCAGGGTGTGGTCGTTCTTTCTCGCGGCTCTGAATTGTCTCGTAGGGAATGAACCACGTGTTGCCGCGACAGCGTAGATCACTCCCACGAGTGTGCGACCAGCGCGCGATGTTGCTCTTGTCCTGGTACGGAACGCCGATTGCGAGGCGGTCGAGCTCCACACGCCCGGTTTTCGTGAAGTGAAAGACCCATTCATGACAATCGTTAAGAAACCGCTTCGAATTGATTGGCTTGAAATGACCGTGCGACTTCAGATCGCCCTCTCTATCTTCAACTGCAATCGACTTGATCCAGTGAATCGTGTTCTGCAAAAAAAATCCGCCTGAGGCGGACGTCAGCTCGATCACGATTTGGTGGGGCAACATCGGATTCGATGGCGCGGAGCCGACGTTCAGAAAAAAAGATCCGTTCGCTCGTAGAATTCTTCGAATTTGTGTTGACCATTTGGCGCACCAATTCAGATACGATTGCCGATCCTGCCGGTCGGCATATTGCCTGTAGTCAATTCCCAGGTTGTAAGGCGGGGAGGTCACCACAAGATCGACGCTTTCATTTGTCAGTCGCGACATTCCCTGGACACAATCTTCGGAGCGAAGATCAAATTTCGTCACCGGCGGAAATATGGCGTGACTACGTACTCCGTACAACCAGAAATTGACGCTGCATTCTAGTTCTCGGGAGCACAGGCTGCGAGCCTGTAGCATTCGGCTGGTAGCCGAATGCATTTAAGAACGATCCATTAACACTCAAAATCGCGTTACTCGTCCGCGGCAAGCTGCCGCGAACTACAGTCTTGCAGCGTTATTTGAATTGCATCCCGTGTTTCCGGGCGATTTCGTTCAATTGTTCCCGAGTTAGCTGCTTTGGCGGTGCTTCAGGAGCACTCGCTGCCTCACGAAAAAACGCCTCTAGTCCCGGTGGCGCGACCACGAAAAGCAACAGTAGTTCACTGTCGGGATTTTCAACTCCGTGCCAAACGCCCCTGGGAATATAAATCGCCGAGCCTTTGGCAATCGGCATCCGTGTGTCGCCCAATATGCCAAAACCGGTGCCTTCCAGAACAAACAGCACCTCATCGGCTTCTTGATGCTGATGGATCGCGATGCCAGTACGCGTCGGCACCTGCTGTGTCCAGACGGTCATATTGTTTGAACCCCTGCTGGGATCAACCTTGATGAAAATGCTTCCAGCGTTCCGAATCAGATGCTCGCCCTCGTTGGGACCTAGCACATACCCTTGTGGAGAAGCGCTTTGCTCTTGCGGAGACGTATGGGGCACTGATTGTTGTGAATGTGATTTTGGCTCAATGAGCAGAGCGTGAGTCTCTGTATTCCCGACGTTTTCCACAGCGTGTGTCACGGGATCGCGCCAAACTGCGTCACCTGTGTGCTTGGAGTCTTCGCTCGTCTTGCCGTCCGGGAAGGTTGTTCTGATTTTGGCGTCGCTTAAGAAATAAACAAACAAGCCATATGGATGCGAATGCATCGGCTCCCTCTCGCCCGGCTTTAGCCGGTATTCGATCACCCGCATCTGCTGATTTTCAAACAGCACTTTGTAATTCTGCGGCGCGAGCTTTGTGGGATCCTGAGCGGACACAATCATGCTGGTCGTCAGTGAAAACAAAAACAGCAGTAACATTCTCATCTGGCTCGTCCTCACATAATCATAGAGTAGCCATCCGAATTCGCGAGCTCCCACAAATTCGTTTATGGTTTGGAAATGGCGGACAAGCCCTCGAAACTGAAGATCGCCGATCGTGAGTTCACCTCACGCCTGCTGGTCGGCACGGGGAAATTCGCGTCGAACGAATTGATGCGCGACGCGCTCATTGCCAGCGGCACGGAGCTGGTGACCGTGGCGCTGCGGCGCGCCGATATCTCCGGCAAGCACGATCCGTTTGCCAACATTCTCGACTTTATCGACCCAAAACGGTTCCTTCTCCTGCCGAATACGAGCGGTGCGCGCAATGCGGACGAAGCCGTGCGCCTGGCACGGCTGGCGGCGAGCGCAGGCTTGCCGAAATGGATCAAGCTCGAGATTCATCCGGACCCGCGCTATTTGCTACCCGATCCGGTGGAGACTCTGGCGGCCGCGGAAATGCTGGTGAAAGAAGGATTCACGGTTCTGCCCTACATCAATGCGGATCCGGTCCTGGCGAAGCGA
This sequence comes from Candidatus Udaeobacter sp., assembly GCA_013372845.1. Classification (GTDB taxonomy): domain Bacteria; phylum Verrucomicrobiota; class Verrucomicrobiia; order Chthoniobacterales; family UBA10450; genus Udaeobacter. The sequence continues at coordinate 4,790 of JAALOD010000051.1, forward strand.
TTGCAGGACATCGGGACCGCTACGGTGATGCCGCTCGGTTCACCGATCGGTAGTAACCGCGGGATTGAGGCGCGTCTTCAGATTGAGATAATCATCGAGCAAGCGACAGTGCCCGTAGTGGTTGACGCCGGTCTGGGCGTACCAAGTCACGCGGCTGAAGCGATGGAGATGGGCGCCGACGCGGTTCTGGTTAACACGGCAATCGCAATTGCTTCCGATCCGGTTCGCATGGCGAAAGCTTTTAAAAAAGCCATTGAGGCGGGTCGCGAAGCGCGCGAAATCGGATTAGCTGAAAAACTGGATGTCGCGGCAGCGACTAGTCCGTTGACGGGATTTCTGACTCGATAATTTTGAAGATCGCGGCGGCATCGCTTCTTAAGTCGCGCGCGTTAATCTAGTCGAAGTCAGCAGGCAAATTCGGGTCTCTGGCGAAAGCGAATGCACGTTTCACCTGCGGTGATAAGATTCGAGATTCTGAAAGAGCGGGTAATTCTTCCTCGCTAAAGAAGCAGACTGCGTCAGTCTCAAGACTCGTCCTGGCCGAACCTCCTACAACCTCACACAGAAAAATCAGCTTATAGACATGAAAAGGACACGGAGGATGCCCCTGTCTATCGCGATCGTAAATCGCCATTAGTCTAACGGCATTGACGTCATACCCAGACTCCTCCTTTGTTTCCCGGACAGCTGCTTCGCTTGGGGACTCTCCGGGATCTACCCATCCACCTGGCAATGTCCAACCATCGCCTCGCTCCTTTACAAGCAATATTTTGTTTTCTGAAATAACGGCCGCTCGCACGTCGATTTTTGGAGTTGCTGGTCCAGTCTCGCGTCCAAACATCGCCTTGATGGTCTGCAGTTCGCCATCGGAATACCTAGCGGCGATCTCGGCAGCGACGTCCTCAACCTGTTGATATCGCTGCAGGTCGAATTCGTTCTTGCTGTAGTGTCGCCCATTTTGCGCAATTGATTGAAGCCTGCGAACCCATTTGACCCAAATGTTGCTCATCAGGGGAATTTGCAGATTCGACCCGACAGTTACTGAGCCGCTACAGCGTCGTCTCACTTACCAGCGCTTCCCGATGTCGGACGCCGCGTCTCGTCTCCTTTTGGAGTCGTTTCAGGCGGCTCGACAACGCGGCCTTTGCCGCCGAATTCATCCGATCGATAAATAGGATTCCATTAAGATGATCGCCTTCGTGCTGTATCGCACGCGCAAGAAATCCGCTCGCTTCGATTTCGATTGTGCCGCCTTCCAAAGTTTGTGCGCGCACGATCACCGTATTCGCCCGTTCGATGTCACCGGTGATTTCTGGAAAACTTAAGCAACCTTCTACTCCCGTTTCGGTCGCACCGTGCAGCTCAATTTCCGGATTGATCAACACCAGCGGCATCGCAGCCTTGGGATCAACGTCTTTGCCATCCACCTTCAACGTACTCGGCCGATCTTCGACTAGCGAAACGTCGAGCACCGTGAGCTGTAAAGCTTCACCGACTTGCTGCGCTGCGAGGCCGACTCCATTCGCTGCGTGCATCGTCTCGATCATGTTCGCGGCCAGTTCGCGAATCCGATCGTCTATGTTGTCGATCGGTTTGCCTTTGGCCCGCAGGATCGGGTCGCCGTACTCCAAAATCGGCAGGATCATTTCTCTTCCCGCGTAAACGCCGGCAAATTTCGCACGCCCGCCAGCTTCAACGCGTCCATAACCTTAATAATCGTGCCGAAGGAAGCTTTCTTGTCCGCTTGCAGCGCGAGTGTGGACTTGCGGGTCTCCGGTAGATTGCGCACGGCGCCCTCCAGTTCGTCCACGACCACGGTTCGTCCATCGAGCTTGATCTCGTCATTTTGATCGATGCTCACGATAGCGTGTTCCAGCTCCGAAGGCTGTTTCTTTGCTGTTTTGGATTCCGGCAGATTAATCTGAACTTCCGGCTGGTCTTTCTTAAAAGTTGTGGAAACGACAAAAAAGATCAGCAGGATGATGAGAATATCGACGAGCGAAACGATGATGATGACGGGCGCCCTTCGTTTTCGTACTGCAAACTTCATGGTGTGAAATGGGCCGCGCGTTTCACGCTACCGGTGTCGAAACCGGCATCGAGCTGGCGCCGGTTGCTTTTGCCGGCGCGAATTCTCGCGAAGAGCGACCGTAATAGCACTTACTAATCAATTCGACGACCAGCGTTTCCATTTCCACCGACATCACTTCAACTTTCCTCGAAAAATAGGTGAATCCGATCAGCGTCGGCACAGCAATCGAAAGGCCGAAAACGGTTGCGTTCAAAGCTTCGGAGATGCCGAGCGCGATCTGACGGGTGTCCGATGCACCCGAGTTCAGTCCGAGTTGGGAAAAGACATGCACCAATCCCGAAACTGCGCCGATGAGGCCGAGCAGCGGCGCGATGCCCACAATGACTTCGAGAATGATAAGACCTTTTTCCAGCCGCACCATCTCGTGGCGAGCGCGTGTTTGAACCGCTTCCACGTTTTCCGAGCGTGGGCTGCGTAAATACTGTAACGCCACGCGAGCAATCCGCGCCAGCGACGAACCATCATGATGCACGATGCGCGACAGCCGCTCAGGGCTTTCACCTGGGGTCAAACGCTCTATTTCGTTCTCGATCAAAGGCGGCATAACCTTGTTCCGTCGCAAAGCCAGGCCGCGCAAAATCATTATTGTCACCGAGACAATCGAGCACGCCAGCAGCGGCCACATGAAAAGGCCGCCCTTCGCGAAGAATCCAAAGACAGTATTCACGGTTTCCGGAGTTTCGATAGTTATCGCAGCAAGGATCATCGGTTCGGAAAGATAATGAAACCGAGTCCATCTACTTCCAAGCCCTCGGGAGGCAAAGTGTTCGCAACATCATCGGGAATCGGGGGAAGGTGCGCTTCCAGCACCGATTGCACGCAAACGTTTGCGAACGCCTCGTTCGAGCTGTTCTCGGTAACTTTAAGTTCCTTCACTCGTCCGCTCCGATCAATATAAAACCGGAGCCGCAGAGTCCCGATATTGACCAAGTCCTGTTTCTGCTCCACAAACGCATACCAGCGCGATCCAATTGAATCTGCTACAATTTTTTGGTAGCGGCCAAGCGGCGTCCCCAAGGCATTAACGGAAGAAATACCGCGATTGGTGATGTTTCCGGCGATGTGTGTTCGCTGCTTCAACCGCCGATACGCCGACTGCGGTTGCGATGTTGCAGCTGAGGTCTCACGTGTTTGCGCGGGTCTTTGAGTTAACATCGCAAATTGCTCCGCCGCAGTAACGGGAGCCGGTTGGGTTTGGGGCGCCGTCGACGGGTTCGGACTTTCCTGCGGCGCGGCACTCGGTTGTGGCTGCGCGCCTTTCGCGTCGAGCGAATGCTGATGTGTCTCCAAATCCATAAATGGCTGATCCTTGCCGGTCTGCGACGGCAACGGCAATTCCCCAGCGGCAGCTAGCTCGCTTGCTCCAATCGAATTGGCGTTCGATTCAAATGTTTTCTCTTTGGGTTCGGGTGCTTTTTTTGATTCGTCTGTCTCTACGAACGCGGAATTCTTCGGGGCTGTTGGCGCCAGATCCATGAACGTTAGTTCAGACGGCTTGTCCTCAACGGGAGTCGCCGGCGAGAAAACGCCGCCAAAGGCAGCAAGGAAAAACGCCACAAGCAGGTGGAGGAGAATCGCCGCGAGTAGCGCCAACAAAACCGTTCGCGTCTCGTATTCGTGATCCCGAAGGCTTTCGGGGTTGCCCGGCTGGGCGAACATAATGTCAGCCGTCGTCATCAGAGCGGTTTCTCAGTGGTCAGAAGATTGGGCCTTGGAAGTCTCCCTTTAAGGCAGGAACAGTATCTCAGCCTACGGGCGCTGACAACTTGGCCAGGCGTGGAGTACCGGCTGGCACGACCTGATGACTTCCGCGAGCCCTTCGCGCGTGATGAAACAGGTATTGCTGCGCGTAACCGCCGTGTTCGCCAAAATACGTTTCCGCAAATTCGCGCAGCCGGAGTTCGGTGACTTTTTTCCTCCGTGGAAAATACTGTTGTTTCAAAACCCTCTCGATCCAGACGTCGATTGGAAATGCGCGCCGTCGTTCGTAGGCAAAGAGCATTACACAATTGGCAACCTTCATTCCCACACCGGGCAACGCACACAGTTTCTCTCTGAGATCGGCATCGGGGAGAGCCGACCACGCTTTCAAGTCCGCCTTGCCTGAGCTGACGAGTCGCGCCGTCATGAGCAGGTTCCTGGCGCGATAGCCTAGTGCGCATTCGCGCAGGTCATTCTCAGAAGCTCGGGCAATTCGCCGCGCCGGTGGAAAGGTGTAAGCGAAACGGTTACCAATCTGTCGTCTTTCACCAAAGCGTCGCCGGAGTGCGAGTGAAATCTGACGAATGTGCGCCACCTGTTTCATCGACGAACAGATGAACGTAGCCAGACATTCCCATTTCGGTTGCCGAATGATTCGTAAGCCGCGACAAAAATCGCGCGCTTCATTCATGATCGGATCGTTGGGAAACGAAGCGCAAATGTCCGTGAGCGGATGATCAAGCGCGAAATAACTGGTAATCGTGGCATGGGCATCCTGCCCAGGGTGTAGACGGGATCGGCTGGAAGCCGATGCCACTTTTGCGCGCAAGGCATTTCCACCCTGCTCGATATAAACAGGACAATCGCCGATCGTTCCCACGAATCCATTGCCAGCCTTTTCCCAATGAAACACCTGGCCGGAGTCCAGTGTCATCGCGAGATCGAAATCGGGCGCTGAAATTTCGACCAGCTTCATCCTTGCCACAGATTAACACGGATTAAACACAGATGATCGAATTTGAAATCTTCGTTACTTTGTCTGTGTAAATCTGTTTTCATGCTTCGGCTTTGCTCAGCACGGCGTCTGTGGCTAAGTAAGCGCCGACATGGGCGCCCGTTTGGCAATCGATACCGGAGTCTTGCTCCTTTATTTCTTCGGCATAGTCGCGCTGGGTTTGTGGGCGGGCCGGCGAAATAAAAATCTGCGGGACTTCTCGCTTGGCGGGCGATCGATTCCCTGGTGGGCAGTTCTCGCTTCCATCGTTGCAGCCGAAACCAGCGCCGCCACTTTTCTCGGAACGCCAGCCGAGGGTTTCAAAACAAGGGGATACTTTTACGGCCAGCTCGTCATTGGGACGATCCTGGCGCGCGTGTTTATAGCTTTCACCTTCATCAAGCCGTACTACGACTATCGGGTGCAGAGCATCTACGAGTTCCTCACCGTGCGCTTCGGAACAAAAACCAAGAACATGGCAAGCGGCATCTTTTTGTTTACGCGCGTGCTGGGAATTGGCGTTCGTTTGTATCTTGGCGGCGCTATCATGGTGGTGATCTGGCGTTATCTGTTTCCAAGGCTGCCGATCAATCTCAATACCTACATTTGGGGCATTATCTTCGTGACCGTCATCACGACGATTTACACGGCGGTCGGCGGCATCAAGGCCGTAGTCTGGACTGATCTCATCCAGGCGGTGCTAATGTTCAGTTCAATAATTTTTGCCATTTTTCTGTTGCTTCACAATATCCCAGGCGGGCTCGAGACCGTGAAGCAAAACCTGGGCGGACTCGGGAATGTGAAGGTGTTTCAGACCGGGTGGAACGCCGATCTACCGTTCGGTCCGGCGCTCAAGGCGATGCTGGAGGAACCCTACACGCTCTTTGCCGCATTCATTGGCTCGACCATGTTGACGATGGCGACACACGGCACCGACCAGGACATGGTGCAACGAATGTTGACTGCGCCCGATTATCGCAAGTCGCAACTCTCGCTGATCCTCAGCGGCGTAATGGATTTGCCGATCGCCGGGGCATTCCTCACCGTCGGCATTTTGCTTTCCGTCTTTTATTCGGTGGTGCCGAGCCCAGATTTGCCAGCCGCAGATAACGAAATCTTCGGCTACTATATCGTGCATGAGATGCCGGTGGTGTTCCGCGGACTCATCATCGCAGGCGTTTTTGCAACCATGATGGGCTCGACCTCGGCGGCGCTGAACGCGCTCGCCACGAGTTTCACAAAGGATTTTTACCTTCCCTACATCAACCGCAACGCAACTGACCAGCAAGCTATCCGTGCTGCGCGGATCGCCACATCCGTGTTTGGTATTCTCATGATCCTCGTGGCCACGATGGCCGCCAACGCGGTTTTGCAGGACGCGACACTGACGATTATACCGATTGCGATCGGAATTCTCGGTTACACCTACGGAGCATTGCTCGCCGTCTTTCTTCTTGGGATGCTCACGCGCAGTCGCGGCCGCGATGGAGCGAACGTCATCGCGATGATCCTCGGCATCACATCGGTACTGATCCTGTGCAAAGTCACGCTGCCCGCGTTCGATGTCAGTGCACTTTTACGGGGCGAGTTCAAGCACGCGGACTGGAAGTTCGGCTGGTTCATGCCTGATTGGTGGCCGAAGATCGCCTGGCCCTGGTTTGTCTGTGTCGGGTGCCTCGTGACGGTTGCGATCAGCATCCTCTTCCGTACGCCGGAGAGCCAGATCGCGACTGCCGAAGCACATGTCAGGTCGACGTCGGACGCTTGAGCAATCGGGCCTTAGCGTGTCGCTTTCGCAACCTCGTTACTTTCTCGGTAGCGATTCTTTTCCGAACCGGCCGCGAGCATCACCCGCCGGACGTCGCTTCAGGCCAAGAGTAAAGCAGGAATTGACTGGCCGTAGGTTGCTAATTACTTGACGGGTAACGGCGATCCTTTATACGCAACATTCAACTATTGAAATCCCATGCCTCACGTCGTCACCGATAAATGTAACGAATGCAAGTTCACCGACTGTGTAGAAGTATGCCCCGTCGCGTGCTTCTACGAGATGGACAAGCAGGTGGTCATTCACCCGGAGGATTGCATTGATTGCATGGCGTGTGTGGATGTATGCCCCGTGCACGCCATCTATGAGGAGGCGGACCTTCCGCCCGAGTTCACAAAAGATATCGAATTCAACGCGACCCAGGCTCACCAGTTGAAGGATTCTGGAGCAGAGGCAATCACAGTGAAAAAGGACCCGTTGCCCGGCGCGCAGGAGCGAAAGAAGGCCTTGGGTTATTGATCCCGCGGTTCGCGGCGCAATGCGGCTGACACAGCCGCCACTACAATTTTTTCTCTTTTGTCAGTTTGATCCCCAAGTCTCTCAATTGGCGGGGATCGACTTCGGCCGGTGAATTCGACATCATATCCATGCCACGATTGTTCTTTGGGAAGGCTATCACGTCGCGAATGCCTTGTTCGCCGGCAATGAGCATGACGAGGCGATCAAAGCCGAACGCGATTCCCCCGTGGGGTGGGGCTCCAAGATGCAGTGCGCGAAGCAAGTGACCAAACTGCGCTTGCCGATTTTCCGGGCTGATGCCGAGAGCCTCGAACATTTTGTCCTGCAACTCCGGCTCGTAAATTCGGATACTGCCGCCACCGATCTCGACACCGTTCAAAACGACGTCGTACGCTTCGGCACGAACATCGGGAAACCTCTTTTCGTCAAACAGCGACATGTCCTCCGCTTTCGGCCGCGTAAAGGGATGATGCATGGCGTTCCATTTGTTTTCTTCCGCGCTCCATTCAAACAGGGGAAAATCGGTGACCCACAGGAAATCCCAGACATCGGCAACAGGCGTGAGCTTTTGCATCTCTGCAATGCGCAACCGCAATCTCCCAAGCACTTCGCAAGCGATTTCCCATTTGTCCGCTCCAAAGAAAACGCAGTCGCCTTCCTCGATGTTTAGCTTCGATCGTAGCGCCGCCTTTTCACTCTCCGAGAAAAACTTCACAATGGGTGATTTCCATTCTCCATTCTCGATCTTGATAAAGGCGAGCCCTTTCGCGCCGTATAATTTCGCAATTTCAGTTAGTTCGTCGGCCTGACCGATAGTGATCGTAGCGAACCCTTTGGCATTGATCGCTTTCACAACGCCGCCCGCATCCAGCGCGTTGCGAAAAACTTTGAAACTGCTCTGTCGAAAGGTTTCTTCGAGACCGACAAGCTCCATCCCAAAACGGCGATTTGGCTTATCGCTCCCATAGCGATCAACGGCTTCACGGTACGTGAGTCGGTCAAACGGGATCTTGATCTCGATGCCGCGCGCGGCGCGGAAAATTGCTGCGAGCATTCCTTCAGTGACCGCGAAAATGTCCTCTGGTGTGACGAAAGATGCCTCGATGTCAATTTGAGTAAACTCAGGTTGTCGGTCCGCACGCAAATCCTCGTCGCGAAAACATTTCGCGATCTGAAAATATTTTTCCACGCCTGCGACCATCAGCAGTTGTTTGTATTGCTGAGGCGCCTGTGGCAGCGCATAAAATTTCCCGGGCGTGATTCGACTTGGCACCAAAAAATCGCGCGCGCCTTCCGGCGTGCTCTTGGAAAGAACCGGAGTCTCAACCTCGACGTAACCCTGGCTGTCGAGATAATCGCGCGTTGCTTTCGCGGCGATGTGTCGCAGCCGCAGATTGCGCGTCAACCGGGGGCGGCGCAAGTCATAGTATCGATGGGTCATCCGCAAATCTTCGTTGTGCGGTTCGGTGTCGATCGGGAACGGCAAATCGTCGGACCGATTCAGAATTTTCATTTCGCTCGGGATAATTTCGATATCGCCCGTGGCGAGATTTGGATTTTCCGTGCCCGGCAACCGCGCGGCGACCCGACCTGAAACTTGAATCACGTCTTCGCTGCGCAACGTATGCGCCTGCTTCGCAAGCTCCGCATTTTCCTCCGGCCGAAACACGATTTGCGTCAGGCCTTCTCGATCCCGGAGATCAATGAAAATTACCCCACCATGATCGCGTGTGACATTTATCCAGCCGGCCAGCGCGACTTGCCTGCCGACGTCTGTCTTGCGAAGTGAATTGCAATGGTGTGTGCGATACATTTTTTTTTGGTCATTCCGAGCGAAGTAGAGGAATCCCGTTACGAAACCTTGGACAATGCGGCCGGGATCCTTCGACTCCGTTTCACTGCGCTCAGGATGACAAGCTGGATTACGCTTGCAAGTGCGCAAGTAACTCCGCGTGGTGAACTAAAGATTCTTCGCGTGTAGCCAGGTTCTTTACTTTTACCTGCGGCCATTCATCTCCGAACAACACTGCAACCCGCGCGCCGAGTTGCTCGGCAGTTTGGAATTGTTTGCCGATCTTTTCGCTCGTTAGCGGATAATCCACGCGATAGCCGCCATCGCGTAATTGTTGAATTTTCGCAAGAGCGTCTGGGCGGCGCTGTTCCTTTGCGATTACAACATAGACGTCGATCTTCCGGCTCTGCGCGATTGCAGTCTCCAGTTTCTCACGCGCATGAGCTGTTTCATTAATGAGCTCACGGAGCACAACGTCTCCCATCGCGAAACCGAGTGCCGGCAGTGAAACTGCGCCGTCGCTCAGTTGCGCGATTAAATTGTCGTAACGGCCGCCACCCGCTATGGCACGAAATCTCCCAGCGCGGTCGAACACCTCAAATACAATGCCGGTGTAATAAGCAAGTCCACGTACAATGCCGACATCGATCGCCACGTAATCGGCAAGTCCCCGGTCACGAAGGCCATCAACAAGCTGGTCGAGCTTCTGGCTTTTCCCGCCGCCCTTTAGGATCGAAAAGATTGGATCGGCGAGTGTGCCAAGTTTTTCCGTTGTTTTCTCGCGCGTTTCGCGCCCGGATTTATCGATTGCCTGCAACAATTCATCCCACCGATCTGGCGACACGTCATTTTCGCGGAGAAAATCGATCCAGAAGTCGCGATCGCTGATCCGTACGACAAAATCTTTTTCGGTGAACCCGAAGGTACGCAAGATGTCGATGCAGAGCGCAACCAGTTCGATGTCAGCGGCAAGATTCGTTTCCCCGATAATGTCGCAATTGAGTTGAAAATGTTCGCGCAATCTTCCGCGCTGTTGTTTTTCGTAACGGAAAAATTGGCCAATGGAGAACCATTTGAGCGGCTTCTTGAACTCGCGCTCGTGCGCGGCAACCACGCGAGCAAGGGTGGGCGTCAGCTCGGGGCGCATGGCGACTTCGCGCTCGCCTTTATCAGTGAAGTTGAAAAGTTGATCGACGATTTCTGCGCCGCTTTTTTTCTTGTACAGCTCGGTCGGTTCGAGAACGGGGCCGTCCCATTCAACAAAGCCGTAGCGCCGCGCGACTTCACGCCAGCACGCAAAGATGTAATTGCGCACCGCGCAGTCGTCGGGAAGAAAATCGCGAAAACCAGGTAAAGCCTGCATAAAATGCTACGTCATCCTACCTTGTTGCAACAAAAGGGGTTATCGCCACGGATGCGACCACACGAGGCGGAATTTACGATACCAGGGCGTAAGTGAAGAAGCTTCGGCACCAAGGGGCCGGAGAGATACAGAATGGAGGACATCCATTCAATCAAAGCAGAGGGACAAATATGAAACAAACGAGATTAGCAAAAATATTGGCAGCAGGATTTGCTTGCGCGGCGGGGTTAGGGATAGCGCTGGCACAGACCACGACTACTACGACCACGAGTGACCCGGTAACCGGCACGACGACAACTCAGCAGACAACAACCACCAGTGCTGGCACAATTGTTACGTACACGCCGGATTCGGATTACTTCATGTTCCGGACAACGCCGGAGGTGGCGCCAGCACGTTATTATTATACTCGGGACACCACCGTGGTAGATCCTGAGGGGCGCACCGTCAGTTTGTCGGCCATTCGACCAGATATGCCGGCAACCATCTATTACACGAAAGTCGGCGACAGGGTACTCGTGCGCAAGGTCGTGTTGAGCCAACCACCCAGGGTTTACAAGCACGAGGAAACAACTACTACGACAACGACAAGACCTTAACGGAAAAGTCGTTGCGACTAAATCAAAGGCGCCCGCGAGAAATTTCGCGGGCGCTTTGCTGTAGGCCCTTTGCTGCTGCTTGCGACGCAGGGGATGGCGATACGGATTTCCAGATCTCCGCTTCTCGCGTAGATTCAGGGCCGGATGGCTGTATCGACCAAAGAGAAGCCGGATTTGCAGAAGAAGGTGCACGAGGTCCCACATAAACCTGGCGTGTACTTGATGCGCGACCGGTTTAATCGCGTGATTTACGTAGGAAAAGCGCGGGATCTGCGCAAACGAGTGGGTTCATATTTCCTGCCATCCAAGCTGGCGCAAGCCGATTTGAAAACGCGCGCCATGCTCGACGCGACATGGGATTTTGAGACGCATACAGTTCGCAGCGAAGCGGAATCCGTTTTGCTCGAAGGCAAACTAATCAAGGAATACCGGCCGCGTTATAACGTTTCCTTTCGCGACGATAAACGGTTCCTTCTGGTCAGGGTCGATCTTTCGGAGGAGTGGCCGCGTTTTCGGCTCGCCCGGTTCAAAAAGGACGATGGTAGCCGCTACTTCGGTCCGTACGCGCATGCCGGGGCGCTGCGGCAGACATTGAATTTCATGCGGAAAAAGTTCGGGGTGCTCACATTTGGACGAGGCTCGCCTACAGAGCGCGAATTGAAATCAGCGACCTATCAGGTGCCGGTGCGCTTGAGCGAAATTAGCGCAGACCAATACCGCGAGCGTGTACTGCAAGCCTGTGAATTTTTAGAAGGAAAATCGAGGGAAATGCTCGCGACGTTGGAAGAGGAAATGCGCAAAGCGGCGAAGAAAATGGACTTCGAGAAAGCAGCCGAACTACGCAATATGATTGACGATTTGCGCAGCACGACAAGGCCAATGCGTCGATTTACCCGCGGCAGTCTGCCGAGCACAATCGATCCAATGGCGGACGTGCGCGCCCTGGCTGATGCGCTACAGCTGCCACAGGTGCCGCGCGTGATGGAATGTTTCGATATCTCGAATATTTCCACGACGCACGTTGTTGCTTCGATGGTTTGTTTTCGGGACGGCGTGCCGGACAAAGACAATTACCGCCGTTATCGGGTGCGAACGGTCGACGGCCAGGACGATTTCGCCAGCATGGCCGAGGTCGTTCGGCGCAGGTATTCGCGTGTTCTGCTGGAGGCGCGCGATGCAAACTCCGAGGTAGCGGAGTTTTCGCAGGAGAATGCCGCGGATGCGTTGGCGCGAATTTCGGGTCATCCCGAGCGAAGTCGAGGGACCCCACTGCAAAACGCATTGGTAACTTCCCGGGATTCCTCGACCCCGAAAACTTTCGGGGCTCGGAATGACGAAAGTTTTGTGGCAGTTCGTCTTCCAGATCTGATTATCGTCGACGGCGGAAAGGGCCAACTCTCCGCCGCGTGCCGCGAATTGCAGCGATTAGGCTTGCACGATCTTCCGATTATCGGCCTGGCCAAGGAACGGGAAGAGATTTACCGGCCGGGCCGGGCCCTGCCGCTGCAGCTTCCGATGGACTCCGGCGCCTTGCGATTGCTCCAACGCATTCGCGACGAGGCGCATCGCTTCGCCAACGCATATCACCAATTGCTCATGAAAAAACGGGTCGGCGAAAGCATTCTTGACGATTGCCCCGGCGTGAGTCAGAACCGCAAGAATTTGCTGCTGCGAAAGTTCGGCTCGGTGAATCGCCTGCGTAAGGCCACGGTCGACGAAATCGCCTCCACGGAAGGAATAGGTCGAAAGCTGGCCGAAGAAGTGCATCAATTCCTGCAAAAGCATTGATTTATCGATAGATTTTGCAGATTCGCTTTTTCGAATGAAATCACTTTGGGGAACTTTGGGCGGTTTGTGGGTCGCCTTCTCGATCCAGGCAACGCCGACCGCATCATTCGCCCAGGCGCTGGCGCCATCTGCTGTGCCCAGCACAAGCACACTTCCACAAGCTGACGAAGAAACAATTGTACCCACATTCGAGACGCAAAAACTCGCGCGCACTTACATCCTCGATGTTCCAGCGCCGCGCGGCCAGATTACAGACCGCAACGGCGAACCGCTCGCGCAAAATCGGCTTAGCTACAATCTCGCCATCAATTTCCCAACGCCGCTTGATTTTTCCGATGCGCAGACGCTCAGCTTCGCCAGGGAAAAGATCGACAGGACGGCCAGGCTAATTGGTCGCAAAATCAAGATTTCCGACGAAGCGATTCTTCGCCACTACCATAACCGAGGAATCATGCCTATGGAGATCGCGCAGAATCTCAGCCAGTTGGAGTACGAACAGATCAAAAATGATCCGCCGCCCGGGGTGATTGTGCGCCCGATCTACGTGCGGGTTTATCCGAACGGAAAAGTGGCCGGTCAAATTATCGGTTACACCGGCAAGACCGGGCGAAATCCCGACGGCATCGTTGACAATCACGAAACGCTCTGGCCTGAAACCGAGGGACGCGAGGGACTCGAGCAAACGTTCAACGACATGCTCACAGGCAAGCATGGCGAATACAAACTCACCTTTGATAAAGATGGTCGGAAGACTTCCGAGAAACTGATCACTCCGCCTGAGCCCGGTTACAACGTAGTCACCACGCTTGACCTGCGTCTTCAACAACTCGCCGAAAAAGCGCTGGAAGCAAAAGCGAAACGCGGCGCCATCGTGATTATCGATCCAAACAACGGCGACATTCTGGCGTTGGCTTCCTGGCCTACGTACGATCCAAATCTGTTTGTTCCGTCAATTTCGACTGAACAGCTCAAAATTTTGCAGAACGATCCAGACATTCCGCTTTTGCCGCGAGCGTATCGTTCGTCTTATCCACCGGGATCGACCTTCAAAATTGCCGTTGGAATTGCCGCGCTCGAGAGCCATGCCGTCCAACCGGATGATCAATATGAATGCGTTCCGGCAATTCAAATTGGCAACGTCACCTTCCACAATTGGAAAAAAGGTAATCGCGGCGCATTGAATTTTGTGCAGGCGCTTACCGAATCGTGCGACACATGGTTTTATCAGGTTGGGATCAAAACCGGCGCACAACCCATCATCGATTGGGCTTTAGCACTGGGCTTTGGCGCGAAGTGCGGCATCCCTTTGCGCGGCGAAGCGGAAGGTCGTGTTCCCAATGATGAATACATGAAGGCAACGCACGGTCGCAGGTTGCTCAACGGCGACATTGCTAACATGTCGATTGGCCAGGGAGACACGCAGGTTACTCCTCTGCAAATGGCCCAGGCCATGGGCGTCGTGGCAAACGGCGGGACATTGTATCAAACGCGGCTGGTCCAACAGGTGCAGACATTCGATAACCAAATAGTTACCGCCTATCAGGTGCGAGCGAAGAGAACGCTAAACCTGTCATCCGAGACGCTGGACGAATTGCACACGGGAATGGTTGACGTTGTGAATGGCGCAGGCGGCACCGCGCACCAGGCCAGCCTCGATAATGCTGAGGTCGCCGGTAAAACCGGCACTGCGCAATGGGGCCCTAAAAATAAAGAGCGCACGGCGGCATGGTTTGCCGGGTTCCTACCAGCCGACCAACCGCGGTACGCCTTCGCAACTATTTACGAGGGCGACGTCGGCAGCAAAGTCCATGGCGGCTCCGCGGCTGCCCCAATGATTGCCGATATTTTCAAAGAGATTTACAAGGGTGAAAAGGTTGTCAACCGGCCGCCCGGCCGGCAGCGTCGCGGTCGCGAACAACCAGAAATTCGACGCGCCGAGCCAGTGGAGGAAGAAGACGAATCAGATTAACTGTAGCCGCCTCCCTGTGGGCGGCGCAATGCATGGGTCTCCTTAAAATCGGCGTCGCGCTTCGCAGAGCGAAGCGGCTACAGTCACGCAACTGCCGTTTCCTTGGGCAGCTCCATCGTGGGCATTGTCATCCTGAGCGACACGAAGGATCTCTCGCAAGGTGAGTGGTCACACTCCGTGGCCTGCGGGTGTTCATGGCTCCGATTGTAAGGTCCCTCACTTCGTTCGGGATGACCCCGTTTCGCAGGCGTGGACGATTCGTTAGGCGGCCGCGGTTTCCTTTGGTAGCTCCATTGTTCCCTTAAACTTCGGCGGCGCTTCTTCGACGCCAAAGTTAGCGGAATAGAGCTCATCAATTTTCGCCAGGTCGTCGGCGGTAAGCGAAGGACAATCTGGCACCTTGGCGAACTCAACCAGCTGTTCTTCGTTGTAAATGTTCGGCAGGGTTGAAGCCACGCGGTCGTCGGCAAGCAGCCATCGCAATGCTGCCTGCCCCAGCGTGCGCTCGGGATTTTCGAGGAAGCGCAATTGCTCAACCTTTTTGATTCCGTTCAGCAGCCAACTGCGCGGACGATGGCTGCGATGATCTGTCGCCGGAAAAGTTGTTTCGGGAGTGTATTTGCCTTCCAGCATTCCAGACGAATGCGTCACTCGAATCAGAAACATTGTGTCTTTGCCTGAGTCAGTCGCGGCATCGTGAAAGGCGCGCCCCGGATGTTGCTCCAGCATGTTGTAGATGTGCTGCACGCTTGTGACATCGCGTTCGCGAATGCAATTCAATCCCTCATAAAGCCAGCCAATCGCCGGCCCTAATGCGATCCCGTAATACCGAACTTTTCCTTCGGTCTTTAATCTCTCGAGGGTAGTCCAGAGGGCATCGTCATAAACCTGCTCCATCCGAATGTTGTGGAGTTGAAGAAGATCAATCCGATCTGTCTTCAATCGGTTCAGCGCTGCGTCTGTCGCGCGAGTAACCGCATCCGGAGAAAAATCCTGCGGAATTTCGCGCTGACCGCGTCCGCGAGCTTCGCCGTGATGAACAAAATCGTAGCCGACCTTGGTCGAGATCACGATTTCATCCCGCTGGTTCGGGAACGCCTTCGCGATCAATTCTTCGCTTAACCCATTCCCGTACGTATCAGCCGCATCGAACAACGTGATGCCGAGATCGAACGCCTTATGCATGAGCGCGATCGCTTCGCCCTCAGTGAAATTTCCCCACCAGCCGGTGGAAATCGTCCATAGACCGAAACCGACTTCGCTCACTGTGAGATCAGTGTCTTTGTAAGTACGGAACCGCATGGGCGATTACCACCCTATGACGCAAACGCCCGGCGCTCAACATTCAACTTTGAACGCGGACAGTTTTCGTTCCATTTAGCGGTTAGATAAACACACGAGTCCACCAGCCCGCTGCCGCATGCAACGGCTAGCGGGCCGGCGAGTCCTTTGAGAGCGTTTGTTTCTCACAATGCGGGGCAAGGAGGCACGTTCGGGCACCCTGGGTCGTCCGCTTCGATTCGCCGCGGCGCACCGTGCGGAACAATCTGCACCGCGACATCTTTCGCCTCCGCGCCCGTCTCGTTACGCACGTTGTGGACGTCCCCGCAACCTAAGTCGGTGAAGCTCTCGCCTGCACTGTAGGTTTCGAACGTGCAGTCGTCGTGGTACACCGTGAGCGTTCCCTCTGTGAC
>JAALOD010000052.1 GCA_013372845.1 Candidatus Udaeobacter sp.
GTGTATGAGAGAACAAGGACGTCAGCAGCTTTGAAATATAATTCTGTCTCCTCGTCTGGAACATGCTCGATTCTCTCAATTACTCGACGCTGAACGCCTCTATTGGTTATTAGTTGTGCGATTTGATTCCAATAGTCCTGATTCCACTTCGGCTTGCCCGCGATAATTAAACGATAGCTTCTGTCCCGCTTCAGAAGTTCAGCAAAAGCCGCGACGAGGTATTCCAGTCCCTTGTAAGGCGCAATTTGCCCATAACAAAGCAGTGTTTTATCATCGCTCGAGATTCCCAGGAGCCGCTTTGCCTCGGCCGCGCTCAGATTCGTATTTGGAACTGTATTGTTAATTCCAAAAGGAATCATCGTTACTTTTTTCTCGCTGATACCGAAATCGGCGATCAACTCAGTTTTCATTTTCTTAGTGTGAACGAAAATGCGGTCCACCAGCCGGTACTGGATTTTCAGCGAGAAACGGTTAAACAAAGAATCGCTGCCATCGCGTTTGCGAGCATTTACGTTGTGAGCGGTGAATACAATCTTTTTCCGGAGCAGCTTGTAGTAGAGAATTAGCAGCGTTCGATCGAAGAATTCAAATTTATTGTTCCAGAGGATATGAAAGATTTTCGGTCGGGCGCTGGCAGCATAACGAATCAGGCGCCAATAGTACCTTGAGACTCTCGCCGCTTTTTGCGGTAAGCTTGCTTTTGGACACTGATCGCCCCGCAGGTTCAGGAAATTAATCAGACGATTATTTAGCAGCTCAGGCAAACTTAAGTCGTCGCTTCCAATAACATCAAAGATCACACCTGCCGAAGTGAACGCCTCCACCAGACCCAGCACATAAGGTCTATCGTCGCCCCCGGTGAGCACGGCGACATGGGCAATCGGACGACCGATGACGGACGACGGAGGGCCGCCCTCTTCGGTCTTCAGTCCTCGGTCGTCGGTCCTCCGAACTCCGACCTCTGCCCTCTGACCTCCGACCTCCGACCTCTGATCTCTGACCTCTGAAAAAGCGTTCATACTGTGGCCTCTTGACGAGCAGCTGATGGCGCGGTGGCTTCCAGCTGAGTCATCACGGCATCGAATACTTCTTCCACACTTATAGCCGTTGTTGCACGCTGATCGTATCCTCGCTTGTAGAAGAATTCCTCCAGGAGAGGCGAAACGATCTTTTTCAGAAGCCCATAGTCGTAAATTTCCCACGGGCTCGTGCAGGTAAAGAGAGTTACGCATCGCCTACCCGTCCCCAACGCCAGATGCATCGGCAGACTATCACCGCCGACCAGGCACTGGTGGTTGCGAACATCAGACAAGTGCTCGAGTAGCGATGGCCTTTTCGGCAGGACATTGACGATCAAGCCCTGACCTTCAAGCTGCTGTTTCAGTTCTTTGTAGTGAGCCCACTTCTTCATCGGCCAGATCGGCCCGGCATCGGCTGCTATGGCGACATCGCCTGAGAGCCGGGTCTCGATCGGTCGCGGCAACAAATACGTCTCACCGGCAAAATCGAACCCAAGTCCCCTAAAAATCAGCTCCTGATATGTCTGCCGATTGAGGAGCTTAAGCCGATCAGCTTCCTGCCGGCCATGGGAACTGATTAGACTGAGATCAAACCAGCACTTCGCGTTGTCGGTGTAACGCAAGCAATTGGACGAGTCGGCATAAGCACCAAGATCTCAGCCGGCCCGACACTCTTTAGAAAAAGAACTCTAGAGTGTCTTCCAGGTTTATGGCCAGTCATAGGAATATCTAACGCTCGTGCGCGCTTCCCTGGAAATAACGCAGATTATCTGCCAGGCCGTCCACAAACACGCCATTCTTCGCCGCGGTGATCCCGTGATCGAACCGCTCAATCGGCGCAATAGCGGCGTCGTGCGGACAACGTCCCAGTAGCGCCAAGTTTAACGATCAAGACGTTCATTACAAGGGCGATTTCATAATTGTTGTAGCCACCGGCCTGTGGCCGTCCACTCTTCAAATTAACTTTTCACATTAAAGACTGGCCCACAGGGCCATGGCTAACGCACGACCCGTTGCTCGGTGGCGTATTCTAATTCAGCTCAATCAGGTTTTTGGATAAATTCCAGCGTCAAAATCTTGTGTATCAAAGGCATAGTTTCGCTGCCCACTGCTATGAGCTTTGAGGATCTTTTCCAAAGAATTCGCTGAAGAGTGCGGTCTACTGCGCGCGTCGGGTCGAGGAGCATCTCCTTAACCATCCCGAGAGTTCGTCCGTGCAGAACACGGAAGTGATGGAACTTGTGCCTGCCGAGAAACAATCTTTCGAGGTGAAGTGGGTCAAATGCGTGGTCAGACTGGCCAGCCACTGAGGCATGCGATAATCGTAGGCGTATTCTGCCTTTAAAGGTGAACTCCTGGTACCAATTGCAGCGCCGATTAACACCAGGAATTGATCGAAACGCTGACCCGATCCGTTCCAATCTTTCCCAACGCTGGATTGCCATCAGCAATGAGGCGAAGCGCCCATTGTTCAAGCGTTTGGGGCGTTGTGCGCCAGAGCAACCAGATCACGTTATCAAAATAAGGCGTTCGATATGTGAGTTGCGATCGTTCTACGCTGAATTTGCTCGCCATAAACCACAGGGCTTTGAAGGAAGTGAAGGAAAGCCTATGGCATTGAAGCTCATTAGCATAGGTCTCAGCGGCATCCCAAAAGGAGCTTTCCAGTCCGGATGGAAAACGCCTTCCTGGAGGATCCGGCTTAAACATGACAAGACGCCTCAAGATTTCGCCGCCACAGACGCCACTTACTCGGACTGGGGCAATCTGGCGGGCAAATCTCTGGACGCATGATCATCGACCGGTTACATCCATTACGTCGCTAATGTAAACGGCTTTCTCGGCAGTCGTGAAACTGCGACAAAACTCGGCGGTGCCTACCGGAATCGTGTTGTGAGTTGCTGACAAAGTTTCGCCGCTCTCCGCGCAATCTTGACGTCCGCGCAAATCACGATATGTGCCGCCCCATGTATAACTGGAAGTTTGCACGGAGAGGACAAGGCGCCCAGGCCAGGATCATCCGACTATCCACCCCGCCGGTTAAAGACAACCCATGGACTGTTTCCCGAAATACCTGGGAAGAATCCGTGCCAAGTTGCTTTCAACTGCTCATAGAACTCAGATTCACTGAGCTCCGGCTGACCTTCCAAGTTTCCTGTTTAAAATAAGTCTTCTTCTTTACCGGTTCGCCACGTGAAAACACCCACGCTGAACCTGGTGGAAGCTAGCGAGATCCCGGAGAAAAGACTCCTGTTTTCTAGAACGGCGTCACAACTAGAAGCTCGCCCAAACTACGTAGATCAACTGCCGAGTGCGGCAGATTTTTAGCAGAGCCTTCGCTTTGAAGCAAAATAAAAATCGCCGCGTCTTCGTGATAATAGATTCGATTTACTCCATGCGGTCGTTAAACAGAACGAATTTGCTCGCGAAGGTCTACTAACACCCCGCTGAATTCAGCCGTTGAGCTTCTCAGGAACTGGCACCCTAGTCTCTTCATAAGTGGACGAGATAACTGGCGTCATCTGGGCCAAATTCGTGCCCGCGCATTTTCAGGGCGTTGATGTCAGCTTGGTCGGCGAAATCCTCGCCAGAAAAAGGCAGATATCTTTCTTCTCATTCCAGATGGGAAGGCAATCCGCAAACGTCCTTGTGGCAGGTCCATCCACTCCAGAGGCCGAGTTCCTCGTTGACATGTGCCAGCCGCGTAAAACGGCTCATGCATCAGGCACTTAACCTAGACTAATAACAAGGCATAGGACTCTTCTGATGGTCTCTGGCTGACTATTCCAACGACCGGGCATAATATCCCACGTTAATGTAACACCCTATACCAATCCGCTGGTATTGCGGGCTGCGGCAAGGACTAACAGGAGCCACTAAATGAAATCGGGCTGCGAACGGCTTTACAGCAGGCAGCTGATTCCTCTTGCTTGGGTTCAAAACAACTCTTCGCGTTTCGCCGAGCTGTGTGCTGAATTGGCTCTATATTCTTTCTCGAGGACGTAAGTGATGTCGGTGTGATCCATGCAAGTTTTCCAAGAGACAAAGGCTAACAGTTCGGACCAACAGATATATTACAATGTCGCGAATTGACTTACTCTTAGGTGGGATCCATGTCCAAATTCCTCTTTAATGAGTAAAAGCGGCTCTTTCTAGCAAACTCGTGGATACCGCTCTGGAAACGATGGGATCATAGAAGGCACGAAATGGGCCCTCGCCGGTTGTCCCCGCATTCTTGGAGCCCAATATATATTTAACATAAAACATATGAAACCAAAACGGCGTGTTTCGAGCAACAAACCTCGCACAGAATTGCGATCAGGGTTCTTAGTATTAAAGTCCCCTGGTTTCAGCCAATTGGAAAAAGTTTCCAGTAACCTCCGCCGTCTATATGTCGAGGACATACGAGTTATATATTACATCATATATGTTTCTGGAGATCAGAAACCGTAGATCTCCAACTATATTTCATCGAGATCATTGTGTTTGGCTTTTCTAACAAGCAACATATCTCTATCAATATCATTACCTGTAAGGGTGAACTGAATGTCTTTAAGATCTAAAGGCCAGTTTTGCCGCATCAGCCTCTAGTATGTGCAACGGCGCCATCGGTTGCTTTGTAATGTGTTTCTCTAGCACCTAGACCCTTGAGCCCGCTTTTGAGTAATTTGATCTCCCTCATACTGCAATTTCCTACGCCCAGTGGCCCAGTAAATTGTGATTTTCCCAAGAATTTTGAGTCCTATTGGCGCGAAGCTGAGGAGTTTGGAACGTGTTATAAGAGAGACTAGTCCTCCCAAACGGCCCCCTCTTAGGAGGCTAAAACAGGGAGCTTGACATCGGCGCTCACTTGCCACATCCATGGTGGTGACCGTGACCGCCCCGCTCCAGAAGGACAGGGGCCATGGGACGAGCGCGCTGCGAAAGATGGCTCGTTGGCCAGGAGCTAGGCCGCGGCGGCATGGACAGGCATCATGCCGGCGACCGCCCGTTACTCCGGCAACCTCGGCGTCGCCACTGGTCGAGGTTGGCTCCTTGATGAAGGCGTCGCTGCTCGTCGTTGGAGTCGCACTCGTAGCCCGTTTCGTTTGAGGAAACACTCGGTGGCGGAGGCGGCGATGCTTGTCGATAGTCCAGCAAGCCGTCGTCCCGGCCTGCTGGTTCAGAGCGAAGCTGGCGGTCCTCACTGAGAAGATGTCGTCATCGCGGCGAGCCGCAGCGGAGAACTCCTTGTCGTAGCGAATTTCTTTGTGATTCCGGGATGGTTGTAGAATATACTTGTAAAGAAGTTGCTGGTTAGCTCATCGCAATTGCCTTGTTCAGATCGAGCCTCATGAAATTGGCGTGCGAAATGAAGTGACCTTGGGGTCGCGCAGACACTGAAGGCATAAGCGTGCCCCCGCCCTGACGGCGCGCGCTCCCGCGCCGCGGCGGGAGCTCGAAGGCTCGTCCATCCCATGTCCGTGGTGGTGATAGACAATGGTGAGACCACCGTGGTGGACCGTCTCCAGAAAACGGATCAACTCGCGATGGCTCCCGAGTTCGGTGGTGTCGCCGACGGTGGCAAGTCAGCGCCCCGGTCGATTGCGATGTCGCAGAGCAGAACATATGTCGTGCCGGCGCTTGGGAATGGTAAAAATAACCCGGGGTGAAGTCAGGACTCATCATGCGCCACATGGAACTCGTCTTCGGCTAGTAGCCCGTCGCCACCGCTCTGCCGATGGATGCCGACGGACAGCGTTGGACAGCTCTTCGGGAAACCGCGCATGGAACGTTAACAGTGGTCTATGATTGCGTCACAGTGGTAACAGCGCGCTGCCGCCGTAGATCTTATGCATTAAGTTGCCCCATCTTTTCTCTCGCGTGTTTCGTGGGGTTGCTCTAAAGCCAGCTAAATTCCAACGTGGGCTTACTGCTCAGAGGTCAGTAGTCAGGAGTCAGGTGGTCATGCGGGAGTGGCGGACGGAGCAGGATTCGAACCTCCGATACGACTTGTGCATCTTTGCGGGGTGCCTTAGACCACCGGCCACCTGTCCTAAAATTCATTTTACTCAGCGCGCGACCTTGCACCATATTCGCGGCACCCATGAATCAGTTGATTGGTGCAGTCTTTTGGAATAACAGATCGGCTGTACCGCCTTACCCAGTTAAGACTTGTGTCATGATTCGCTTACCGTCCCAGCTCTCGGGCATAGCGCATTCCTTGTTGTTTGCAACCTCGAAGACCGGATCATGCGCCAACGCCGAACCTTTTCGATCTGCGACACCACGTCGTCTTCGTTAGTGAGAGCACTTTGAAGCCGACCTCGGGGTTAACAATATCTCGGGTCCACCGAAGTCCCGACCACTGTGCTGCGCCCATCGCCAGGGCCTCCAAAGACACACCGCCTCCAAACTCGTGAACCGAAGGAAAGACCAGCACATCGAGCCGCTCCAGAGCGCGTAGCACTTCATCTGGGGTAAGCTCCGCAGAAAGTGACAACCTTTGTCGATCCGAGGGATCTGGTGAGTTGCTCAAGGCCGGCTGCTCGGGGCCGGCCGACAATGGTGAACAGGCTTGGTTCTTTTGCAGGAGCGAAGCGGCACTCGCAAGAGCGAGGTCACAAATGGGTTGAGGCCATGACGAAGATCAATTCAAGCCTATCGCTGTGCGAGCTGCGCACGAAGCACTCGCGCAAAGTGAAGGATTATGCCGTTTCTCCCGGAACAAAGAGTTTCTCGCGGTAATCTGCGAACTCGTTATAGGTGTGGTGAGGAGCCTACGATGATGGCCGCGCATCGTTAGGTTGAGCGGGCGAAGGGCAGAAAGCGGTAAAACTCTCAGGTTGGAGATCCATTCCTTTTGTTTATCGGCTTGCCTGAAACCTGCCGGCCATGGCAAACCACCGTTGATCGGTCAATTACAAACGGGATGGGACCTCGCCGGAGAAAGAAAGCAAGAAAGGACTCGGCAATACCGACGAAGTAGGCAAGAGAGCGCAGGACCACGTCGAATTCACCGCACTGATTCGCTTCGCGTCTGCCGCCAAGCACGCCATTCAAGAGCCAGACAAAGACATAGTTGAAAGCTGTCAGGACTTGGCTCCAAATAATTATTCTCAAAAAATAACGAAAGCACCAGAGCGTAGAATCGATCGAGCCGAGGCAGAATAATGACCTCGATAGCATGAAATGGACCCTCTTGCGGCGCACGGCCTCCTCGTTACCACGACCAATGACTAGCGTTACTGCGTGGAGTCGCGCGAGGGCATCACCATGGGAATAGCCAATAAGAGGCCCGGTAATTCCATTCGGGTTACTGCCGGGCTAACAGCAAAATACGCAGCATAATCGATTCGCAGCTATTGCCGGGCGGCAAATGCCAGTTCCACATATCGTGGTAGGCTCATATCGTAGAAGACTGCGATATGATTACCACTTGACCGCTAATACTTGCCCAAGACCGTTGTAATAGCGAGATCATTTAGATACCCGTCTTTGTCGAAACAGCGACTCGTGCACACGTTTTATAAGCCGAGCAATATCGAGAAGGCGGCCATCCAGGCCGGTGAGCTGGGTGCTGCATCGCTAACGATCGAAGGATTGCACTGAACTTGTAATGTGCACGCATCCAGTTCGTGTCACCTCCCAAATCCTCTTGAATTTGGCAGAAGCCAAAGTATGCGGTGACACGTCGAGATATACCATCTTCAAATACTCTACCAGGCCTTTGCGTACTCCGATTCCCTAACGCGCCACCCACGGCTTGCACGCCCATAGAATGAATGAACGTTGGTCCATCGCCAAGCAAATTCCGCAGCCGCTCAGCAGCTGTATAGCCCCATACGCCATCAAACTGGACGATATGTTTACTCCTGCGAAGCGTTTTGCGGATATGGGCGAATTCGGTAGAAGTCAAGAGTGCAGTCAACATCCTGATCGCCCACGCATGAATGGGTCTTTTCCCCAACCTTCTCCTTTTGCTGGCACCTTTGGTATGCATCAGTTGTAGCAACTCCACCATCGTTTGAGCAAGGGATGTGCCGTCTGGTCACAGGAGAACGCCAGAATTGAGAGAAGGCGGGAACACGACCGACCGAGAACTGCCATAACTGCGCGCGACGCTCTCGGCTCCATCGCGATCGTAGCGGCCTAGCCGCGGCCTCTGTGGCCACAAAGACTGCTTCGTCGAGGGCATGGAACAATGGGCGAATGTCCTGGTTACAAACACGTCGAATCGATCCAGATGAACTTCGTCGTAGCCAGCATCGAGCAATTATAATGGCCTGGCTTTACGTTCCAGCCGTAACCATTCTTCAGTCGATTCGCCTGTAGCCGTACTGCGGGCACGCGCCTTAGCCATCGACGAAATGCGCGGTTGGCAAAGGATAGAACAGGCTGATCGCCATGCTGGGACAGTAAACACTCAGGCTGGTCAAGACCGCGACCTGAGGAAGGCTCCCATGCTCGGTCCTCATTGACGCAGATATTGATTGAAATCTTTTCGGGTGATTCAGCCTACGATTGAAATATTCTCGACTCTCAGAGCGGTGGGGAGCCGGCGGGAGGAATCGAACCTCCATCTACTGATTACGATTCAGTCGCTCTAACGTTAAGCTACACCGGCAGATTTATCTCTCTTAAGGTGAGATTGGTGGAGATTCTTTTGTAATACCAGGCTCTACAACTTAAAGCTAGGTAAGAATGAACGAGCAACCCAAGCCTCGGGCGCATGGACAAATAGTTCGCCCCTCAGGGTCAACGGAATGTAATACTTCGGGAGTAACCTGCTGAAAACCGTTCGGCGCTTGAATTCCACCAGCGAGCTCCGCTTGTTGCCATAGATGAATTTTCCGTAGATTAGATGTGCGATGGCCTTTTGCTCACAGACTTCTGCTGCTTTGCAATCAGGCCGTTCTGAGGTCGTTGTCATAGCTATCCATCGAGATGATGCTTGAAAGATCGTCGCTGTATCGTCAACGTAAACCATTTTCGAAGCCTATAAGTTCTTCACTAGATACGCTCCGATAAGTCACTTCGCTCCAGATACGCGGCAAGACTTGCCTTACGCTATCAACGTCCTGCCATGTAGTACCCAGAAGAGCCTTCCGTCTCATGCTGAATGCTGTTATAAATCCGTGGACTCCTTTTACCAGATCATCATCAAACGGTACTAATTTTCACGACGACACCACGCTGGCGCGCACTTATTTCGCGATACCAAGGAGATTTTCCCACCAGTCCTTAAAGCAAGTTGTCAGTGTGTAGCCCAGTATCCATTCCCGGTGATAATCATATTTTGGTGTGTGATCTCAGGCCTTGCGCAAACGTAAAGAGATCGGCTGTTAGTTGCTCCTTTAGCGGTAATAAATGAGTTAGGGTCTTCCGTCACGCCTTCCATCACGGCTTCATCCTTAATTTCTGCCGTCTGATCCATTTTGCCCCTTACTATAGCCACTCGGCCACACAGATCTCGCTTGACCCGGGACGCAGAGCGTCTGACCCGCAGATGCGGATCTCTTCCACTTTAGCGTTGCGGCAGGTAGCCATTGCGTTTGGCCTAAGACGCAACAGCATCCATTCGCTTTGTGCCGCGGAGACTAGCCGTTCTCGTGCGACCACCTCCCGCGCAGCCATTGTTCGAGCATCACCAGGCTGAATAGCAGCTTGTGTTGTCTGGCGGCCAGATTGGTGACCTTCGAGGAGCCTTCGCACGGGTTTGGGTCAAGAGCCAAACATTAAGAGCTTTCATTCAGGAGCACTTCCCGAAGCGCACCATTGAATGACGATTGAAACCATTGGTCTACCACGTTGGCGCGAACCCGCGTTTCTTTCCCTTAAGAATTCGCGGTGATGATGCTCTCTGGCAAACCTGTCGATGCAGCCATTTCCGAGTTCCATTACGGACTTTAAGATCCGCGCCGAGCCGTTGCACATACTCTACCACAGTCCGATCAGGTAGGGCACGCGGACTTCGAGACATGAGCCATCGGAAGCGTCGCATACATGAGAAGCTCATCGGCAGCGCAGGGCGGATTCAAGGCTGAAAGCCTCCAAGCTCGTCGGTATGCTCTATTTGCGGCAGCAATTCGCCAATAATCGACTAATTCGTGGCCATTCCTCTGGAAGAATGCGTTCCGGAAACGAATCCCTATCATTTCTGCCGGCGCCCGAGGAAAAATATCTGACGTAGCGCTTCAGCCGATCACTCGCTCCCGAGCGAACGAACGCCACGCTTTAACATTTCATTGCGCGGCAATCGATTCACGCGAAGCCGCCATCGATCGGAGACCTGCCGGCAGGCCCGCCACGCACCAATTCCGTAGTGAATACCCGGGTGCCGCTTGTAGCCGCCAAAGATTCATCGGGCCCCTGGCCAATCAAGGCCACCTTTACATCTGCCGCGCCCGCTGCGAGACGAAGCATCGGAACGATCGACGATCGTCGCAATAGGTTCTTCCAGACATTCCACGATTTTCGGGAGCGAGCGTTCAAACTCAGTCTGGTCAAGTTTTACACTTATATGCCGCGCGCGCTAAAGGGCGGGTCTCCAGGCATCAGTTAGCTCGTCGTCTTGAAGCTCTCGCCATAGCCTATCGTGTATGCCGGCCATGGGCCCGCCTGTTCGTTCATTAAGGCCAGCAGCAATCCCGGGTCAAGACCGCCGCTTAGAGAAATGCTCCGACCGGCACGTCACTGAGCAGATGACGCTTGACCGCACCTCTATAACTCAAGCGGTTCGCCGACGGCTTCTTCCTTTTCTTGCAGTAGAGGAAAGGAGTCGGGATGAACTTGTACCAGCGTTCTTCGCGACATTCATCATTCTCAACAATCAACATTGTGCCAGGTGCGAGCTTTCGAATGCCACGAAATATCGTCAACGGAGAAGGCGTATAGCGGAAACGGAAACAGATTCAACGCGATAGGACGACATCTGGTCGTGAATTTTGTGCAGCCAGGATGGACGGATTCCGGAACCGAAAGTTAGGGTTCCATTGTCGATCTTGTATAGATGAGTTTGATGCCCATGGCGTCCCTGGCCTACCGGGCGCTGGTTAGCACATCCCAAATAGCCAAACCAAACATGCCATTGAGACGATTGAAGACATCGGTGCCCCATTGCTTGTAGCCGTGGATGATCACTTCCGTGTCGGAATTCCTAAACTGACCCACTTCTTTGTAGCTCTGCTCCGCAGCTCTCTGTAATTGTAAATCTCGCCATTAAAGATTATCCAAACGGTTTCTTCAGTGTCCGACATTGGCTGGTGGCCGCCTGCGAGATCGATGATCGATAGACGCCGGAACCCCCGAAGCCCACTGGGCCCGCGATGAAAAAGCCTTCATCATCAGGACCGCGATGAGCGATGGAACGCGCCATCCGCACAGTTGTCGCGCTCACTGGTTCGCGTCTCTGAAGTTAAACTGGCCTGCGATGCCGCACATATTCAGAGGTCAGGTCAGAGGCCGATGACGGATCAACGGAGGTCAGAGGCCGGTCGCGGAGTCAGAAGTCGGCGTTGACATCCATTTAACAGTATTGAGCATCATGCAAATAAAATCAGCCAGGATCTCACAGTTTACAAAGAGCCTATGAACTGGCGATGGCGATTTTCCGCGAGAAGCATTTCCCAGCCGAGGAGCGATTTTCTTTAACGGATCAATTACGCCGTTCATAGGTCGGTGTGTTCGAACTTACGGGAGGCTGGGCCAAACGCCGATATAGAAGCTCACTTCGTTAGCAAATTAACAGATTCCGACAGCGAGAATGGTGAAACTGAAACCGTCGATTTCGCGTATGATTGTGGGTATTTGCCGGAACGCGATCATGCACTCTTCACGCAGAAATGCCTGAGTCGGAGCAGAATCCTGGAACTCGAATGCAGGTTTATCAACCTGCATAGCCTTACTACCTCTCGATATCTGTCACTCATTTGATCTCTCTGACCTGCAATCCCTACTCGGCCAGCCTTGCCTTCTGATCTTCAAATCCTCTGCCATCGGCCCTGCCATCTGCTCTGTCGCAGATGTTTCGCGCAAATAGAATGCTAGAGCGCGAAACATCTGCGACTGTCCCCAACGGTGCATGGGAACGTTGTCCCAGCCCAGGTGCAGCTTCCGGGAGCGGAACGATCCGCACCGCTTACATGCTTCAGAACTGCCAATGACCGTTTCCAGCGTCGGTTCCAACTGCGGAAATCTATCCCGAAGCAGCAGGCAAAGGTTGATCAAACTCGGCACAGTCATAAAGCTCTCGCTTGTAAACGGTCAGACAGGTGCTTTGGAAAAAGGCTTCGGAAGGCCGTCTTCATCAAAAGATTCTTAAGGTAAACTGACCCTTTCGAAAGCGCTTCTTCAACCCCATACCCGGTTAAAGCGTGGATCTTGGCCGGGCTTTCATCACGAAGCAGGTGTGGAAGTGATCAGCAAATCGTCGCGCTCCATCCATTGCGTAATACCATAGACCGTCTGTGATTCTGACTAAAACGAAATTCAAATTTCGTTCTGCGATTCGCCAGTAGTCTTCGTTAAAAAAGCTTTGGAGGCGCTCGTCAGTAAAAACGCTCCGTAAGCGGCGGCATTCAGCACTCCGCCTTCATCAAAGGAGTAAGACAACTTTGCTCATAAGTTTCCGACGTCCGGAAATCCTTGATATCGGTCGCGGCGTGGCGGCGCCGATGGACGCGGCGATATCCATCGCACGTTGAGCTACATTTTGATTCGTATCTGATCTCTGATCTCTGATCTCTGATCTCTGATCAAGTAGCTCCGCTACTTGAAGGAACGCTTCATACACATAGGGCGTTGTTGTGATCAGCGGCGTTGCCGCTTAATCGTGCCCCCGCGCCAAGACCCAGTCGAATGGATAACCCCAGCAATATTCTTTGAACTTAGGGCAGCGCAGTTTTTGAGTTCCGTTAGAAAATGAATCGCGTTTTCGGTTGCAGATTCCGTCGCTCGTAAAGGAACGCAAAGCCCATCGCATAATGAGCATCCGCAATCGGGAATCGCATCGGATGATGGAACAGCCGTCGCGCCGCCGGCAGGAATGCTTCGCAGAAAATCATGGCTCACGCTGCGGTTCCAACAAGTCTGGCGGTAGTAGAGCGCCTTGGCTCGTCCCCCGACCGGTCCCGCGAAAAAGCTCTGAAAGTCCCGGGATTTTCACCATAGCCATTCAGCCAGTCGATGAAGTCCGTTAGAACGTCGGAGACCCAGCCTCAATGGATCCGGATGTCTACTGCTTGCATTTGAATACCTGCTTTGTTGAGCTGGATGATCGATGTTGGGCGTATTTGCCTCACAGTTACTCCACGCTGGTCCGATTTAACGTTCGATCGTTTAACGCGACCCAGCGAACCTGCATCTCATTGGCACAACATAATTATCACGCACCTCACAAGGTAACGCCTTAGCATCGTCTTCAACCTGTAGCGGTAGATTATCTCCGTTGCGTTCTTCCCCGCGAGATCGTGAAATTTTATTTTTATGACTCGGTTCTCACCGGGATTGAGGCTCGATTTCAAAGTTGATACGCTCGTTGACCTGTCTCAGGCAATCTCTTGAGCGTCTGTGCAAATTCGTTGATCATCGAAGGCTCACATTCTCGCCTTCTAATTAAGAAACGCTTTGGATTGCCAGAGGGATTCTCAATCCGTAGCTCCGTTCCATCATCTCACTTCCATCTTGTGAAACTCTCTCTGACGGCAGCTGCGTCGAACTACGTCGCCCAGGTTACGCCAGTTGGCGCGCATTGCAGAGCGTTACTTGCTGGATAAAGTTGACCAGGCGCGCAGTGATCGCTGCAATAGTCATGATGGATCACCGCTATCGCGGGTTTCCCAACAGAAGCGTCGAAATGAAGTTTTCGATCCTCCCATGGGTATCTCCTGGGTAAAAAGGGAAAGGTGTAACATGACTGCAATGTCCCATACATCGGAGATTGTAATCGCACGGGTGCGGATCCGCGCTAATGATGTCGTTATTTACAGACGCAATAAGATTGGTCCGCTTTAGCGCGCTCATGGCAGCTTCCGAAAAATACCTTGAGGAAATACCATGACGGGATCGTGAGAAATTCCGGTAATAGCCTCATGACGATCCATACGCTCCAGGTGCCGGGCTTTCCAATAGAGCCGTTGCTGACCGGCGCTACCGAACTCCGCCCGGGTATGATCGCAACCGTGAACCGAAAGTGAAAATGCTCCGGGTTTTCTGAACATCGACAACTTCAGGAGCGCTTCTCGCCAGTTCCATGGGATGAATGCGATATTCGTAGAAAACTTGTGTCGCTTCATCAGGGACGAAGTTCCTGAAAGTCCACAAACCCATGCGTCGGCTTTAACAGAGGGTCGTCGATAACTAAACAGGCGCGCTTGTTCTCGGGTCCATGCCAGGGGAGCTCTAAAACGCCCATCTAATGTAGGAAACGAGTGGTACAGCAGAGAAGAAGTGATCGCGGATGTCGAAGTTGAAGGTTGTTAGTCTCGGCGTCAATGTCGATCAATCCTTCGAACGAGACGAACACCGGCAGGCCATTGCAATTTAACTTCAGGAAGGCAGCCTTATCTTCCCCGGCAATGAGCGGAGTCAGCGATCTCCATTCGTATGAAAGAAGCTCGCCGCTGCCCGGCTGGATGACCGGGTGTATGCGAAGATCGCGCATGGCGACCGAACATGCCGTCAGGCTCATTTGCGATATGCTCACTCGGTAACACGCCCTGTGCTCTGCGAATTGAGATCATTCGCTCCGGAAGCTGGCTTACCACGTTTGCAATCGCGACAGGATCGCCGTTGGAATACAAAGAAAATCGAATGGATTTGTCGCGCCGAGGGAGTTGGAGTTGCATGAGAGTTCTGCAGATTTCCCCACCACGCGTGCAAAAGGCCTGCATCCGAACATACAAGTCTACATTTTCAGCTGGTTGTTCTCCTGGTGCCCAGCTCTGTCTTGACGCCGCTTTAGGTAATGCACGCCAAAAAAAATTAGAGACCCTTTCGGCCCTCTGGTCGTCGGCTGATGGGTAGTCAGCGGTTAGGAGCAATGCTTTTTCTTGCATCGATTCTGACTTTGGACCGCGTTGAGGCGCTAAAGAGAGTCAGGGACTCTCTACGGCTTCGGCGACGACTTAACGACCTCATGGCCCATCGAGCGGCGATCGTATTCAAGATCGAGATGAGCACGAAGAACTCAGCCATCACTGGACCGGCGGAATGAGGAACCCAGCAAGAGATCTCTCTTCCGTAATAATCGAATCCCTTCTTTGACAAACGGCGCAGCTATCTTCCAAGGACGGAACATAACACTGCTCTTTTTTTCCGAAGCGGAGTTCTGTTCCTGAGGGTCGCTGCGAAACAACAAGAATCGATTGTTCATGTCAATCACAACACATATTCCGGCACGACAAATTGAAAATGTCTCTAACACAATCCGCTCCTTTTTCGCGTCGTGGCAAATCAACTTGTGCCGTTTCCCGCCGAGAACGAAGTGAAACAGAGTGCATAATCGTTGATTTCTCCTCGCAGCGGACCGCAAGATCGCTAATCAAACTTTCATTGTTGGCGACGTAAAATCTCAGGCTGCTGCAGTCTGCCCCCGAAGGTAATCCTTGGCCTCACGTTTGGCCGTTTCAACCACAGCGGATGAAAAGTCAGTGCCAATAGCTTCTGCAACGCGAATCCCTTGCTGCTCAGCGTCGAAATAAGTCGAAGGAGATTCATCCCGCCTCGCAGCCGAATTCGAGGAATCAGTACCACCTGGCGGAGTTGCTGAGGCAACAGGTTGAAGCGCTTCAAGGTAAGCCGCCTTATAATCTCGTCGATGAAGATAACTAATTCCGGAGCCTGCGTGTACTGGGTACTTCGAGATCTCATTTCTCTTCCAGTGTTGGATCACAAGTAAGCAATTTATACTCATAAACTATCGATGTTTCTAGAAAGCATTTTGAGTTAGTTGTTAGAAGGATATTTGATTGACCAACGTCGCCTTAAGGTCGATTAACCGGCTATTTGAGTGCCGTTAGTCGAAAACTATTCACCTTCTTGAATCCGCAGAAGGTGGAAAAAATCGCTCTCAGCTTTTTCATTTGTTCGTGCCGAGTGAAAAACGCATTAACAAGGAGCCCTGGCGCGTTCAACGGGTCCTACTTATCGCAATGCTGCCCAAGTACAAACCCAGCAAAGCAAGTCCGCAACTAGAACCGTTTCCTTGTCATCGCGTAGTCGTGCAGTGCTGCCCTGCAGAAAGTCGGCTATTAGCTCCTTTTTGTCGCCACTTCCAGTAACAACTAAGGCTTTGCGCGTAAATCATTCGATCCCACCAGCGTCGCCAATCCATGCCACAGATCGAATAGCTTGCTAAAAACGACTGATGATCGACGTTAAACTCCCAGACTCCTGTCTGCACATTCTCAAAGTCGATTGAGAACGGCAGCTGCTCGTCCACGTAAACCTTCCACCTGATAATTGACGGTCCCGCCATTCAGCTCTCATTCTCCTTCGTCATCTTCTTCTCCTGCACGTTGACACCAAGCTTCCATCGTCGAAGCCTGTAACAGCGCAGCAATCCAGGCATGAACGCCGGCAATAGGCACCATCTGAAAATCTCTTGGCAAAATCTCAATGTAATAGTTGATCGAGTTTGGTTATAATCATCTGCGTCAGATTACCCTTTTCTCAATAAGCGCGATAAATCTGCTCAAAATCTTCTTCAGGCGCAGGTGAATGATGCTCACCCCAAAGCGCTGTAGACATGTCAATTGTCGCAAGGGCGGCATTTCCTCCAGCGTTAGCGACTTCAAACCGCCTGGACGAATAGTTTGAACCGTTCGGCTGCCAGCTCGGATCGCCGTGGATCAATTCCGAGTAATCGGCTCCAGTTCCTCGCGAACTCAAGACCGTCAGTGCCTATACCACACCCGATCCAAGACGTCTTTTCCACGGAACGGCCCCAACTGCCGTCCGTATGTGCAGTCACGACCCACGATAACGCTTCTTAAGTGACTCTCGAAATACCGCACGTCATCTTAAGAAGATAACCACGCTTGACAGGGATTGGCGACTCCTTGACCTGCGATGTCCGTTTGCTCATAAGGCGGTAGAAGGTCTCTACGCTTTAACGATGTTGGGCCACGCTGGTTTCCATTCGTATAGATGACAGCTTACAGGCCCTGCCAATTGAAGTCGACGGGTGGTAGAGTTACCTCGAGATAAAACTTTTCGATTTTCTAAGCAATACCAGGGCCAGAATACCTTTAAGCTTTGTCATTTGTTCCCGGGTGAAATCGCATCAGTCACGGCAAACGCTTACGCGCCGTAAAGCAGCCCAGCAAGTCCTGACAACAACCAATCCGCCCACAAGTGGTCGTTTAGTCATCCGATAAGCTACCGATAGCTGCCGGTGAAGGATCCGCTAGATAGTAATCCTTCTCGCCGTAAAAAACATCAGCCTGGTCCCCCTCGCAGTATCCGCCGATGGTGACGAAAGCATTCTCTGGAAAGTTCCGCGTTTTCCATCCACCATCCCGGAGCAGTTGTGATGCGATCAGTCATCCCGCCTGCTCGGTTGGCAAAATATCCTCCGATCACTAAAAACTGCGCCGGAAACTTGACACGCTCCGTGAACAAATTTTCACTCTCAAAGCTATCTTTTGTAGAATCGAATCCTTCCTCTTGTAAGCCGTGCCTGTAACTTTGAGACTTGGATCCTCTATCAGCTTCTGAGCAGAAACTCAAACTGATCAGGTCAGATATGTCGCATCAGATTTCCGATGGCTTCGAACTCGGGAGCGTTTCTTTCGAATCCGGCATTGAACGCGTGAACCTTCGGCAAAATTGCGGTTCTGCCGTTGCGGCAGACGGACGTTCAATCCGAGGATGGCGCCGTGGCGCTCGGATCTTTCGGCGGTGTTCTGAACCGTCATCCACGATGACCCAGCGCTCCAGGCAACACGGTCTGATAACCACTGAGTCAGCGTCTTCGCAATAAACGCTTCTTCATTGCGCGCCAGTGATTGCACGTGATCACTAGTCAGATATCAGAAGACGGAGAGAAAGGAATAGAAGGGCTTGCTAGAGGAAATACTACTGGTCAGGTTGAGCCATCTCATTCTTCAAGTTTTCTTTGGCGTGTCCCCATTTATTTCTCCTTGCCTTTTTCGCTTCGTTTTTCTCTTTTTGTAGAAATGGTGGCGGGAGCCCACTTTCACGCCGGCTCTCGGCTGCGGTGGAGATAGAGGTAGTCAGCGGATGCGGATAAGTAGGCGATGTAACCCGGCATCGCAGTTCGGTTGAAGAGTCTGCCACTCTAATGGGATTACCGCCAGGCCCGCTTGAAGTCAACCGGTTATTGTTGGTCGTACGTTGTTCCACGAGTAACGGCTCGTTGCCCTGCTGCATCCACCGCGGCTTGTTCCTGTTCATCGTGCCTACTTGCGCCAGGCCCAGCTGGTCGAGGACTTGGATCACCTGCAGAATCTCGTATGTCTGACCAGCAAACCCTTGCGATGCCACTGTGGTAGTGAGAGCGTGTTGTCGTGTTTGATTGATTGTGCGCTATTTGCTCCATCGATGGACGACGAATGCTGTATCCTTGCCACCTGTTCGTGGACCGGTTCTTCGTTGAATCCGTGATTGTGGCTGTTCAACGGAACTGATCAATGCCGCTATCAAAAGATAGGGCGGGTGATCGACTGTGCGAACCGTCGGTTCGGTCGCGTTCAGTCCCATGGGTTACGACCGTCGCTCCGTAGAAGGCGGACCGGAACTGTAAATTGTTCGATTAACGCCAAGGTTTTCCTTGCACGTTGCCACCAAACGTACTTGATCAAATTGTCGTGGACAAGCACGGTTCGCTGTTTGCCACCGGTGAGCGTGTGTAGTTGAGTCAGAAATTCGTTGTTATATCTCGCAGGCTCGCACCCGACCGTCGGTAAGTCCTGCCGGTGCCGTGGCTCGCCATATTAGCGTTCAAAAAGGTTGTGCCGCACCACAACCTTCGCGCCCAGAGTTAAGTCCATGCCGCCCAGCCGAATTGTCTTCGACAAAGAAGAAATTGGGCCGCCGTATCCTGTCGGTTGCGTAAGGGCGTGTCGCCATGATCGTAACATGGCTACCTCCTGAAATGCAATATACCTTCGTTGCTAATTGGATTGCGCTTCGTGCAGTGATCAAATACGCCCCAGTTGTAATCATTCACCATTACATATGGAGACCCAATAAAGATCAAAACGCGAGTGGTCGATACGGAAGTCGAGTGTTCCGGATTCGGATCATTCCGTTCTGCCATTCTGCGTGATGCTGCCTTGGACAAGATGTGATTCCCGTTACGCGCTGACCTCCGGGGCTTGTAAATGAATCAGCCTTTCTTCGTCGACGCGGGATATTATCCTGGTGTTCGTGTTATCAATGGAGGTGCCGTCATCGTTTCTGATCGTTTGACTTTCAGGATGATCGCCTTGGTCAAGCGAACTTCGCTAGTCCAACTGAACGTCCCTTTCGGGATCACGATTGTGTCGCCGTCAGAGGCTTGTCTATCATGAATTTTCTGAACGTCAGCTGCTGATCCATCGGATTGCCATGTTCTACCGCTCGGTGTCGCGGTAGGTTGCGCCGCCGTGCCAGCGGCGGCGAAAAGCAGCGCGGTGAGCACCGAGCTGATAGCGGCGTAATTCGGCCGCCACACAAACGGCAAATGAAAATGGAAAAGCCGATGGTGTTCTGCGCCAAGCGCGGGGGCACGACTTGTGCCTGATCGAATGCAAGTCTTAATTTCTAAGATCGCGGTCTCCAAAGGTCGCTGAAGGATCGGTGCAAAAGACGCCCATGCTAGGATCTTCCTTCGACATAAGCGAATTCCCGGTCCTCCTCTGATCGCGCAAGCCCGACCGATGATTGCGCCGACGCCAGGTAAGATCGTGGATAGTCCATGGCGATGATGAAAAAAATGAACCAGACCGCGCTTACCGTTCTAAAAGCCGCCTCAGCCCAATTGTAAAGGATGACTGCGGCAAGAAAGCCCAGTCGAAACCGTGCCCATTCAAAATTTCGAAAAAGCTCGAGGCGTATTTTCCAGAATGTGGCAACGAACAAAACAATCAGGAGGAACACGCCAATTAATCCCAGGTTCAAATAAGTTTCCAAGTAGCCGTTATGGGCCTCATTGATGGAGTAAAAGAAAAGTCCTTCCAGCCCCTGTAGCCGCCCTCTCGCCAACCAGAAGCTTTCAAATCCCGTTCCAAGGACCGAATTGATATGCACTTCCAGCAGAGCCGACCAGACCCTTGTTCTCCCGGAAAGGCCGGAGCCTCTACCCAGAGCTTCGGAATAGCCGCTTGAAATCCCAAATGTCAGCTCTGCTACCACTAAGAGAACTAGTGCTGTTAACAGGTATGTCCCAATAAAATTCTTGTTTGTCAAACGGCTGCCGACAAACAAGACCACCAGTACCCCTACACACAGAGACGTCACAGGTGTGGCACTGTGCGCCAGTCTCAAAAGGTACAAGATACCGATCAAGAATCCGGCGATCAACCGAAGCTCGTTTCGTCTCTGAGTGCTCCGCTCAGTTTGCCAGGTTTGGAGCAAATACCAAAAGAAGAAGAAACCCAGGATCAAAC
>JAALOD010000053.1 GCA_013372845.1 Candidatus Udaeobacter sp.
GTTTTTACCTATGAAAAGAGGCGGGGGCGGGAATCGAACCCGCGAATAGCGGTTTTGCAGACCGCGACCTTACCACTTGGCTACCCCGCCCGAATGGAGAGAACGTAAACTATTCCGGTTTGCCGCCTCAGTGTCAATGTACCGCTGACGCTGTGTGATGGAGTGACGGAGTATTGGAATTGAATCATCGCCTCATCGCTCCAATACTTCATTACAACGCTCCGTCTATGATTTCGCGTTCATCCGAGCTTTTCGCCCGCGCCCGATTACGGATTCCCGGCGGTGTGAATTCGCCCGTGCGCGCGTTTGGCAATGTGGATGGCGCTCCGTTTTTTGTGTCCCATGCCAAGGGCGCGAAGATTTGGGACGTCTATGGAAAGGAATACATCGATTACGTAGGAAGCTGGGGACCGGCGATTCTCGGTCACGCGCCGAAAGTCGTTGTGGATGCAGTGCGCGAGGCTGCCACCCGCGGCTTAAGTTTTGGAATTCCGAATCCGTTGGAAGTGGAGATGGCGGAATTGATCTGCGATTGGATGCCGTCGATTGAGAAAGTGCGGATGGTGAACAGCGGTACGGAAGCGACCATGTCGTGTATTCGCCTCGCGCGTGCGTTTACGGGGCGAGATAGAATTATCAAGTTCGACGGTTGTTACCATGGCCACGTCGATGGGCTCCTGGTGAAAACAGGCAGTGGCGCGCTGACTCATGGGCGGCCTGACAGCGCCGGCGTGCCGCAGGCATTTGCCGATCTCACCATTTCACTGCCGTTCAATAATACCGATCTTGTGCGAAGGGCCTTTGCCGAGAACAAGGGGAAAATCGCAGCGGTAATTGTGGAGCCTGTTCCCGCCAACGCGGGTCTTTACCTTCCGAGCGACGGTTTTTTGTCGATCCTTCGAAACGAGTGCACAGGCAACGATGCGCTTTTGATTTTTGACGAAGTAATTACCGGTTTCCGTCTGGCGCGCGGCGGCGCCCAAGAAATCTACGGAATCAAACCCGATCTTACAGCACTCGGGAAAGTGATCGGCGGCGGACTGCCGGTCGGGGCGTTCGGCGGACGAGCCGAAATCATGGACCAGCTTTCACCTGACGGTCCCGTTTATCAGGCGGGCACGCTATCTGGCAATCCTTTGGCAATGGCTGCAGGTCTCGCTCAACTGCGCGAGCTTGAACGGATCAACGGCTGGAAATTACTCGAAGAGCTTGGCGCGCAATTCGAGAGGTGCGCGCGGAGTGCCATCAACCACGCGAAGACCGATGTCACATTCCACAGGGTCGGTTCGATGTTCTGCTTGTTCTTCGCCTCGGGACCGGTCGTCGATCTTGCGGCGCGCGGCGTAGCGATTTGAAAACGTTCGCGAGATTTTTCATGCTTGTCTAAAACGCGGCATCTATTTCGCGCCATCGCAGTTTGAGACCGGGTTCCTATCCACGGCGCATGCGGCGGAAGATCTCGAGGAACAGGGTCGGTAATTCGCGAAGCGCTGGCGACCTTATAGAGGAAACAACTCGTGTTTTCAGGGAAAGCGCTTAGAATCTTCGACCGCGCCAGCGGTTCTCTTTGTCATTCCGAGCGGAGTCGAGGAATCTCTTGATTGAATCGCATTAAATATTGAGGGATGTCTCGACTTCGCTCGACATGACAACGGCGGCAAACCGGCGAATTCGCCCCGCGGCGAAATTCTTTTGGAAGGTGACAAAAAGTTTTCGTCAAAGGCGTCACATACGGTCCTTTCAGGCCGGACGCCGAAGGGAACTATCTCGGACGGCCCGAACAGGTCGATGCCGATCTCGCCCTAATGCGCCAGACCGGCTTGAACGTTGTGCGGATTTATCACGCACCGCCGCCCTGGTTTCTCGACCGATGCACTAACGCAGGAATGCGCGTGCTCGTAACCCTTCCTGGGAAAAGCATGTCGAGTTCCTGCGCGAGCGGTCGATTCGCAGGCAAATTGCCGAAGCAGTCCGGGAGACGGTGAGCAAATACGCCGGGCATCCAGCAATTCTTGGCTATCTGGTCGGCAACGAAATCTCCAGCACAATGGCCCGCTGGCTCGGCGCGCGTCGGGTGATTGAATTTGTGGAGGAACTGATTCGGATCGGCCGTGCTCTCGATTGGATGCCCTCTTTTCTATGCCACGGCCCGCCGACGGAATATCTGCTGCCGCAGAATGCCGATTTTTGCTGTTTCAACGTTTACCTTCACAATCAGCGTGACTTCGAAGGTTACCTGTTGCGACTTCAAAATCTCACAGGCGAGCATCCGCTTATTCTGGGGAATTCGGCATGGACACGATCCGGCATTCACAGGAAGAGCAGGCCGAGATGCTCGGCTGGCATATCGACAGCGTCGTAAAATGTGGTCTTGCTGGAACTTTTTTTTTTACCTGGACGGACGAATGGTTCACGGGCGGGCAGGAAATTACCGACTGGGCGTTTGGGATCGTTACGCGGAACGCCGACCGAAAGGCGTTCTACATGCTGGAAGAGAAACTGGGCCGAAACAATTCCACCTTGCCTCATCGTCCCTTGCCGAAGGCGCCGTTCGTTTCGGTAATTGTTTGTTCTCGTAACGGCGGCCCGACTCTTGCGTCGTGCCTTGATTCGTTAGGTAAACTCATTACCCCGAGTATGAGGTCATTCTGGTCGATGACGGATCGACCGACGATACATCTTACATCGCAGCGCAATTCCATGGGTGCGCTACATTCCTCAAAGCAATCAAGGTTTGAGTCACGCCCGCAATACGGCGCCGCCGCTGCCAAGGGTGAATATTCGCCTACACCGATTCTGACTGCATGGTTGATCCGGATTGGCTCTATTATCTCATTGGCACTCTTGTAGTGGTGATTACGCTGGAGTAGGCGGACCGAATGTCACGCCGCCAGCCAAAAATTGGATTCAGGCCTGCGTTGCGGGGCACCGGGCGGACCGAGCCATGTGTTACTTACAGATGTCGTCGCCGAGCATATTCCCGGTTGTAACATGGCGTTCTATCGCTGGGCGTTTGAAGGCGTGGGCGGCTTTGATACCGAATACCGCAAAGCAGGGGATGACGTCGATTTTTGCTGGCGACTTCAGCAGGCCGGCTGGGTCATTGCTTTCAGTCCAACCGCGATCGTCTGGCACTACCGACGTTTTACTCTTCGCGCTTTTTTACAACAGAACGGCTATGGCGAAGCAGAGTCACTGCTACGGTTTAAGCATTTGATCTTTTCGGACCAACAGGCACGGCGAAATGGCGCGGACAAATCTACGGCACGCCGCGGTTCAGCTGGTTCATTAACCGGCCGGTGATCTATCACGGAATGTTTGGCGAAGGTTTTTCCAATCGATCTATCCCGCACCTCAGTCAGATGTAGCCGCCTACTAAGCAGCATTGAGTGGTTCGCCCTGACGATTTTCCTGTTCGGCCTGGGCATTTTTCTGCCGGCATTGCGCATTGCCGCACTCATGCTTGGCGGCACGCTATGCGTTGCTCTTTCCTATATGGTGCGAGCTTCCATTGAACCGAAATTCGATACGGCTGGGCGCGGCTGCTTGTCATGTTTCTAGCTTTTGTCCAACCGCTCGTGCGCGGATTCTCCCGTTATTTCACGTGGCTGCATTTCAAGCGGACACCTGCAAGCGTGATTCGGGCGCACGAACATCTACCGGAGCGCAGCCGTTTTGCGGCAGTCTAAGTCGGCGGGTTTTTGGAGCGAACAGGGAGGGACCGCCACTATTTGCTCGGCGCTATCTTCGAGCTGCTGGATGAAGAAGGCTGGCGTTATTCCACTGACAGCGGGTGGAATGAGTGGGACATTCAAATCTATGGGAATTTTGGTGGAGCATCGCGCTTCAGACCGTCACTGAGTATCACGGCGGCGGAAAGTGTCTGACCCGTGTTCGGCTTCGCAACCGGTTTGTCACGACGACTATTATTTTCAATCTGATCGCTTTAAGTTTGTTGATCTATCGCCAGCTCAACATCTCGCACGTAGATCTTTGGGTCCTTGTTCCCTACCTACTCTTTCTGGTGTTCCTCTGGACGCGAGCGCGTTTGCTGAAGTCACGTGTGGCCGAACTTGTCGATCTTGCAGCGCATCGCGCGGGTCTGCAGCGAGTGATGCGTCGGGGCAAAGTCACCGAAAGCCAGTCAACGCCGCAAGTTGAGGTGCCAGCGAACACTGTGAATTAGGACCTTGCGGGATCGGGGCCGGGTAGGTTCGCTCAGAACTTCAAACGCACTCTGCCATTTCCGCGTGCGATTTGGCCGATTCGTTTTGCTTTTAGCATCGGCATTACGCGTTGGGCATCACGTTCGGAAACCACGGCAACCATTCCAATCCCCATATTGAAAACCTGATACATCTCCTGAGGATGGATCTTTCCGTTTTGCTCCAGGACCTGAAAGATCGGAGGCGTACGCCAGCTTTTCGTTTCGATTACGGCGTCACAATTTGCAGGTAAGGTTCGCGGCAGGTTGTCAATGAGCCCGCCGCCTGTGATGTGGGCAAGACCTTTGATCATGCCGCTTGGAATTCTTGCCAGAAGCAGCTGATAATTCTTGTGCACGCGCATTAATTCCTGGCCGACCGTTTTCGCCAAACCGGGCAGGCGCGAAGTAACTTTGAACCGCATTTTGTGGAACAGAATTTCGCGTGCCAGCGAGTAGCCGTTGGTATGCAAACCATTCGATTCCAGTGCGAGAATTACGTCGCCAGGACGAATCTTCCTGCCGTCGATGATATTGCCGCGGTCGACGACGCCAATGATGCAGCCAGCGAGATCGTATTCGCCCTTACGATAAATTCCGGGCATCTGCGCCGTCTCGCCGCCGAGAAGGGCGCAACCTGCAGATCGACAGGCGCGCGAAACACCCCGCAGCAATTGTTGGAACACACGAGGTTCGAGTTTTCCGCATCCGATATAATCCAAGAAAAAAAGCGGACGTGCGCCCAAGACTGCGATGTCGTTTACACAATGGTTGACGATATCGGCGCCAAGGGTGTCATGCTTGTTCAGGGCAAACGCGATTTTTAATTTCGTTCCGACGCTATCAATGCTTGTGACCAGCACCGGCTCGCGCATTCCAGGGAAGCTCGCTCGGAACAAGCCGCCAAAACCGCCAATCTTACCCAACACTTGAGGCCCATGCGTTTGCCTAACGAGTGACTGGATGCCGCGCTTCAGTTTGTTGCCGAGATCGACATCAACGCCTGCACGAGCGTACGCCTTTTTGCGCGCTGTCATCCCGAGCCGCGCAGACGGCGAGGGACCTCACACAGGCTCCGTTGACCACACGGTCCAACATGCGTGATCCAAGCTTCGTCGGTGAGGTCCTTCGCTTCGCTCAGGATGACACGCATGAAGAAATCACTTCAAATCCGCGAATAACGTCGGATGTGCTTCCTGATCGGCGAGCGCTTTGGCGCGCTGCTCCGTTTCTCCATATGAACTTGTCTAACGCAGGATCGACGGGCAGGGGATAATCTCCGTTGAAACAGGCCAGGCAAAAGGTATTCATCGGTTTTCCGGTCGCCCTGACCATGCCTTCCACATCGAGGTAACCGAGGCTGTCGACGCCGAGGTATTTGCAGATGTCTTCCATCGACATCTGGTTCGCAATCAACTTTTCCGGATCGGGAAAGTCGATTCCGTAGTGACAAGCGAACCGGTGTGGCGGACAGCTCACTCGCATGTGCACTTCTTTGGCGCCAGCTTCGCGCAAGTTCACGACGCGCGCTCGCGCGGTTGTCCCGCGCACGATCGAGTCGTCCACAACTACGACCCGTTTCCCGGCCACCATTTCCTTGATCAGATTCAACTTTACCCGCACATCGAAATCGCGGATGAGCTGGCTCGGCTGCAAAAATGTGCGGCCAATGTAGTGATTGCGGACGAAAGCGTGCGCGTAAGGAATATTCAGTTCCTGGGCAAAACCGAGCGCCGCATAATTTCCCGAGTCAGGCACCGGCACGACGATGTCTGCATCGACCGGAAATTTTCTTGCCAGTTCGCGTCCCATCTCCATGCGCACCTTGCCGACGTTCACTCCGCCGATCATACTGTCGGGGCGCGCGAAATAGACGTATTCGAACATGCAGAATGCTGGCCGCTCATCCGGGAACGGTCTTTCGGAACGCAACCCGTTTTCATCAATGATCAACACTTCGCCGGGCTCAATTTCGCGGACGAATTGCGCGTGAATCAGGTCAAAGGCACACGTCTCAGATGCTACAATATAAGCGTCATCGAGTTTGCCGAGGGAGAGTGGGCGCCAGCCAAACGGATCGCGAACCGCGATTAGTTCCCGTTCACTCATGATGATGAGCGAGAACGCCCCTTGAATCCGGCGCAACGCCGCGAGAACATTTCCGCCATTCTCCGATGGTTGCGCCAGGAGATGTAAAATGATTTCGCTGTCGGCGGTGGTCTGGAAAATGGAGCCTTTCCGCTCGAGCTCATCGCGCAGAAAATCGGCATTGATCAAATTACCATTGTGCGCGATTGCCATTTGGCCGCGCACACAGTCGACCACGAAGGGTTGCGCGTTTTTGATCGTGCTGGTTCCGGTGGTGGAATAACGCGTGTGCCCGATGGCACGTGTCCCTTTCAGTCTGGCCAGTTCATCCTGTCCAAACACCTGCGACACAAGACCCATATCCTTGTGCTGGAGAAAAGTCGTGCCCGGCCCGTTGCTCGTGACGATTCCCGCGCTCTCCTGGCCGCGATGCTGCAAAGCAAACAGGCCATAATAACTCAGCGCCGCGGCGTTCGGGTGGCCGAACACGCCGAACAATCCGCATTCATGCTGCGGCAGCACGGCGGTGTCGGGCGCCTGGTCTGGATCAATTTTGTCCCAGGGGGAGATCACACGAAATAATCCACCAAATTGCTTCACATTCAATCGCGGGGTTAAGACTTCTTCGCCTGCCAAACAATCGCACGCATTGTGCTCTCAACCGGCGCATCGCCGAAACGTTCCGCAATCCGTTTTGCGACCGCGACGATCAGGTCCTCCGGATCGACACCACGCTCTGTTGCTTCAGAGGCGACCGGATTGCCGCGCACCAATCCAGTGGCGAATTCGCTCGCTGAGCTGCTTCGGCACGGCTTCGTTTCAGAGAAAGATTCAATTTTTTCAAAGCCAGCGTCTTGCAGCAGTTTTCGGATGATCGTCGAATCGTGAAAACCAAACGGGATCTCATAAAACCTGGGCGGATCGTGATCGAAGAACGAAGCGATCGTTGCATGCGCAATTTGACCAAACGGATTCATCTCCAACGAATCCCACACGTTAAACAGAAAAACGCCGTCTCCGCGAAGGACGCGATAAGACTCGCCCATGACGGCAGCTTTGTCTGGGACGAACATCACACCGAACTGGCAAACAGCAGCGTCGAACGAACAATCGGGAAACGGAAGGGCCGATGCGTCTGCCTGTTGCCAAATAACGTTTTCGTCGTCTCTAAATTTCGGTTTCGCAAATTCGAACATGTCAGAGTTCAAATCAGTCGCGACAATTTCGATTGTCGCAGGCAACGCGTCGCGCAATCGACGCGTCACGATTCCCGTGCCACAGGCGATTTCAAGGACGCGTTTATTTTTCTTGTTTGCGAGTCGCGAGACCAAATCTTCGGCCCACGGCCCGAATATCACCGGCCCGAGGTAGCGATCGTAATTTTCTGGGACCGCTCCCTGGAAAAGAACATTTCGATCGTGCTGCATTTACAAGCTTGGGATG
This sequence comes from Candidatus Udaeobacter sp., assembly GCA_013372845.1. GTDB lineage: Bacteria > Verrucomicrobiota > Verrucomicrobiia > Chthoniobacterales > UBA10450 > Udaeobacter. The sequence goes on from JAALOD010000053.1 coordinate 7,736, forward strand.
CCTTCGGCGGCTGAGTCACTTTCCACAGCGCGGCGGATTGCGTTCCACCAATCCTCGTAAAGATCGCCAACTGGCCAGGAAAATTCTTCGATGCCAAGTCGGATGCGAAGTTGGTTGCCGCCAACTCTGCCAAGCTGTTGAAATGGAATTTGTCGCTCCTGCAGCATCGACATCGTGTTTTGCAGATTTTCCGGCGCGATGGAAATTACAATTCGCGACTGTGATTCGTTAAAAAGCGCTGTAGCGACAGACGTGTCACCTGTTTCCAGATCGATCTCTGCCCCGAAAAGTTTTTCCGGATTAAAACAACATTCAGCGAGCCCGACGGCGAGACCGCCTTCGCTGCAATCGTGCGCGCTTTTCACCAGACCTTCGCGAATCAAATCTCGCACAGCGTTTTGGATTTTAATTTCGTACGCCAGATCGACGCGTGGCGGCGGGCCAAGTTTCAAACCGTGACAGACTTTGAGGTAACGTGAACCACCCAGTCTGTAGCCGAGCGCGTTGACCTCGGCTTTTTTGCCCTGGCCAATCATTGCCCCGTCGCGGTCACCGCCCGCGGCTACAGTACCGGCGATTTCACCGACCAGAATTATCACGTCCCCATCGTTCTTGAACCATTGAGTGGTGATGTGCTCTTCCTTATCGATCAAACCCACCATTCCGATGGTCGGCGTTGGATCGACCACCCCTGCCGGGCTCTCATTATATAAAGAAACATTTCCGCCGGTTACTGGCGTGCCAAACGCGCGGCAGGCTTCGGCGATGCCTTCGACTGCTTCTCGCAACTGCCAAAAGTTCTCCGGCTTATAGGGATTGCCGAAGTTTAAGTTATCGGTGACTGCGAGAGGACGCGCCCCCGAGCAAGTGAGATTTCGCGCCGCTTCCGCGACGGCAATCTTTCCGCCTTCGCGCGGGTCCAGCGCGCAATAGAGCGAATTGCAATCAGTAGTCGCAGCCAGGATTTTGTTTGCATAACGCACAAGGAAAACGGCCGCGTCCGAACCCGGTTTCACGAGCGTGCCGGTTCGGACGGTGTGATCGTACTGCCGATACACCCAGTTTTTCGATGCAATGGTCGGATCACGCAATAGTTCGCGCAGCGCTTCGTGATTATCGATCTCGGCAAGGTTCGTCGGACCGCGATCATCGATTCCGGAGGCAACAGGTTTCGCTTCTCTCGAATAAAGAGGCGCTTCGTCAGCCAGCGCCCTGGCGGGAATCTCCGCGGCAATCGCTCCGTCATCGCGCACACGCATCATGCCGTCATCGGCGACGCGGCCAATCTCGACGCATGGCACGTCCCATTTCTCGAATATTGCCCGGACCACGTCTTCCTTGCCGCGCCTGGCGATGATCAGCATCCGTTCCTGCGATTCGCTCAACAAAATCTCGTATGGCGTCATGCCGGGCTCGCGCTTCGGAACTTTCGTGAGGTCAATCTCGATGCCGCTTCCGGCGCGGCTGGCGGTTTCACATGTCGAGCAGGTCAGCCCCGCTGCGCCCATGTCCTGAATCCCGGCGACAGCGTCATGACTAAGAAGCTCAAGGCACGCTTCCAGCAAAAGTTTCTCCTTGAACGGATCACCGACTTGCACGGCCGGACGATCTTCGCGCGATTGGTCTGTCAATTCGCGCGAAGCGAAGGCTGCCCCGGCCAAGCCATCGCGCCCCGTCTCCGCGCCGACATAAAAAACTGGATTACCAACGCCGCTCGCGGTACCGCGCGCCAGTTGTTCATGACGTAATACGCCGAGACAAAAAACATTTACGAGCGGATTGCCCTCGAAGCTCTCATCAAAATAGATTTCACCGCCAATTGTAGGGATCCCAATGCAATTTCCGTAATGCGCGATTCCGGAGACGACGCCTGTGAACAAGCGGCGGTTCGCCGCTAATTTCGGATCTCGTCCGCGTGAGGCGGATTCGGATTTCGAATTTTCAGCAGTGATTGGTCCAAACCGCAGAGAATTCAGGCAGAATTCCGGGCGTGCGCCCATCGTAAAGATATCGCGGATAATTCCCCCGACACCAGTGGCTGCGCCTTGGAAAGGTTCAATCGCGCTCGGATGATTGTGGCTCTCCATTTTGAACGCGATCGCCCAACCGTCGCCGATATCGACGACACCTGCATTTTCTTCGCCGGCTTTGACCAGAATGCCCGCACCACTAGTCGGAAATTTCTTTAGTTCTTTCTTCGAATTCTTATAGGAGCAGTGCTCACTCCACATTACGGAGAAAATGCCAAGCTCGGTGAAATTTGGCTCGCGACCGAGAATCTTCTTAATGCGCTCGAATTCTTCCGAAGTGAGTCCGTGTTGCTTGACGAGTTCTGGGGTGACTGCTGGCTCGGCAGTCGGCGTCTGGCTGGTCATGGGCGAATTCACGTTAGCGAATCGGCAAGACGGCTCAATCACTCAAATAAGAATTTTCATCAAATCGTCACATCCTCGAAGCGTCCAGCACGTCTTCGAACTACGAACTTTGGGTATCAGTATTAACAAGAGGGAGGCACCATGGTCACAAAAGCAATTCTCGTTTTCGCTTGCGCGCTCATTGCAGCGCCGGCATTTGCGCAGCCTGCATCGGAGCGCAGAGGGTATTACCGCACAGCGCCCGCAATAACTACTTCACAGGATGTTATAGTAACAGCACCTATCATACAGGCCCGGGAAGGCAGCGCGGCTACTTACCAACCACCTGGAACGCTGGTCGTTCGCACGGACAACGCGAATCCGGAGCGTTTTGACTCATTCGGACCCGGACTTGTCTATGATAGGTTTGGCCGACCCGTACGCGGCCCAATCAAACCAGGTGCACGGGTGGTTGTGTTCTACGCCGACAACGGCTACACGCGTCTGGTTGATCACGTCGTGGTGTTGGATTGACGGAAGCGTGTGCCCTTCGAATACGTGCGGCTCGCAACCGTCCAAGGGAAAAATGGACAGGCATAATCTAGGGACGCCTGTCGAGTTGCCGAGCGTGACGCTCGGGAGAAACCATCAAAATAAACAAGGGAGGTACATATGAAGAGAACTGTAATTGCTCTTGCCTGCGCATTAGTTGCGCCTGTGGCGTTTGCGCAGACGAGCACAACCACAACTGAAACAACAACAGAACCAGCAACGACAACACAGACAACGAGCACAACCTACACAGCCGGCACCGTGACCACGTATGAGCCCGGTAAGACTGTTGTAGTCAAGGGTGAGCAAGGACCAGTCAGTTTTGCTTTGGGCACGGCGGCGCGAGTCGTCGACGGCGCCGGCAAAATCGTGACTGCGCCGCTGCGATCTGGGCAGAAGGTGCGAGTTTACTACACCGGACCTGAAAGGGAACGGGTGGTCGAGCGAGTAGTTGTTGAAAACCAAGACTGACCCGCCTTAGCCACGACGTGGCAAGGAGTGGTTGGTCAAGAATTCAAAAGCCGCAGGGTCGAAATGATCCTGCGGCTTTTTATTTTCTCGCACTGGAGCAGATTGTGGTCGTGGATTTGGGAACAATCGCAAATGTCGCAACGGCGATGACCGTGCTCGTCGGCGTTGTGTTTGGTGTTGTCGAAATGCGCCGGGCGCGGCGCGATCGCGAAGAGCGCGCCGCTTTCGCCGCGGTGCAAGCGTTCATGACGCCGGAGTGGATGAGTTCGTCGACGATCGTGCATTCGATTCCGAAAGGCACAACCGCCGCGCAACTCGAGAACGATCCGCGCATGCTGGAAGCGTGTTTGAAGATCGCGACCATCATGGAGGGAATCGGTTATTCGGTTTATGCGCGCATCGTGCCGCTGTCCGTCGCGGCCGATTTAGTCGGTGGAATGGCGCGGATCGCGTGGCAAAATTTTCGCCCGTTTGTCGAGTTGGAGCGTATGCGCGCCGGCACACAAAAAAGTTGGGAGTGGTTCCAATGGCTGGTGGAACAACTCGAACGCCACACTGTGACCAAGTCGAATTTGAAGATGGGTGCACAAACCGTTTACCGCGACTGGCAGCCGTAATTTGCGTTTCGAGCGCAAATCGCAGAACATCACTGGATGGCTTTTGATCTAAAGGAAATTATCGCGGCGCGACTGGGTGAAAATTATCAACTCCACGAGCGGCACGTAAACCCGACGCTGGTCCAGGCGCAGCGAGTAATCGGGTTCGACAAGGTCTATGCGCGAGCGGAAGGCGCGTACCTCTATGACATGGATAATCAGCCGTACCTGGATTTTCTGAGCGGCTATAGCGTTTTCAACATCGGACGGAATCACCCTGTAGTGAAACAAGCGATTCGGGATGTCCTCGATCTCGATCTGCCAAACATGGTGCAGATGGATTGCTCGCTTTTGAGCGGGTTACTCGCTGAGGCTTTGACAAAACGAACCCCGCCACATCTGAATGCGGTGTTCTTCTGCAACTCAGGAACCGAAGCGATGGAAGGCGCGTTGAAGTTTGCGCGGGCTGCCACAGCACGTAAGCGAGCAGTTTCGCTCGCGAGCGCATTTCACGGGCTGAGTCTTGGGTCGTTATCGTTAATGGGGTGCGAAAGTTTCACCGAAGGATTCGGCCCGCTAATGGAAGGATTCGATGCGCGTGTGCCACTCGATGATGTCGAAGCATTAGATCGACAGTTGCGTTCGCGTGACGTGGCGGCCTTGGTGATTGAGACTGTCCAGGGAAAAGGCTGTCAAACCTCCGAGACCGATTTCTTTATTCGCGCGCAGGAACTCTGCCGGAAATACGGGACGTTGCTGATCTCTGATGAGGTGCAGACGGGACTTGGTCGCACCGGAAAAATGTTTGGATTTCAACACTGGAATCTGGAGCCAGACATCATCACGCTGGCAAAAACGCTAAGCGGCGGGTACGTGCCGTGTGGCGCGATCGTGGCGCGACGCGACATTTACCAGAGAACCTTTTCGCGCATGGACCGCTGTGTCGTCCACTCGACGACGTTTGGCCGAAACAATCTGGCAATGGCGTGCGGGTTGGCAGCGCTGGAAGTAATCGACGACGAAAAGTTAATTGAAAATTCCGCGAAGATGGGCGCGCTTTTAATGGAAAAAGTGGATACGCTGCGCACGAAACACTCGTTCATCAAAGAAGTGCGCGGCAAGGGCCTCATGATCGGGATCGAGTTTCATGAACCCCAGGAGTTCAAATTGAAGATGGCGTGGAAACTATTGCACAAGATCGACAAGGTGCTGTTCGCGCAAATGATCGTGACGCAAATGCTGAGTAAACATCGCATCCTTACCCAAGTTGCAGGTCACGCCATGGACGTGATGAAAATTTTACCGCCGCTTACGATCGGGGAAAAAGAAGTCGACATGTTCGCCAACGCGCTCGACGACGTGCTAACTGAATGCCGCAAATTCCCGGGACCGATGTGGGAGCTTGGAAATAATTTTGTCAAAGCTGCGCTTGGCTCAAAGCGGACGGCCGAAGCGCGGCCTGCCGTTTCTGCGTAAATCATCGGACGTGCGTCCTTGCTTGCGCCGGCGAAATCACGCGAGTGGCGCTAGCAAGACTTTATCGTTGTCGATCTTTTGATCGAGGCGTACGTTTCAGACGAAGTCCAAACGGAGAAATCATTATGAACACTGCTATTGCTGAAGATAAAAAAACTGAAACGAAACTGAATCAGCTCGATCAACTCAAGAAGTTTACCAAAGTTGTCGCTGACACCGCGGACTTTGAGTCCATGAAGGAATTCAAGCCGCAAGATGCGACGACGAATCCGAGTCTGGTTTACGCCGCCACGCAAAAACCGGAGTACGCGCATCTGGTGGAGGAGGTAATAGCTGATCGGAAGAAATCAGGACTGAGCGGGCACGAACAGATTGAGGACATCTGTGATCATCTGCTGGTCCAATTCGGATGCGACATTCTCCAGATTGTGCCGGGACGCGTTTCAACCGAAACGGACGCGCGGTTATCGTTTAATGTCGAAGGTTCGATTAAGAAAGCGAGGCGATTGATCCAGTTATATGAGGAGCGCAAGATTCCGCGCGAACGCGTCTTGATTAAAATCGCGTCGACCTGGGAGGGATTGAATGCTGCGGAGCAGCTGCAAAAGGAGGGGATCCGCTGCAATTTGACGCTGATGTTTTCGTTGCCGCAGGCGGTCCGCGCAGCGGAAGCAAAAGTACAGCTTATCTCGCCGTTTGTAGGGCGGATTTACGATTGGTACAAAAAGGAGATGAAGCGCGATTATGTCGGGGCAGAAGATCCAGGACCTCAGTCTGTTGTGGAAATTTATACATATTATAAGAAATTCGATATCGGGACCGAAGTAATGGGGGCCAGTTTCCGTAACGCGGGACAAATCCGCGAGCTGGCCGGTTGTGACGCACTAACGATCAGTCCCGAACTGATGAAGGAACTTTCCGAATCAATCGACCCACTCGAACGCAAACTCGATCCGGAAAAAGCGAAGGAGGCGAAGATCGAGAAGCTAAAGCTCGATGAGAAAACGTTTCGCTATCTGGTAAATGAGAATGCAATGGCGACGGAGAAAACAGCAGAAGGTATTCGCAAATTCGCCGCCGACGTCGTGAAACTCGAGAAATTTGTAGCGAGTAAACTGTAGCTGCGATCTCTCCTTATACGAGCAGGATCAACGATCTCTGCTACAGCATGTTTAATGTTGTTCTGGTTCGGCCGGAGATTCCGCCAAACACAGGCAACATCGGTCGGCTTTGTCTGGCCACGCAATCAACGCTGCATTTGGTTCGTCCGCTTGGCTTTTCACTCGACGATCGACAGTTGAAACGAGCAGGTCTCGACTATTGGAACGAAGTAAGCCTGAGAGTGTGGGACTCCTTCGAGGCGCTGCAAGAGTCGCAGCTGCCGGAGGCAAATTATTTTTTTCTGACGACGAAGAGCAAGCGCCCTTACTACCAAGCAAGATTTCAGTGCGACGATTTTCTCGTGTTTGGTTCTGAGACGAAAGGCCTCCCGGAGAGTTTGCTTGCGGCCAATAATGATCGCTGCATTTGCATTCCAATGCATGGAACCCGCAGCCTAAATCTCGCTACTGCTGTTGGAATTGTGTTGTTTGACGCTGTCCGCCAACAGCACGCCTGACTAGAAAACATCGCAACCCGCCGGGCACGGCGGGAGTTTAATCAGTAAAGGAAAGTAGAAGGGAAATCATGAAACGTATTGTGTTTTTGACATGCATTGGGAGCCTATATCCCGACTACCCGGAAAACTCTGCTGGAAAGGTGCAGCTGGCCGTTGAATAAATCGCAGACGCAAAAGTCAATAACATCTCGAACTGAAAAATTATGAGACATTCCTTATTTTAATTTGCAGCTTGCGCTCGCGTGTTCCGTAGGCGCTGCGCAAAATGACAAGAAATCAAAGAAGCAAGCGCAGAAGACCAGACAGGCTCAACCGACTCAATATGCACATCCGGCGAGCGGACCTAAGAAGGCAGCGCCGAACACTATCAGCCAGCCTCAACGGCAACATCATATCAAAGGCAAAAGGACGACAGGGCGTCAATAATCAGGTTTATCAGTCCAGAGCGAATGTAAAACCGGTGAAAAGAGTTCCCATCAAGTCGCGGCACAGAATACGCAAGCTGGGCGATATGCGACAAAGAAACAAAACAAGCGCAACAAGGGACGAACGGACAGTATTATCAGTCGGGCTCGAACGTGAAAAGGCCAAGAAGGTTCTCAGCAAATCGCCGCGCAGAATGCCCAAACTGGTCAATACGCGAACTCTGCAGCGTATTCCAAGAAGACAAAGCAATGGAAAGGTAACACGCTCTGCAGCCGCGTTTCAATCGAATAAAATACAAGGCACAGCGTTTCAATTTGGCGTCGAACACGCGTCCGACAAAATACGCCGCTGTGAAATTTCAACAAGACCGCGAATTTGGGAAGCCAAAACTGGCAGGGCAGAATTATTGGGCCTTCCGGAATTACAGACCGGTGTGGCACGACCGAAGCTGGTGGCAGGCCACTACAACCGTGTCGTTTTCGATATGGTGGATGGTACTACTGGAATTCCGGCTGGTGGTACCAGCTTGGGGCTACGCGCCCGATGCGTATTACGCTTATGACGGCCCTATCTACGGTTACAACGGGTTACCACCCGATCAGGTCGTCGCTAATGTGCAGGCGCATTACAAGCGCAAGGCTACTATCAAGGTGAAGTGACGGCCTGCTAGGGCCACTCACACGCGAGGCGATTGCAGGTTACCAGGCCGATCACGGCTTATATACGACCTCAGCCATTGACCAGCCGACGCTTGAATCCCTGGGAATGAGCTAACAGATTCTGTTAACGGGGAAGCCGCCGTCGACTACCTCAGCGGCGGCTTTCTGGCGTACATACGAGCGAGACGCTCTTGTCTTAGCATCGTGTTTGCTGCAGATAAGAGGATAAACCTTCCTCGATGGAAACGGCAACTCCGCAACTAGTGGCGCGCGATCTTTTCCAATCATTCCGAATGGGGCCTCGCCGAATCGAAGTCTTGCGCGGTATCTCCATGGAGGTTGCGCGCAACGAAGCGGTCTTTCTTTCCGGCGCTTCGGGTGCAGGTAAAACAACACTTCTCTACACCCTCGCAGGTTTGGAGCGCCCCGAGTCCGGGACGGTCGAATTCGAGGGACGAAATCTTTACAACGGCACGTCTGCTTCACAAGCGCGTTTTCGAAATCAGAAAATGGGTTTCATATTCCAGGGATATTTTTTGTTGCCGGAGCTGACTGCACTGGAAAACGTCTCACTGCCCGGGATGATCGGTGGAAAATCTGCAAGGGAACGCGCCGAAGAAAGCTTGACGGCCGTTGGTTTGGCCGGCCGCACGCAGCATCTGCCCGCAGAACTTTCAGGAGGCGAACAACAGCGCGTGGCGATCGCGCGGGCGTTAACGAATAATCCCGAAATCATCTTCGCGGATGAGCCAACGGGAAATCTCGATTCTAAAACCGGGGATACAATTATTGACCTGTTGATGGACCTGACGCGTTCGCGGAAAATGACGCTTCTCGTGGTGACACATGATGCTCGCCTCGCCGCACGAGGCGATCGTCAATTGCACATCAAAGACGGCGTCTTGCAATGAGAGGCGTTGAAGCGATGGAGCGTTCGAGCGGCCGGTCATCGCTTCCGCGCTTCAGCGCTTTAACCCTTTAACGATCTCCCATTTTGCAACTTGAATTGCTTGCTTAAGCGTTGGAGATTTTATTGTGACTATGAAAACCACTGATGCGACGGTGTTGGACGAACCGAAAATTCACGAGCCTGGTGCCGAGGCAGTAATCGAACCCGCAGTCGAAAGTCGACCGCGTCGGACAACCGGCGTCAAGGATGCGAAGATTTACATTGACGGAAAATTCTACTCGGAAGCCAACGCGAAGATTTCCGTGTTCGATCATGGTCTGCTTTATGGCGACGGAATCTTCGAAGGAATTCGCTTTTACAATGGGCGCGTCTTCCGACTCGAAGAACACCTTCTCCGGCTGTGGGATTCGGCGCGTTCGATCTGTCTGGAAATTCCGATGACGATGCCAGACATGACCGAGGCGGTGCTGGAAACAATTCGGCAAAATCATTTGCGTGACGGCTACATCCGGCTGCTGGTCACGCGCGGGATTGGCAATTTGGGTCTGAACCCGACGCAATGTAAATCTCCGAGCGTCATTATCATCGCGGCGACGATCGCCCTTTATCATGAGGAATTTTATCGGAAAGGATTAACCATCGTGACCTGCGCCACACGGCGCAGCAGTCCGGCGGCGCTAAATCCGGCGGTCAAATCGCTGAATTATTTAAACAACGTGATGGCGCGGATTGAGGCAAATCTGGCGGGGGCGGATGAAGCGCTTATGTTGAATGACGCTGGGAACGTTGCCGAATGCACTGCTGATAATGTCTTCATCGTTAAACACGGCCAAATCTTCACGCCTCCCGTCGCGGCCGGTGCGCTGCGAGGAATTACGCGCTCGGTCGTGTTTGAAATCGCCGCCGAACTTGGCGTCAAAGTTCGGGAAACTGACATCACGCGTCATGATGTTTTTGTTGCTGACGAATGCTTCCTCACGGGCACTGCCGCAGAGATTGTCCCGGTCGTAAAGGCAGATGGGCGATCGATCGGCAACGGAAAGCCGGGGCCCATCACGGCGCGCGTTATCGCGCGGTTTCGTCAGGTGACGCGCGAAACCGGTACACCAATTTTCGCCTAAAAATTGAGCAAAGCCGGCTCTCACGCAGAAACGTCGTGGAAATATTGGGGTTGAATGTTTCCAAAACAGTAAGGTCTAATTAAGCGAGATGTTGTGTGATGTTTGCAAATGCAATGACGCGACGGTCTTCCTGACGCAGATTCTGGAAGGCAAAATGCAAAAGGTAAATCTTTGCGACGCATGCTCCAAGGAGAAGGGCGTACAAGATCCGACCGGTTTCGCGCTTGCGGATTTGCTGCTTGGCATCGGAGCAGCGGAAGAGATTGAAAAAGGCGCATCGACTCAGAAATGCCCAGTGTGTGGCTTTAGTCAGGCTGATTTCAAAAAAACCGGCCGGCTCGGCTGCAGCGAGTGCTACGTCACGTTTGGCGATGGCCTGGGTTCGCTCCTGAAAGCGATGCACAAGGGCACCGAGCACGTCGGAAAATTCCCGGAGCGGGCGCAGCGGACCGTGGCACTTAACCATCGGATGCGTGCTTTGACCGAGAACCTGCAGAAAGCCGTGGCTGACGAGAACTACGAGACGGCCGCTTCGTTGCGCGATCAAATCAAACAACTCGAAAACGAGCTCTCGAAGTCGCCATGAAAATTTCCAATATGCTGGCTACTGCCGGGGAATGGTTGCGCGGTGAGGGGCCTCATCACGAAATTGTAATTAGCAGCCGCGTCCGGCTCGCGCGCAACTTGCGCAACCGTCCTTTTCCGGGTTGGGCGAAAAAGGCGGAGCGCAGTTCGATTCTGGAATTGATCAGGTCGCGCGTGGAAGCGCTTCCGGAAATGCAGGAGGCGTTTGCGGAAAGCTTGCAGGACCTGTCGGCGCTGGACAGACAGGTCCTGGTGGAACGCCATCTGATTAGTCGCGAGCATGCCGCCAAGGGTGCCGGAAGCGCGGTCGTCGTGAATCGGCGGCAGACACTTAGCATTATGATCAACGAAGAAGATCATTTGCGCATGCAATCGATTCGCTCTGGTCTGCAGTTGAAACAGGCGTTTAAACTGGTCGATAAAGTCGACAGCGCGCTCGAAAGCAAACTGGACTTCGCCTTCGATGCCCAGATTGGGTACCTGACCGCATGTCCTACGAACGTCGGTACTGGAATGCGCGCCTCCGCGATGTTGCATTTGCCAGGGCTTGTCCTGAGTGAATTGATTAATCAAGTCATTCAAGCCGTGAGCAAAATCGGTCTCGCAGTTCGCGGTCTGTACGGCGAGGGCACTGAGGCGATGGGCAATCTTTTCCAGATTTCAAATCAGACCACGCTTGGCGAGAAGGAAGAAGAGATCATCAGTCGCCTGAGCAAAGTAATTGAAACAATCATCGAAAAGGAGCACAACGCGCGACAAATACTGCTTCAGAAAAAACCAAACACGCTTTTGGATCAGATCGGTCGCGCGTACGGCGTTTTAACCTACGCTCACGCCATGGCATCCAAGGAGGCGCTCAACCTGCTCTCAATCATCAAACTTGGGATGGACTTGGGCGCGTTTCCGGAAGATCGGCGGCTGCAAATCGATGAATTGTTCATCGAGACGCAACCGGCGCATTTGCAGAAAAGCTCGCAACAGAAACTGAACGCTGAAGAGCGCGACCATTTGCGTGCCCAAATTATTCGCGAGCGTTTGAAACTCTTTCCCAAACCTGATATTAGTAAGATGGCGAGGCAGTCGGGCGGTGACTCGGTTGTCGCGCCATCGAACGATGAATAATTTCACACCACGGGCTCAACAGGTTCTGGCGCTTGCTCGCAAGGAAGCCGATCGGTTTAATCACAACTATGTCGGCACAGAGCATCTCCTGTTGGGGCTTATCAAACTAGGCCAGGGAGTCGCCGTCAATGTTCTGCAGAAGATGGGCCTCGATCTGGAGACCGTGCGGATGGAGGTGGAGAAACAGGTCGGCTCAGGACCGGAAACCAAGATGGTGGGGAACGTTCCCTACACTCCTCGTGTCAAAAAAGTGCTGGCGCTCGCGGGCAAGGAAGCGAAGGCGCTCAATCATTCTTACGTCGGTACCGAACACATTTTGCTTGGACTTTTACGGGAGGGCGAGGGAGTCGCCGCGAGAGTCCTGAAGAGTCTTGAACTCGACATCGAACGCACACGCAACGAGATCCTCAAAGAGCTCGATCCAAATTTCACACCCCCGGAGTCGGACCAGGAAAGCGGCGAGCCGACGAAGAAAGACGTCAAGACGCCGGCACTCCGCGCGTTTGGCCGTGACCTGACCGATTTGGCGAAGAAAGGCGAACTCGATCCGGTAATTGGCCGGCGCAATGAAATCGAGCGGGTCATTCAAGTGCTTTGCCGACGAACGAAGAACAATCCTGTTCTGATTGGCGAAGCCGGTGTCGGCAAGACCGCTATTGCCGAAGGGCTGGCCCAGGAGATTGCAAACGGGAATGTGCCAGAATTGTTGCGAGACAGACGCGTGGTCACGCTGGACCTCGCGTTGATGGTGGCAGGCACAAAATAC
>JAALOD010000054.1:0-1347 GCA_013372845.1 Candidatus Udaeobacter sp.
GCCTCGAACAGCTTCATCAGCGCAAACGCGACGATGAAACCGACAGCGGCCCATTTGAGGCATCCCAGAATCGTGTCAAGCATCCCGGCCCGATTGTAGCGCAGGCCAACGCCGCGCTCAAGCCGCTCGGCGCATCGGCAGCATTGGAATTGTCGGCACGGTCAGGGAACTGCTATTCCTCGCGCTGCCGGGCGAGAAGTTTGCTGTTCTTCCTCGCAGAAAATGGATTGCTGGTTGGAAATGCGTTGACTGTAATCCCGCGGCTTGTTTCGGCTCGCGTCCATGACTAAAAGATTCCTGACTCTCTTTTTTGCAATCGGATTTGCCAGCACTTGCGCTGTGCAAGCTCAGTCGCCCAGCCCGGGCGAGTCGCCAGCAGGAGCACCTTCGCCGGCAAAGCATCGCGCGCACAAGAAAGCTCAAACGACGGCATCACCGGGCGAAACCGCTGCATCGGCTTCGCCTGCTGCGGCGCCTGCGTCTTCACCAAAGGCGAAGCGCGGTGGCAAAAAAGCGGAGGCTGGCCCAGCAGCGAGCCCGGCTGCATCCCCTGCTACGTCGCCGGCAGCCGCGCCCAAAGCAAAAGGCGGTCACAAAAAAGCAGAGACGGGAACGAGTGCTTCGCCGTCGCCTGCTAAATTCTCGCTTGGCGATTTGTTCAAGCCGAAAAGCTCTGCGGCAGCCAGTCCAGCTGCTGTAAGCAGTGCCCCTGCGAAGCACGCGAGCGCCGCGGCAGCGGCTAATCCGCCGGCGCCCGGCGGTGGCCACGGTCTGGTGTGGGTTAACACGGACTCGCATGTTTACCACAGGGAAGGATCGCGTTTTTACGGCACGACCAAGAAGGGTAAGTACATGACTGAAGCCGAGGCGCTCAAAGAAGGAGCCAGGGCCGCAGGCAAGGGCGAATAAACCGGAGAAGTCAGTTGAATCCGGCCCAATTCAGAGTTGGTCCGGCCGTAGTGGCTGCGCGAACTACTCTCGCGCAGCTTTCGACTGTCATTGCTCGATCAGGCTTTGCAGCGCGTCAGCTAAGGTTTCGAACGCTGCGATTTGGATTTCGGGACCGTAATGAAATTGTGACAGAATATTGAGACCAATATCTTTGTGTGGGTCGGGCATCACTCGCGTAACGGAGGAGGCCCCTTTTTCAGCAAGCGTGTCCATGATCCTGGCAACGTGAGGCGCGGCTGCCGAATCCATTGATTCCAACCACCGGAAATCAGCAAGAACGCGGAAGCCGGGTGCAACGTCGCGCACAAGCTCGCGGACCTGCTTCGCGGCCAGCTTTGCCTGCTCTGCCGTGACTTGTTGCAGAGCGCTGATCACCAGGAGACGTTTCGATCGATC
>JAALOD010000054.1:1447-20389 GCA_013372845.1 Candidatus Udaeobacter sp.
CTGTAGTCGCTCTACAACTGCAGACGTTAGGTTGTCCTTAACCCTTTTCGCTTCTTTATTTCTATTGTGAGCGGGACGGATATCACCGTTTGGATCATCTCTGGGCTTCTTGCGATCGGTATCGGCTGGACCAAGTATGCAAAATGGAAAACGCGCAACAAACTGGTGCGCGACCTGGCAGCCATGGATCCGGAACGCCGTGAAAAAGTCCTTAGCCGTATGAGTCCTGAACTTGCCATGGAAGCCCGGCAGGAATTAATGCGTCGATTTCACATAAGCTGACTCGCCGTCCACTTTGTTTTCGAATTCGTAGTTCTAACCTCTCCCGAAATCTCCGATGTCGTCCGCTCGTTTTGAAATGATCATTCCGGTGCTGCCCGGTGATATCGACGAGCAAAATCACGTAAACAACACGGTTTACTTGCGATGGGTCCAGGATGTTGCCACCGCGCACTGGCGGGCTGTTGCCAGCCCGAAAGCGCAGGAGACCATTGGTTGGGTGGTCTTGCGACACGAGATCGACTACAAAGGGCCTGCCACGCTGGGCGACGAAATGGTGTTGCGTACCTGGGTCGGTAAAGCCACTCGGCTAACGTTTGAGCGATTCACAGAGATCCGACGCAATCGCGACGGCCGGCTCTTGTCCGAGGCTCGGACTCTCTGGTGCCCGATAGATGCGCAAACCGGCCGACCGGTCCGCGTATCGGAGGAAGTGCGCTCACAGTTCTCAACCTGAACTGATTTGGAGGAGTTGATCATTGAGCGTTGAGCGTTGAGCGTTGGGCGTTGGAAGTTCCATCTTTTGATTCACGCCCGGTCATCGCTTGTTATTGCGCGACATTTCTGAAGCCAGAGATGTTGCATATCTATCGGCAGATCACAGCCCTGGAACGATGCAGGCCCGTGGTGATTGCGCAGAAGCGCGAACAAGCCGGGCGCTATCCGTTTGAGCCAATTTACATAGCTCCAAAGCCGGCGACGCATTTCTTGCGACGCTTTTGGTTCAGGCAATTGCGTGACGTGCCATGGCAGATTTCGGACAGAGAGCTGCGCGTGTTACAGGGCATTTTGAGCAAGACCGATGCTCGCCTGTTGCACATTTACTTTGGCCAGATCGCCGTCCATCTCCTGCCGTTGATTCGCTCGTGGAAGAAACCGTCGATTGTTTCGTTTCACGGCGCCGATGTGACCGTCGATATGAACAAGCCGGCTTATCGCGAAACCACGCGGCAAATGCTCGGTGCAGTCAAGCTGGTCCTTGTTCGTTCCGAATCGCTGCGGCGCGCAGTCATTCATCTGGGCTGTGACGAAAGAAAAATCGAGATCCAGCGAACCGGGATCCCGCTGGACGAATTTCCTTTTCGCGAACGAAACTTCGTCGCCGCGGCGAAGGAATGGCGGTTCGTCCAGGCTGGTCGCTTGATCGAAAAGAAAGGTCTCCCAGTCACGCTCCGCGCTTTTGCGCTTTTCCTGCGTCAACATCCAGATGCGAACCTAACGATTACTGGAGAAGGACCGTTGCTCGGCCAACTTCAGAATTTGGCGCGTGAACTAAATATCGACGGTCGCGTTTCATTCAAAGGTTTCATTTCGCAGGAACAGCTCCGCGAGATCTATTACGCGTCGCATATTTTTTTACATCCGAGCCAGAGGGGCCATGACGGAAATCAGGAAGGCATTCCAAATTCGATGTTGGAAGCAATGGCCAGCGGCCTGCCGGTGTTTGCCACCGATCATGGAGGCATTCCCGAAGTAATCCAGAACGGCATTTCTGGTGTGCTCGTGCCTGAGCGTGATTACGAAAAATTGGCGGCTGCGCTTCTCGATGCTGCGCGCGATCCCGGGTTCCTTTCGCGGATGGCGCTCAATGGCGCCCAGAACGTTCGAAAAAATTTTGACCTGCGCGCGCAGGCGCAGAGACTGGAAGAGATTTATCTGCGGGCAGTACGGGGTTAGCATATCCGTCATTCTGAGCGCAGCGGAGCGGAGTCGAAGAATCCCGCGGAGCTACCTTAATGGCCGTGCTGCGGGATCCCTCGACTTCGCTCGGGATGACGGTTGTGAACTGAGGTTTTCGCGTGTTTAATGCGGCTGGACTTATCGGGCATTGCGAAATAGAGATGCTATTATGAATTTCTTCAGAGCCTCATTCATTGCGCTGATATTTTTGTTAGCGGCCGGCTTCAGCGCGCAATCCCAAACACCGGCGGAAAAACCGGCGGGACCCCTGAAAGCTATCGCGGTGCTTCATCCCACCGCAGGCAGTAAAGTCAGCGGTACGGTTACCTTTACCGAAGAGGCCGATGGGGTAAAGGTCCGGGCGGAAATCACCGGCCTGACTCCTGGCAATCATGGATTTCATGTCCATGAGTTCGGTGATTGCAGCGCAGCCGATGCGAGTTCGGCTGGTGCTCATTTTAATCCGACCCACAAACCGCATGCAGGACCCGACACACCCGAACGGCATGTAGGCGATATGGGAAATGTGCAAGCCGACGCCTCTGGGAAGGCGACGCTGGAATACGTGGACCATCAAATCTCGCTCACGAACGACGAACGGTCTGTGATCGGACGTTCCGTTGTAGTGCACGCGAAGGCGGACGATCTCAAATCCCAGCCTTCTGGCGACTCCGGCGCGCGCGTTGCATGCGGCGTCATCGGCCGGGCAAAAAGCTAGTGACCCAATTGTGCCGTTACGCCTGTGCGTTCCTGCACTTGATCAATTATGATCTTCGAAACTCTTCGTTAAATCTCTTTGCTCGACAGCGCACTTATCATTTGATCAAATAGGAAAAACCACTGCCGTCTACGCTTATGCCACGAATACCCAAAACTGAATTGTCGCCGGATAACGGCTGCGTCATCGACATGAAATGGCAACTTGGTCCGCTGAGTTATCATGCTTCTGCGGCCGGGAAAGAGCCCGTACCGCTCATGACGCAGTCAACTCGTCTCCCGGAAATTGTGCTTTACGATCACGTTGGATTCAAAGGCGCCTACGCCCGCACCAACTTGAGTTTCCATTACGTCGGCGATTTTTGGAACGACCGCGTCAGTTGCCTGATCGTGGTAAGCGGCGTGTGGCGATTTTATCGCGACGACTATTACAAGGGACCTTACTGGGACCTGGGTCCAGGTTATTACGAAAGTTTCTTTGCCGAAAAAGGCCCAGACGACGTTGTTAGTTCCTTTCAGTGCATCGCGCTGACATAGGGCTACCTAGCACTGTCGGTTGTAAGCTCGAAGACCTCCTCTGCGCAACCCCAGGAGAGTGTGAAGCCGGACCCACCGTGGCCGTAGTTGTGAACGACGGTGCGGCCGTCGCTCAGGTGATCGCGCTCGAGGCGAACGCCTGATTTGCGAAATGGACGCAGCCCGACGCGCTCGGCGAGAACGTTCGGCTTCTCGATCTTCAATTCGCGGCTGCACCCGGCGACGATTCGCGCGGTTGTTGCGGAATCCACGATAAGATCGTCGCTGAGATCGTTTGTCCCTCCGAAAACACAATCGTTCCTGCGCGGGATTGCGTACATCAGCGGGGCATCATCACAAACGACGGCATATGGAAGATGTTTGATTCTCGGCACAATCGCGACCTGGCCGCGGTGGGGCTCAAGGTCGGCGTCCTGGATAAGTTCGCGGGCACCGATCCCGGCACAGTTGATCACGAGACCAAATTGCTGATCTACTTCTTCGAGTTTCGTTAAATGGGTATTCGCAGCGATTGATCCGCCAGCGGCGACAAAACGTTTCGCGAGGTAATCCAGATAAATCGTTGTGTCCATCAGCGGAACGCGCAGCGAGAAGCCACTCTTGAATATCTTGAGAGAGGTGATTCGCTCGCTTCCCTTTCGCTCAGGCGCCGGCCTTCCGTCCATGTCGCGCCATGCTCGAAGGAGCTTGTCCTGAACGAAGTCGAAGGGCTCGGGACGACGGTTCGCGCGCCGAGTGGAATCGCCCAGTCTGGAATGTGAGTTTTTTCAGTGCGCGAAAATTGGTAGAGCTCGATCATCGAAACGCCGCTATCGGGGTTGCGAGCGAGATCGATAAGCGTCCGGTAGGTCTCGAGTGCCCAGGGGATGACTTTGTCCGCGGGCTCCACATCGTAAGGGAACCAGAGTGCAGCAGCGGCCCCAGAAGTGGTTTGCTGGCCGATTTCTTTGGCGAAGATTGTTGTTCGATGTCCATGTTCGGCGAAAACGACACCGCAGGTGAGACCAGAGACGCCGGCACCGACGATCGCCGCCCGATGCTTCATTGGAATCATCTACGTGCATTGGGCCGCCGCGTCATATAAAATGGCGGGCGATGGTCTCTTTGAATCGAGATGGACTAACCGGGAAGGTGCTGGCAGGTGAACGAATTTCTGTGGACGAGGGGCTCGAATTGTATCGCTGGCCGCTCGAAGAGGTGGGAGCGCTGGCCAATGCGAGGCGCGATTTGGCAAAGGCGAAAAGTTACGCCGGACGTGGACGCGAGATCGTCACCTACATTGTCGATCGCAACATCAATTACACGAACGTTTGCAATGTTTACTGCAAATTCTGCGCGTTCTATCGAACAGAGAAGGATGAGGACCACTACGTGCTTTCGTTCGAGCAGATTGATCAGAAACTCGACGAACTTTCTTCCGTTGGCGGTGTTCAAATCCTGATGCAGGGGGGGCATCACCCGAAATTGCCGTTCGAATGGTATATCGATCTGCTGGGTCACATTCGGGAAAAATATCCGCACATCAATATTCACGGGTTCAGTCCGCCGGAGTTTCAGCATTTCGCAGAGACTTTCCGGATGCCGCTGCGCGAAGTGATTTCGGAATTCAGGAAGGCTGGACTTGGATCAATTCCGGGAGGCGGCGGAGAAATTCTGGTGGATCGGGTGCGGAAAAAAATATCGCCATTGAAAATTAACAGCGATCAATGGTTGGAGGTGATGCAAACAGCGCACGAGCTGGGATTGAAATCCAGCGCGACTATGATGTTTGGACACGTGGAAACCATTGAAGACCGGGTCGAACACTTGCGCCGCATTCGTGATCAGCAGGACCGCAGCGGTGGATTTACGGCGTTCATCTGTTGGACGTTTCAACCTCAGCATACCGTCTTGAAGATTAAGCACCCAACCGGCGTGGCTGAATATTTGCGAACGCAGGCCCTGGCCCGCATTTTTTTGGATAACATCGACAATATACAAAGCTCCTGGGTAACGCAGGGTCCGGAGATCGGCCAGATCGCGCTCAGATATGGTGCGAACGATTTCGGATCGGTGATGATGGAGGAGAATGTTGTCAGCAGCGCCGGAACAACCTTTCGATTAGATGCCGGGCAAATTGAATCGCTTATTCGCGACGCCGGCTACGAACCGCGCCGCCGAAATAATTGGTATGAACTTTTGAATTGAAAGCCGACCGCCGGGGTTCAAACTGACCGCCTCTGTGGAAAATCTCGCCTTGACGACTGATGCCTTCTTTCCGATATAGCCGCCTGTCCTGCGTGGGCTCGCTTGCGCGGGGCCGCGCTTCTTAACCTATGAGATATTTTTCTGGATGGATGCGGCCCCCGCCGTTTGCAGTTTGGGCCGCTTCGATTTGCGCACTGCTTGGTGCCACAGTCGGGCGGGCGCAGGCACCGCAGGCGGCTGCGCAGCAGGGACCTCCCATCGTCCGCTCAATTGACGTGGAATACACAGGCCCCGGCACTGTCAGCAAGGAACGAATTCTCGCACAAATGCGGACCAGGGTGGGCCAGCCGTATTCCAACGAGGTGGTCGAGCAGGATATCGCGGCCCTCTACAAGACCGGCTCAATTCAAAACGTTCGCATTTATGCTCAGCCGCAAGGCGATGGATTGAGGGTAATCGTTGCCGTGCAAACGCGTTCGATCCTGCGCGAGATCGTAATCGACGGTGCCGAGCGCGTGAAAGCACAAAGACTGCGCAAAGAAATCAAATTGAAACTGAATCAACCGGTTAACGAACAGCAGCTGGAAGAAGCCCGACAGAAGATCATCGAAGTCTATCAGGGGCGAGGCTTCACTGACGTCAGCGTTCAATTTCGAATAGATCCGATTGACGAAAAACGCGGGACAGCTCGGGTCGTTTACACTGTCAATGAAGGAGTCAAAGGCGCAGTGCGCCGGATTAACTTCGAAGGAAACACGCATTTTAGCGAAAAGGTGCTGCGCAAACAAATGAAGACGCGCGGTAAGACCCCCATTTCTTTCCTGGATAAATCTGGCCGCTTCGATGACGTGCAGTTGCAACAGGATATCGACAAAATCCGCGAATTTTACCAGGACCACGGCTACATCGACGTCGAAATAAAAGACGTGCGCAGGGAGCGCATGGAGAAGGGTCCCATGGTTCTCACTATTGTGATCGTCGAAGGCCCGCAGTATCACGTGCGCAAGCTGATCATTTCAGGTTATCAGAATACGACGGAGCAAAGGATCCGCGTGCTGCTAAAAATGAAGGAAGGCAGTGTCTATTCGCCCAAGCAGTTGCGCGATGATGCCAAGGCGGTGGCCGATGCTTACGGCAGTGGCGGCTATGTCGATCTCGTCGTTCAGCCCGAGGGCGCGCCGGCCGGTCCTGCTCTGATCGATGTACACTATAATATAGAGGAAGGCGTTCGCTCCTTCGTAAATCGGGTCAACATCGAGGGGAACACGCGCACCAAGGACAAAGTCCTCCGGCGCGAAGTACTCGTTGCACCGGGAGACGTCTTTAACACGGTGCGCGTGGACATCACCAAGAAACGTCTCGAGAACCTCGGGTATTTTGCAAAAGTTGAGACTTATCCGGAAGAGACTGACATTCCGGGGCGCAAGGATCTTACCATCCTGGTGCAGGAAAAGCGGACCGGTTCACTAAGTTTCGGCGGTGGATTCAGTACTGTCGATCAGTTGGTTGGATTCGCGGAACTAACCCAGGGCAATTTCGATCTGTTCAACTGGCCTTCATTTACCGGGGGAGGCCAAAAATTCAGGCTACGGATCCAGTACGGCACGCAGCGAAAGGATTTTATTCTTTCACTTACCGAACCGTACTTTCTCGATCGGCGATTGTCCTTGAATGGCCAGGTCTTTTATACGGAGGCAAACTATTTGAGCTCCGAGTACGATCAGCGCAACTACGGGTTTGCCATCGAACTGCGCAAGCCGATCAATACGTATACATACGCGACGTTGGGGTACCAACTGCAGGACGTCGACATTTTTAATGTCGCCATTAGCGCATCTGACTTCATCAAATCGCAGGAGGGTTCGACTACCGAGAGCAAGATTTTCAGCAGCGTCGTGTACGACTCGCGCGATAACCCACTGCTCTCGCGACGGGGACAACGCGTCACCTTTTCGCCTTATATTGCCGGCGGCTTTCTTGGAGGCAACACTCAGATCTACGGATTGGACCTCGAAGGATCGCAATATTTCCACCTTCCATGGGACACCATCCTGCTGATTAACGGCGAAATCGCCACCGTAAGCCAGTGGGGAAACGGGAGTGATGTACCAATCTTTGAGCGGCTTTATCTCGGGGGCTCAAATAACCTGCGTGGATTCCCGTTTCGCGAAGTTGGTCCGCAGGATGAGAATGGCGAACCAGTCGGTGGAAAGTCAATGTGGCGCACGACGATTGAATGGACTTTCCCGATCATTGAAAAAGCGCGTGGAGCAGTTTTTTACGATACCGGCTTTGTTAATAGCGACCAGTGGTCCTTCGGCTTCAACCATATCGCCTCGGACATTGGTATCGGGCTTCGCCTTGATCTGCCGATCGGCCCGTTGCGCCTCGATTATGGATATCCGCTACAGCGCGATGGATATCACGGTGGCGGCCGTTTCAACTTCAACGTGGGTTATCAATTTTGAACGAATATATGTGGTTGCAGTCTAACGCGATTCCTAGCACTGTATCCTCCATTTTATGAAAAAGTCTCTGTCTACAGTCCTTGCATTGACGCTGGCGTTTCCGATTGCGGCCCTTGCACAAGGCACAATGAAAATCGGAACGGTTGATATGCAGCGGGCGTTCAAGGAATACAACAAGACCAAGGAAGCCGAAGTAAAAATCAATGACGCCAAAAATGCCGCCAAGAAAGAGTACGACGATCGAGCAGAGTCTTACAAAAGGGCGCTGGACGAGATCAATAATCTGAACAAGCAGCTGGAGTCGGCGGCCCTGAGCGCGGATAAGAAGAGCCAAACGGCAAAGGAACGGGACGACAAGATTGCCAACATCAAAAACATGGAGCGCGAGATCAGCGATTTCCGTCAAACCCGCGAACGACAATTGCAGGAGCAGTTAATGCGTGTGCGAGAAGGAATCGTAAAGGAAATCACCGATGTCGTGATGGAGAAGGTCAAAGCGAATCGTTTCGACCTGGTGTTTGATAAATCGGGGATGAGCATCAATGGTGTCCCATTCCTGCTGTATGCGCCGGACAATGTCGATTTTACGAATGACATCATCGCCGTGCTCAACAAGCCAGGACGCGCTCCGAGCTCAACTGCAAAAGCGAACCCATCTGCCACTCCTGCAAAAGCTGCGAAGCCTTAGCATTTAAATTCGACAATTCGGAAATACACGCGAGCTAAACTCGCGTGTATTTTTTTTCGTACGAATGAAAAGCAGTGGCCCATATGAAAGGGAAACGATTGAAGAACGGTTGCGGCCTGCGAAAATATCGATTCTAATCCGGCCGCGAATCCTGCCGGCGATCTTCGCCTTTCTTGCGTTCTGCTCCAGCTCGCTCGCGGAGAATTGGGAGGCGACACTCAGCAAGGACCCGGTTGGAAATTTTCCGGAGCTGCGCCCGTTGCGTGCGTCCTATCGCTTCGGATGGTCTGGTCTGACGGCTGCTACTGGAGATGTTCACTTTACAAAGCCATCCGAAAACAAGTTTCAACTCGACGGAACGGGCCGAACCATCGGCTTTGTACGGGCGTTGTTTAAACTGGATGTGAGCTATCAGGCCATCGCCAGCCCCGAGACATTGCGGCCGATCGAAACCCAGCAAATCGAGACTTATCGATCAAAGAAAATTGTCACACATCTGACATTCACAAATAACGGGGTGACTCGCGCGAGAACAGAGGGTAAAGGCGCAGCGGAAGCGAAGACTCGCCAGTTTAATTTTCCCAACCTGTTCGATTTATTTTCGGCCATGCTTTATTTGCGCAGTCAGCCGCTTAAGGATCGCAGCGTTTACCGTGTCGTGGCCTATCCCGCGACCAACGCTTACCTTGCTACCGTCACAGTAGTTGGCCGGGAAAAAATCTCAGTGCACGCTGGGAGTTACAGCGCAATCAAACTCGATTTGCAGCTCAAACGGATTGGCAAGCATCGCCAATTGGAGCCGCACCGGAAATTTCGCCGCGCCACGATCTGGGTGTCAGATGATGCCGAACGACTGCTGCTTCGCATTGAAGCGCAAGTCTTCGTCGGCACAGTCTTTGCCGAAGTGCAATCGGTCAGCTTCGACAATCCCAAATAGCGCGTGCGTCCCGCGTGCCGCTGCCAGCTACAAGTTTGCGGGATGTCACTCAGGAACCCATTCACCGCGAACCGGAGGGCCTGGCGGACCACGCCAACGTCTGTGTGCGGGATCGTAAAATGGCTCGCGCGGCTGTGGTAACAAGCGAAGGGCGGCGAGCGTTTGCAAGTCAAGGCGGCCTGTTACCGGAAGCTTACTGCGTGCTTGATACGCTCGCAGCGAAAACTCCATCGCCGGCCCATAGACGCCATTGACATCCTCGTGATAAAGGCCGCGTCGCGCTAGCGCGATTTGAGCGGAGACTATCACGTTGCGTTGCACGTCGGGCGGCGCGGTTTCAAAAGGTGTCCGAGCAAGCGCACCTGTCGTAGAAGTATCTGGGGCCATGGGGTTGGAGGGATACACCTGTTGATCTTGCGGCGCATTCGGGAAAGGCCGAACCGGTGCCGGTGTCATGTTCGTTCCTTGCATGGGAGATTGTTCCCCAGGCTTGGGTGCAGCAGGGCTGGGCGCCGCGGGCTTTGCCGCGGGTTGCGTAGACGCAGAAGAGTTAATTCCGAGCGATTGAAGCGTCTCACTGTTGAGCTCACCGTTCACCTGAAGTCCGTTACGGATTTGATAGCGGCGAATGGCCGCAGTTAAATTCGCATTCGTCTGACCGGTGATCTCGCCGTAATAAAAGCCCTGGTCTTTCAAGGCTTGCTGCACGCTTTCAATCATCTGGTCCGCTCGTGCCAGCATAAACGATCCGATGAAGATCAGCGCAGCGATCTTGGCCTTCATCTTGGTGTTATTTTGACGGCCTCGCTTTTTGCCTATTCAGGCTTTCCCGGTTCTGTGACCGCCAACGTCGGCTTACGCTGACTTACCGCTTCGCGATAATGCAAAATGCCGTCAGCAACGGCTGCGGCGATCTGGTCGCGGTAATCTTCGCTGACGAGTTTGGAAATATCCTCTTTGTTGGTGAGGAATCCTCCTTCGATTAAGACGGCAGGAGAAGTCACGTTTGCGATCACAAAAAATTGTCCGGGTTGTGTACCCCGGTTGATGGCCCGCGTGCGGGCGACCAGCGCTTCTTGAATAAATCCTGCGAGGCTTTGACTTTCAGGATTTGGCGACTCGGAAAGTGGTCGCCATAAGAAAGGCAGCCACGAAGCCAGAGAGGAACCCGAGGTGATTTGATGCGAGGCGTAGTAAGTCTCCACTCCACTGGCGACCGGCTTGTTGTCCTCGTTAAAATGAATGCTGACGAAAATGCAATTTCTGATTCGATTAGCGAACGCCGCGCGATCTGCCAGCGAGACGTAAGTATCTCCCAGGCGAGTCATCAATGTCGCGATTCCTTCCGAGTCGAGCAAACGATCGATTCGTCGCGCCACGTCCAGAGTCAGATCTTTTTCGAGTAGCCCTCCGCACATTGCCCCGGAGTCCTGTCCCCCGTGGCCGGGATCAAGAATGACTACTGCAAACGGACCGGGTGCAGCCGAAGGCTGCGCTGTTCTCGGCTCTGCGGCGGGCTTAGCTCTGTCCGTCTGGCGGAACTGCATCCAGACGAAAGACGCCATCATTAGCAACAACCCCGAGAGAGCCAGGATATTCCGAAGCGGTTTCACGTGTGACTTCCGGACGATGATTTTTCCCCATATATTAATCGCGGATCAAAGGGCGTAATTTGCTGTCTGACAACGAACGATAACGGATTGCCCTGCCGGCGTCACGCTCTAGCACTGCCGCCTCAATTCCGGCATTTGCGAGTTGTTCCTGTCGATGTTTCCTGACAGCAGAGCGCTCTGGCGGTTCCTTTGCATCGCTGGTTTGTAAAGTCATATGCCCGATGCTCCATGCATCGAGCGCGGAGTTGAGGGCCGACTCAAGGTTGGCATCCGGCGCGTGCTGACTTGCGAGAAATGCTTCCATCAGCTCTCTCGATTGCTGTGTCCCGCTGAGTGCGGCAAAGTCCTGTCGCGCTTGCGCGTACGTTGCGCCATTGGCCGCGATCTCGCCATCGTACTCGACTCGTAAAAATAAATCCTCCTCAGGTTGTTCTCCGACCTCGGCAAAGAGCATCCGCGCCAGATACGGTGGCCCATAGACCTGTTCGAACGCGCTCTTCATTACCGGACTGAGCGAGTAATGTACGAGCCGTCGCAATGAAACATCTGTCGCGGACCGGGTGAAGCCTTCAGTGCTGGCCAATTCGATCGCCGCCATACGCAATCGTTCGATATCTCCGGGATGACCAATTGCACCCATGGCAATCCGGTCGTAAATCTCAAAAATCTTCTGGCGCGTCTGGCCGACGGTGAGAAACAAAATGCCGTCGCGATAACCGAGCGACGCGATCGGACTGCCGGGCGCAAGCTGCGCTTCGATGTACTCGCGGCGATTAGCAATCGCTTCGACCCAACGATACGGTTCTTCAATCATGCGACGGTTTCCTTGAACACCGCAGCGATTTTGCTTTCGGGCAAAGTAGTGATGCCTTCGCGCGATACGATCTTGATCAACGGATAAATCTTTCCGCTGCGATCTACGCCGCCGGTTGATGTGTCCGATTCCGCGGCCGTATCCAATGCACGCAACGCGATCGACACTGCTTCGTCTTCGCCTAACTCCTGCAAGGGTTTCGCGCCCCAGTTGTTTTCGTAATAAAGGATGCCGCGCACCGCCGGCGATCCGGATCCCGTTGCCGCGTAATCGGTCACTTCAAATTGCGCCCCCATGGCATCGTAAAAATAAAGGCGCGCCTCGGGCTTCGGATGAGAATCGTAGGTCGCGAATATCGGCACCACGACTCCCACGCCCTGCATGACGAACCCGAAATTGTCACGCAACAGCTTGGATAGAGCGCGCACTTTGCCGTCGACGCTCATTTCCTGCAGCTGCGTCCGTCGAAAGTATTGGAACGAGTGTTCGAGCACACGCGCCATTTCCCAGGCCGTCGCTGGTACGCCGGCAATGGCCATGATCGAGTGCCGGTCGATTTCTAAAACCTTGTCCGCGCGGTCGTACACAACCGTGTTACCGGCAGTGGCGCGGCGGTCGCCTGCCACCAGCACGCCGCCTGAAAATTTGAAAGCGAGAATTGTGGTTGCCTCTGTTGGTTGCCACGTTTTCTCAGGTGTTCCCGCTTGCGGTAGCGGATTCGCAGCCGCCGGAGCGAGCAAGCCTTTGCGCCGCAGCAGCACAGGGAAATCGCCCGCTGCGCCAGAGAAATTCTGGTCAAACGCCACCGGGGAGCGATCCATTATTGGCCGGTGCGCTGGCGATAGCGCTTGGATTGATTGGGATCCACCTTGCGCATTTTTTTTAAAAGGTCCTTCGTGTCCGGCCGCGAAATATCCGGTGAACGTGGACCTCCACCATCGCCTTGTTTTGGACCCCACGGCGCCGGTTCCACCGGCTTTTGAATGCGCTCAGCCATAAAAAAATCTAAGAGCAAATATTGGAAAGGCAAGCTGCACGCTCCGCGTTGTTGAAAAGTTAAACAGTTGAAGCGTTAAAAGGGTTAGAGCCCGGCACCGTTGGAACGTTGTGACGAAGCACGAATTGATGAAGGACGAAGGAACGAGCAACAGCCGGCGTCATTTTTGAATCGCTACACGTCAGATGGGATTTGCGCTTCAACGTTTTTAACGCTTTAACGATTCAACGTTGCGAAGCGATGACGCTTGCCAGACAAATCTGCTGATGGCAAAGTTTTGCCCCGATGAAGCTCGCATTGATTTTCTGCGCGACATTCCTTTTCGGGTTGCTTTGCGTTGCTTCTGCTCAAACGCCCGCGTCGAAGTCTCGCAAATCAGATGATAATGCTCAACTTGAAGCGCTGGCGAAAAAGATAGACGAACAGAACGCCAAGATTGACGCGCTTTCTCAGGAGATCCTCAAGCTGGAACAGCAAATCGCACACATGCGCCCGGGCGTAATGATCGGAGAAAGTACGCCTTCGACAACTACGCCTACCGCTGAAGCCGGGTCTCCATCGCATCCGGCCAGCGGGAACACGCACATCGTCGCACGTGGCGAGACACTCACCTCTATCGCGAAAATGTACAAAGTGACTGTGGACGAACTGCAAAACGCCAATCATATCGAAGATGGCCGCAAGCTGCAGGCGGGACAGACCATCATTGTCCCCGCTGCGTCGCCCGCACCTTCCAGTTCGCCATCGCCAACAGAGTGATACAAGGCTCGTGAATCAAAGTTGGTTTCTGCGCAAGCACGAAGACGGAAGAACCTTTGGTCCGGTGCGTTTTGACCAAATCGCGCGCTGGGCTGCGGCGGCGCAGATCGCACCACACGATACGCTTTCTAACGACCGGCAGACCTGGGTAAAAGCGCCGATGCTGGCTCAGCTTGGTATGGACTGGTTGGTCGAGCTCACCAGCGAGCATTATTACGGACCGACAACCCTGGGCGCCCTCCAGGAATTTATTCGACTCGGCGAAATCGATAGCGAAACTCTCGTTATCAACACCCGCAACGGCGCGCATTGCAAGATTCAGGAAATGCCGCAGTTGTGGGAAACGGGACAAGCAGATGCCGGAGATGCCCAGACTGAAATTCAACTGGGCGATCCCGTCGGACCAGCGGTGGCGGGAATGTCCATTCCTCTCCAAGAGCAGATTCGTGATCTCGAACAAAACTTGGAAGAAGAGCGCCGCGCTCTGATGGAAGCCGAGCGACGATACGCTGAGCTAAAAGAAAAATATGAAGCGGTCATTCAGCGTGCCGGAACATAGACTTGTGATCTGCCTGCCCCGCTCGAAGCCTGGAACAGGCGGACGTGCCCAATAGAGCTGCACTCCGCTAAAATAAGCATCAGGCAGAAGAGTCTCGTGGTCGCCCGCACGGAAATCTCTCTGTCAGCAGACTGGCAGTTCTTCTTCTGTTTCGGCTGTCTGTGAAGCGACAATTTCTGCCGGCGGTTCTGTTTCCCGCAGCGGGGAGGTTTCGAGCAAACTTTGCTGGCACAGCCGCGTATATTTTCCACCGAGTGATAGCAACTTGTCGTGTGTGCCGCGCTCAATGATCCGGCCATGATCGAGTACCAGGATTTGGTCCGCACGCACAATTGTCGAAAGCCGATGCGCGATGACAATCGATGTGCGGTTCGCCATGAGGCGCTCGAGCGCTTCCTGGATCAGGCGCTCCGTCGCGGTGTCCACACTCGCAGTCGCCTCATCGAGAATCAAAATCGGCGGATCTTTCAACAGCGCGCGGGCAATGGAGAGTCGTTGCTTTTCGCCTACGCTTAATTTGACTCCACGCTCGCCCACCACGCTTTCCAAGCCGCCTGGTAAACGTTGAATAAATTGCTGCGCATTCGCCGCAATCACCGCGCGCCATAATTCCGCGTCAGTCGCTTGCGGTTTTCCCATGAGGAGGTTTTCGCGAATCGATCCGTTGAACAAAAAACTTTCCTGCGTCACCACACCGATCGCCTCGCGCAACGCACGCAGGTCATATTCACGAATCGGTTTCCGATCGATGTAAATTTGCCCATTGGTGAATTCGTAGAAACGCACGAGCAGATTCACCAGTGTCGACTTACCAGCGCCGGTTGCGCCCACCAGGGCGGTGGTCGCACCGGGCGGTGCATGGAAGGAAACATGCCTCAGCGCAGGCAATCCCTCCACATAGCTAAAGTTTACGTCGTCGTAGCGAATGTCACCTAAGATATGCGCTCGATCGCGCAGTTCGTCTGTATGCGCATTGCGGGAGATCGCGTCGCCTCTCTCTTCGAAAGGGAGAGGGTAGGGTGAGGGTTTTTGCGGTTCTCGCATATCAACGCCGTCGCGCGAGAATCCCCTCACCTCAATCCTCTCCCCTTCGCGAAGGGGAGAGGCGGACCCGCTGCTGAGCGATTTCCGCTGCTCGACCCTAAATCCCGGCTCAGCCGGTTCGTCGAGAATTTCAAATACACGCTCGCCCGCCGCCCGTCCGGCTTGCACAAGTTGATTGAGCTGATGCAATCGGCTCAAGGGATCGTAGAGAAACGCGGTTAGGATTAGAAACGCGACCAGATCGCCGATCTGCATCGAACCCGTAAGCACCGCGTGACTGCCAAACCCGAGCACCAGCAGCGCGCCAATCGATTCAAACATCGACATCGACGGGCTGTAAATCGCCCATACGCGCATGACCACCAGTGTGGCCCGTCGCAATTGATCGCTTACCCGGTTAAACCGCGCGTGCTCTTCGTTCTCGCGGACGAAACTTTTGATCTGCCGGACGCCAGCCAGATTATCGTGCAGTAGCGCGTTCATGTCTGACGACGCCCGGCGCTGCAAACGATACCGCCTATGCGCAGTCAGCGTGTAGGTGAGCGTGCCGACGATAAGTAACGGGAATGGCACAAGCGCGAGCATTGCCAGCTTCGCATTCAGATAAAACATCATGCCTACGACAATTAGCACCTGCAGAATGGCGACGACGCCCTGTTCGATTCCGTCGATCAACACACGCTCGACCGAGTTGACGTCCTCAATCACGCGCGTCATCAGATCGCCGGTGGCGCGATTGTCGAACCACCGCAAAGGCAACAGTTGGATGTGCGAATACAAATCGCTGCGCAAATCGAAGATCACTTTTTGCTCAAACGTGTTGTTCAGCACGATGCGCAGCGCGTTGAACCCGTGCTGAAAAAGAAATGCGATCGCTGCCAGCGCGAGTAGCGGCAGCAATTTGTCCGGTCGATTCGCGCGTACGACGTCGTTAATGATCCACTTCGCGGTCGCGGGAAAAACGATCACCATCAGCGTGCTTAGGATGGCGCAGGTCAATGTCCCTGCGGCCATCCACGGATATCGCTTCAGATAAGCAAAAACGCGCCAGACTGTTTTCATTGCGCATTCAACCTCAACGCACGCGTCACCCCGTCAAGGTAAGCAAGCACGGTCGCGCGGGCGCATCCGATCCGCTTCCAACTTCCATATGCTCGATGAGTGCTGGCTGCACCCTTAACTTTATGCTTGCCAATTACGGTGCCCGGAGCCAAACCAGTAGGTGCTATGAAAATCCCATCTGGAACATTCGCATTAAAACTCGGAATTCTGGCCGCAAGCGTCACCGCTTCGATCGTCCTCATCTCTGCGTGTAAAAAGTCTCTCATCCTACCCACCAACGAACGGCCGATTCTTATCATCTTCGACGCAGGTGGCGTGAAAACCACAAAGACTCCAGAAGAAGTTCAAAATGCATGCCGCGACCTAAACAAATCCGGCAAGGGACTGTGTGAAATAGATTATTACGATAATGAAGGTCATAAGCGTTTCCACGAAGACACTCGCAGTCTGACCATGACAAGCGCAGTGCGTTCCGAGGCCGCTGGAAATCAGGCATCCGCCGATCCAATTAACGTTATGCAAAAGGTGGCTGTCGCCACCCTCGATGATGCGACAGATTTCCTCGGCAAGATAAAATAGTTAATCTGGGATTTTGGATTGCTCATCTAGGCGCCCAATCAAAAAGCCTTGAGCAAACGCCGCGTTTACCTGGCAGGCCTTGCCCTGCAGCTGTTCCTCATCATCACGGTGTCATCGCGTGACACGTTCTGGCTCCTGTCAACGAGCAGGACTGTTTTCCCGGAGCGGTCTAAGAACTTTTGGCAAAGAGCCGAGCAGATCGCTTCGACACCATTAGGACAAGGCTTACCGCGTTCGAACCCGGCCCGCCAGATTTTGACCGGGTATCTGCATCTTTCTGGAATCGAGGCCGGATACGGTTTCTTCGCGCCAAATATCCCAAATAGTTACAAGCTCGTATTCGAACTTCGTTTTCCAGACGGGCGTGTTGAATACAGACTGCCACGCGTGTCAAATGCAGCATCCGTCCTGCGTATTGCCGGTTTGTTGGACATGATTGGGCGCACGCGTTCGGAGGCGTTCCGTCAAACCATCGTCAAGATGCTTGCCGATGCGGTGTGGCGCGAGCACGCCGATGCAACAATGATTCGCGCGACCTTCGGATCGGTAGTTTTACCAAGCGCGCCGGAATTCGAGCGAGGAAAAAGGGAGTCATACGAATTCCTGTATGCCTACGACTTCAGCGTCAGTGACAAAGCAACTGAGCAAAGCACGCCATGAAGAGATTGTCGGTGTGGCGGGAACGACTGATGGATTTCTGTTTTCCGGCTGAGTCTGATACGTGGCTGGCGGTTTTAAGAATCGGTCTTGGTCTTCAGGTGATGCTTTATGCTATGTCTCTGCGGGACGATTGGAATTATCTCCTCGCAGGAACAGGCCATGGGCTGATTAGCCGAAATCTCGGAGAAGCAATTCTCTCTCTGGAAAGCCATCTGGTTCCGAGACTGGGATGGCTCGTCACTCTCGGGACACACGCTGGCCTGCGCGAAGAGACAGTCCTTGGCGTTACGTGGATTTGTTTACTCGTTTCCGGCTGCGGTCTTCTTATGGGACTCGCTTCTCGGTTCTCCGCGATACTGGCGTGGCTTTTTCACCTGTGCGCAGCCAAGAGCGGAGGGTTCGTGTCGTATGGCGTGGATAACTTCATGACCATCGGACTCTTTTACTTGATGTTGTCGCCGCTGCCAGATCAATATTCTTTGGACTGGCGACTGGGAAAATCGCGAGCGAGAGATCCACAGCTTCTTGGTTTTTGGCGTCGGCTCCTTCAGCTTCACTTGTGTGTCATCTATTTTTTCAGCGGCTTGATGAAATGCCTCGGCACCGGGTGGTGGGATGGTTCCAATATATGGCGCGCTCTCATCCGCCCGCCCTTCAACATTATCGATCCTGAGATACTCATTAGGTGGAAGTACCTCTTCCCAGTCGCGGGAATCTTTACGTGTCTGTTGGAAATCGGATATCCATTTTTTATCTGGAACAACAGGACACGAAAGATTTGGTTGATCAGTATTTGTGCAATGCACGTCGGGATTGGCCTCACCATGGGGATGTATCTCTTCGCGTTCATCATGATCATTCTTAACGTGGCGGCATTCGGCCCTGGTTTGATCCGTCCTGAACACGCGAAATAAGCATGCAGCCGCAAGCAGCCGTCTCATAATATTGACAGAGCGGCTTTTTAGCAGTGAGTTTTCCCTTGCCTTGCGCCACCCTCGTTTGCTCTCGCCGGCGTGAAAGATATTGTGAGGTCTAAGAAACGGGTGAACGCCCAGGATACGCCTGCCGAAGCTAAGCCGGATCTGCCGCTCGAGATCGCGCACATCTTGTTAATCGACGTGGTCGGTTATTCAAAGCTGCTTGTGAACGAGCAGATCGAATTGCTGCAAGAGTTGAAGCAAATCGTGCGGAGTACAGAATGTTTTCGCGCTGCGGAAGCAAGAGGCGAACTCATCCGGGTGCCGACCGGCGATGGAATGGCGCTCGTTTTCTTCCACAGTCCGGAAGAACCGGCCCAGTGTGCGCTCGAGATTAGCAAAGCGTTGCAAGATCATCCGAGCATCCG
Source organism: Candidatus Udaeobacter sp. (assembly GCA_013372845.1). Taxonomy (GTDB): domain Bacteria; phylum Verrucomicrobiota; class Verrucomicrobiia; order Chthoniobacterales; family UBA10450; genus Udaeobacter. Next base: position 20,373 of record JAALOD010000054.1, read on the forward strand.
GCTGCGGATGGGAGTTC
>JAALOD010000055.1 GCA_013372845.1 Candidatus Udaeobacter sp.
GTCCCAGGGGCTCTCCAGACTCACGCCTTGATCGCGCGTACTGAACTCCACAGCGCCCACCCGGGATTGACCCGGTTCGGATGCAGCTCCAGCATCTTGTCGTAAAGCTCCTGGGAGGTGTTCGTCGTTTCCGCTAATCGGTCGAAATCGCGGATGTATTGTCGGGTCTGTTCGATGATCCTGGGATCGTCCTCGTTTTCCGGTCGCTTGTGTGACGCGACAACTGCGCGCGGGTTCAGCGCCTCAATCTTGTCCAGCGCGTCGATCCACTCCCGTCGTGTCTGCGCATTTGATTCAGCGAGGTAGAGGTGGACGTCATTGTAAGCAGCGTCGCCAGCCACGACGAGGCCGATAGAAGGGACGTGCAAACAGGTCGTGTAGTCCGTGTCGGTATGACCGAGCTCCACGACAACCAGCTCGCGCCCTCCAGTTCGATCACATTTCCCTCAAGCTCCTCGGCCATCACCAGGTTCTGCGGATTTGACCGGGGAATCCGCCCCCAGGCTGCCAGGCCCTGCGGGGACGCGTTCCACTGCATCACGTTGACTGTATCCCGCGTCGCCGCCAACTCTGGCGTCCGGAAATCGCTTGAGAATAGTGCCCACCCCAAACCAATGATCCCGTGGCCATGTGCCGATGTGATGGTGTCAGGTTCTTCTTCTTGGACGCGACCCAATCTGCCAGAGCAGTGGCCTGCTCCACGGTCATGAACGCATCAACAGGAGAGCGTCGCGTGTCCCGTAGATGAGAGTCGAAGCCATCGCTTGAAATACGTCTCCTGTACACCTGCAAGCCGCTTCGGCCATAGCGATGGGTATGCCGGAGTCACGAACACGTCCCACTTCAAAGGCTCCGCCTGTGAGCCGTGCGAATCGTCCTTGGCAGTCACCATGCCTCCAACGCTACGGAACCTCGCGCACCCGCCTCAAGGACGAAAAAGCCGCGAATCCGGCCATCGCTCTCCACGCGCCTTCGCTGGGGTATAGTGTCCCGCCATGCATCGCGTGGGTCTCGTGGTCGCCGGCGATTTTCAGATCGCGAGCTGCGCCGCCGTGGCGGCATTCGATATCGCCAACATCTTCGCCGGGAAAACGTTCTGCCAAGGTCCGTGTCATCTCCGAGCGCGGCGGCGTCGTGCGCAGCTCTGTCGGCGTCGCGATCGAAACCGCGCGACTATCGGGTGCATGACACCTTGCTTGTCGCCGGTCCGACGGCGATCGCGCCATCCAGCAAACGCGTCCTGGCGTATCTGCGGTGCGAAGCTGCAAGTCGCGTCGCGTTGCGTCCATTTGCACAGGTGCGTTCGTTCTGGCCGAGGCTGGAATCCTCGATGGCCGGCGAGCCACCACACATTGGCTGTTTACCCGCGAGTTGCAGGCCCGATATCCAAAAGTGCGCGTGGAGAAGACCGCATTTTCACGCACGACGGTCCTGTGTGACGTCGGCGGGGATGACGGCAGGCATCGACCTCGCGCTGGCGTTGGTGGAGGCTGACCTGGTGCCGACCTCGCGAGGCAGGTCGCGAAAGGGCTGGTCGTGTATCACCGGCGCGGCGGCGCACAGGGGCAGGAATCAGCACTGCTCACGATGGCGGCGAAGTCGGATCGAATACAGACAGCACTCGCGCATGCGCGGCAGAATCTTCGTTCGACCTCTCCGTGGAAGAACTCGCCGCAGCAGCGCATCTCAGCGTGCGTCAGTTCACGCGCGTTCCGACAGGAGACGGGGCCAGTTCTCCCGCAAGGGCCGTCGAAGCGCTACGAGTAGAAGTCGCGCGCGTGATGCTCGAAGAAGGCTCCATTCTGTTGAAGAGGTGGCGGATGAGACCGGCTTCGGCGAGCGCGCGAGAGGATGCGTCGTTCATTCTGTCCGCGCCTTCGGCCGGCCACCACAAGCAGTCAGACGCGACCTCCGCGAAGTGCGTCGGTGATGTCGATGGGCGAGCGACGCACGACTGCACTGGTCGCGGGAGAGAAGAGTTGTCCAGCTAAAGCCACGCGACGGGTGCTCGGTATTGATGCACTGAATGGCCTCAGTGCTAACGAGACCTGGTGGGCGCACTTCGAGTTCACCCGCATAAACACGACGCCAACTGTCCTCCACAAGAAGATCGAAGATTTGGGCGAGGCGAGCAAACTGGGTCTGATCAGACCGTCGGGACGGCTACACTGGCGAGTGGCGATGGCTGACGCACCACCCGAAGATTCGCGGGAGAGAACCGGAGTCGTTTTCGCGGCGACCCGACGATCGTGCGTTCCACGCACGGAATCGAAGCCGTGCGTCAGATCACATGCGTCTCTAACGATATCGCCGTGCACGCGCTCGGGTTGACGTGCTCCCAGGACCTGCCTGGGCGCAGGTCGCGTCGGAGTCGCACGCGAGGTTGTCGATTGTGCTGGACGCGATCGGCGGCGGTCGTATCGAATCGCGATTGAAACGCGATCAGGCTTCGGCAGACGGGCCGTCACGATGAACTTCGACCACCGGGTGCTCAGGTCTGGGGCTACTCTGGAAGGCATTCGACGCGTGCGGGATATCAGGCTCGACTTCGATCGCGCGCGTAGCAGAGGCCGTCGGCGAGAAACTCACGATGCCGGAGCCTCGAGTCTTTCGCAACGAGCGGTTGCGGTATCTCGCCAGGTGTCTGGCAGCAGAGTGCGAAGCCTGACAGGTTGAGTCGTCTGTACATCGACAGTCTCACGCTTGCGGCGTGCATCGACTTCCTGCGAGTCGGGCGTGAAGAGCCTGAGCGCGCAGCGGGCCGCCTAAGGCCGCGACAGCTCCGACGAGTCACCGAATACGTGATCGAACATCTGTCAGAGGCCGTAATGCTCAGAGAGCTGTCGGCGGTTGCCGGGCTTCGCCGTCGCAGTTCGGGCGTGCGTTGCGTCGACCGGGCTGTCGCCGCACCAGTGGCAGCTCAACGCGCGAATTGCGAGGGCCCAGGAGCTTCCTGCTGGCCGACCGCTACCTCTCTCGGAGATCGCGTTCGTCACCGGCTTCGCTGAGCAAAGCCATTTCACCCGAGTGTTCAGGAACAGACCGGCACCTCCTGCGGCATGGCGGCGAGAGCACCGACGACCGGATCCGTCAAGATCAGCGTAAACGTTCAATCACCTCCTCGACGGCATGTCCGTAGACTCCACGGAATATGTCGAAAAACGAGGCTCATCCGTTCCGGTTACGCCGCTGCGGAAGGCGGCGTCAACGACATCAGGCCTTTGTGTCGTTATTCACGCCGGACGGGGTGATTCTCGACGTCGCGTCGGGAACGGAATACCGGGGCAAGGATCTTGGCCGCATGGTCGACGTCTTTACCACCGCGTTTCCGGACATGCACCGTGACATTCATCACGTCTACGAGGCCAGCGACAGGTGATCGTCGAGCTGTCGCTGAATGGCACGCAAGGGACCGCTCGTTCTTCCTGCGGGAACGCTTCAACCCACCGGCAAGGAAATGCACACGCCGTGCTGTGACGTGTCTCTATGAGCGACGGCAAGATTCAGCGGTTCAACTGCTACGCGGCGGAACGATCATGTTTGCTCAGCTCGGGTGCTGGCAAACCTCGGAGCGGCGCCTGACACAGGCGTCGAAATCGTGAAGTGGCGGTGAGCGCTGAAGCTTCAGACGACGAAACACGAGGGCAAGATTGCGCTCATTACCGGCGGCACCTCCGGCATCGGTCTCGCGTACGGCGCAACGGCCTGGCACTCGAAGGCGCCGCGATCGTCGTGACTGGCCGACGCCAGCTGGAGCCTGATGCAGCCGGTCTGTAAAGATCGGTGCAGCGCGTCCGAGCGTCCTGGTGGCGATATCGCCAGTCTCGAGGATCCTGACGCGCTTGTCACTTGCCATCAAGGAGTTGCCACGGCCGGCTGGACATATTTGTTCGCCAACGCTGGCACGGGAGGAACTCCCGCCGCTCGGTGCCATCACCGAAGTCCACTTCTGACCGAATCTTCGGCGTCAACGTCAAAGGCGCCGTTGTTCACTCGGTGCAGAAGGCTCTTCCGCTCATGCCCACTCGGAAGCGCCATCGTCGTCAACGGATCGATGGCTGCCAGCAAGGGCATGCCGGCGTTCAGCGCCTACGCCGCCAGCGCAGCGCGGCGCTGCGTGCCTTCGCGCGGGCTGGTCTGTGGAGTTGAAGCGACCGCGGCATCGCGCGTCAACGTTGTGGCGCCTGGAACGATCATCACACCCGGTTACAAGGCGGCGGGCCTCAGCGACGATCATCAAATTCAGGGCTTCAAGGCTCAGGCGTCCGCCGTGGCGGCGCTTGGCCGAACGGGCACGGAGGACGAAGTCGCCACGGCCGTTTCATTTCTTGCTTCCGACGACGCGAGCTATATCACCGGTATCGAGCTCTTTGTGGACGGCGGGACCGCGCAGATCTAGTCCTTTTTCATTTCGAACGCGGGCAAATCGATCTTGTTCGTCCATGTATCCCGCTGGACGGCTTTGACCATGTCCTCGGCGAGCTGGGGCACCACGTTTCGGAAGAAACCTGTGTCTTTCGGAATGATCTGGACCATTGCGTCGGCCATGAGCTGTGGATCCAGCCGGTTCTGTTCATCACCGAGGATCCGATCGAAGAAGCCTTGCACGTCGGCTCTCTTCACGTAATTCTTGCGGTCATCCATCCAGTGAGACGAGGATTCGGCTTCGGTTTCATTGAAACCCGTGAGATAGCCCCCTGGGTTGATCACTTGCACTTGAATGCCGAACGGGGCCAGTTCCGCCTGCATCGACCCGGCAATGGCTTCGAGCGCATGCTTGGTCGCGGCATACGGGCCACCAAACGGAATCGAGATCAGGCCGCCAATCGAGCTGGTGAAGACGATCTTCCCGGGTCGTCCCTCGTCGATGAACTTGCGAACGAATCTCTGCGTCAGTTCCAGTGGGGCGAAGAAATTGCCCTCGAACATACGCCGGAGCAGCTCCATCGGGATTTCGGTGATCGGGCCGCTTTCAGCGATGGCCGCATTGTTGACCAACGTATCAATGTCCCAGTTCAATGCGTTCTGGACGTCGTAGGGATGCAAGAGATCAAGTTTCTCAACGCGAAGGTTCTTCAAGCCAAGCGTCTCGACTTTCCGGCGGAGTGCCGTCGCCTGGGGCCAGATCTGCACCCCCGCAATCACATCATGACCCCTTTGCCAATCGATCGCGGCTCTCACCAAAAGCGAACCGGCTCCGTAATCAGAATTCGCTTCCTGTCGCGATCACTCCTTCGCCTCCACAGGGGACGGGCCGACAGCGCCTACCCTAGCATAGGACGGCGTGCTCTTGTAGAAACTGTGATCGGATCAGGCGCTGGCGCCGATGGGGATAGGCGGCGGTCGTGCCGGTCACCGCGCGAAACGCCCGGGTGAAGTGGCTGGTGTGACCCGGCCTCCACCCGATGTGCGCAGAGGAGTGTTCTGTTTCATGAAGCCAATCGCCCGTTAGTACGGAGCCTCAACACGAGCTGGTGCGGCGGGATGCCGACGGTGCGGCAAAGAGACCAAGTGGAAGAGGCTCACGTAGCCTGCCGCGCGAGCGCCATCAACGACACTTCTTCGCAAGGTGCGTCAATGGAAGTCAACGACGTGCGAAGTTGAAACGCGGTTAATTTGCCTCGCGGCGTAAGCGCCTTCGGCTTCGCCCACCATGTGGGCGAGCAGATGACCACCGACGGTCAACGTGTCGGCGTCGTGTTCGGACTATGGCGCGAGTTCTCCTGAAATGCGGGCGGCGCGCGATGACGCTGTCGTCCCGAGCGCTGCGTGGCGAATCACGTCCGATCCCCGACAGTCCATCTCGCAGATATCGGCCACGAACCCAGGCTGAAGCGATCGAGACTTCGTCGAGTCTGCAGCCAGCGTGGTGTGTTGAGCTCGCCGTGGTGAGAAGTGGCTCTCGCCGGGTTGATCACGCTGTCGCGCCATCCGCGCCCGTTCATCCGAGCGATCAGGTGCTGGCCGGTGACGCTAATGCCGTGGCCATGACGTAGTGCTGGCGGCAGTTCCGCGGCGGAAGACGGTGCCATTCGACGATGATGCGGCCAGCGGAGCGGCACGCTGCTGAGCAAGGCGATCAGTCGGCGCAGCCGAAAAAGCGCACCGGTCGTCGTGTCGACCTTGGTCCTCTGCGCGGCACAATCACCGTGACTCTGTATGGCACCCGGCCGTCGGGGAATAGTCGCGCCAGACGCAGCGCTGGTCAAGCAACGTGATAAAGCCTCGCGCGTCTCAGGAGGCCTTGCGACGCGCCGACTGTCCGTCAATTTCTCGCGCGCCCTGATCGTCGACAATGGGTCTGCGCCAGGTCACAGTGGCCGGCTCCATAACGCGCCCAGCGTGAGCGCGTGCTCGCGCAGCCCAGCACCTCAGCGTAGACGTGGCGCGTGAGCAGCCGTCGCGCTCGAACTTCGGAGCGTCGCCGTCGCCTCCGCTGCGAGATACCGGAATGCTGCGCTTCAGCTCAGAAAACCTCGCTCGTGCCGTTGGCCGCTGTTCGAGCATGGCGTGACGAGCGGCTCCACTTGTCCCCACCCGGTCAGCACTTCGCGAAAACTCGCAGTGGTGATGCGCCGTCAGTGTTGCGGCCGCAACCGCTGGTCGCGCCGCCACGGTTCCTCAAGTGACTAGCGCGAAACAAGTGCCGTCTTGCGTCTTCCGTCAGTAATCCACGATACCTAGGTATACAACAGTAACCGCTCAAAGGCGCTCGTAGTGATCAAGTGCGGCGACATGGATTCCGGCTGCTGATTGGGCTTTCCGGGTGCTGAAATTGACGGGCAATCAAGATCGTGAAACGATGACGCTCGGCGTCGGACGCACCTTCGCCTCCTGGGCGTCATGGAACTGGCGTTCGCCGCATTGTTCGTTATGCCCGGCCGATGAAGCTCGGTTCTTCTCGCGTCTGCTATTTCGGCGGGGGCCATCGCGACCGAACTGTCGCACGACGCCCTGAAAGCCAATCCTTTCATTCCGTCGTGCTGCTCTGGATTGGCGCGTTTGCCGCGATCGATCGATCTTCTTCTGAAGGATGCCTCTGATGCAGGTGGGGTTGACGGTTTCGCGGCCGCCTTCGGCGAGAACAGCCGCGCCGTGAATCGGCGGGCGGCTCCGACAGCTGAGTGCAGCAGATCGAGCACGCTGACGAGGTCAGGTGGATGCCTTTGGGTCGGCGACATCATCGTCGCGGTTTCTGGATTCTGCGTAAGCGGTCATCCTGGAGGCCATGGCGGCACGCGCAGCGCATCCGGCTGACCAGCGCGGTCACTGTGCAAGGCGGGAGACCCCGGTGCGTTTCAGAACTTCGACTGCTCGATCTGCTTTCACGGGGCCGCGCGAAATGATCGTCGGCCGTGGCTCCTCCATCGAAGCATTTCCGCTGTTCGGCTTCGGCTGGAGGACTACGATGCACTTTTGCCGAAGCTCGACCTCCTGCTCAACATTCGTGCAACGAGGAGGTGCATTGGTCGGCATGCCGTCCCGCCCTGACCGGGCAGGGCGTCTACCCGACCGATGCAGAACCCGCTGCCAATCCGGCTCGGCGTTGGCGGCACCCGCAATCATTTGTCCGCGCGGGCTCAGCGGGCTGCCGCTGATGGTGGCCATCATCGGCGGCGAACCCCGACGATTCCGTCCACTGATTGATCTCTATCCAGCCGGAGACCGGTAGCAGCAATTATAGAACAGCTCAATTGGGCGTCACATGCTTGGTATGTCGCAGACACCACAGGAGGCGGCGGACACCTTCTTTCCGGGGATGCCAAGGCGATGACGGATGTCGGCAGAACGGATGGCCAGCGATGACGCGTGCGATTTCGACGCAACGAGGCCGGGACGGGGCTTACTGATTAGCCCCGATGAAGTGGTCAAAGATTTGCGGCACGCCGAGGTTCTGGGCGGCGTTTCCGAATCTCGTTCAAAATAACGTGGCGTCGCTGCAAGTGAAGATGATGCGGGCGTTTGACGCGGTGGCGCCCGCATCGTGCCCATCGTACCCGCGGCACATCAAGCCTGAGCAGGGGTTCGCAGCACGTGCCGACCCGTCAACCGAGTCACGTTGGTTGCTCGCCTCCAGAATCTCGTCGGACAGCGCCGCATCGTCGACGGCGCGGCAGGATGAGTGCTCCACCACAAGACCAGCCATCACCAGCGCCTTTTTCACGTCGGGCGGCGTGATCCCAGGCACCAGCTTCATCAACTCGCCAATCAGGCGAAAACCGTCAGTGAAAGGCGCGACGGACGGCGGGTTGACGCGCGGCGTCAGATCAACGCGGCGAGCAAACAGCCGGTTCGGATCGTCGCGATGACGGGGCGACAGGTAGCCGCGGACCGCCGAATGATGGGTCGCCTTTCCGTCAGCGTTGCTGCCAGCCCGTTTCGAACACTCCCGCGGTGGCTGGCGGCGGATCATCTTTCGACGCGAACTGCCCAGAAGCCGCCGTGCGTCAACCCAGCGCGCTTCGATGTCCGCGACGCGCCACGTCCATCAAGCCACGCTCACGGAACAGCGTCTTAAGCCACGTCGGGAACCCTTTCGCGATTTGCCGCCGACTGCTTGCGCGTGACCCTCACCGCCTCACCCCATTTGATACCACTTGACATTATACAGTGTGCATCATATATACGGCTGCATCATGCCAATGTCGCAAAAACAGATCGACGCCTTGTTCAGAGCGACCGGTACAGTCAGACACTCGCAGGAATCGTGTTTCAGTCAGGGCGTTGTTCGACGTGTTTTGGCGAGGTCGCCCATGCCCCACATCATCAGCCCCGCAGCGCGTGCGGAGTGGTGCTGGTCCACCCAGGGAGTGGGTGGCCAGGTCGGATCAGGAAGGCGTCTACAAAGAAAAACCAACCTGTGAAGAAGGAGGCTAACGCAACAACGCCCTCACGATCGATCAGGACGCGACCACGTCCTTTCGCTGAAGACGGCGCCTTACGCCTTGAGCGCGCGGATTGCATCCACGGATGCGCTGGTAGCCCGGTCATTCTCCGTCGCCTGATGGCCAGGCGCAGTCATCACCAGTTTCAGCCCGCAAGACAAGGTTGTAGAGGAGGCTCGGGTGTATGTCTCGCGAGAAGCTTCGCCCCCACCACGGGGGTGATCATCCGACGGCGACGCTGGCCGATCTGCAAGGACCCCGTGCCGGTGTTCGGCGCGCGGTGCCCCGATCTGCCGCCAGTTGACGGCTTCTCTGCTGCTCGACCTCGCAGGAATGTACCGTTGTGTTCGCTGGGAGGTGAGTCCAGACCGCGGCAGCGTTTCGGCCGGGGCTGGGTGGAGGTCCGTGGAGGCGTAAAACGCGAAGGGCGATCAGTGGGCGACCGGCTTGGACGGGACCGGCCGGCATCACAGGTATCTGCGGCGTGGACGTCAAGATGGTCCACTACCGCCCGGCGCCTGAGGCAAAGCGCGCCGGCGCCACCGCCGTCGAGTCAAAGGGGAGTCGCGTCGTTTTCGTGTGCGCGGCCGCGGGCGGTGGCGAGCCCTGATCGAGAAGGCCGCCAGGCGCGCCGGCGGACCGCTAAACATCAATTTGAAATAGAAAGGTAGACACGGCAAGAGAAATTTCGATCCCGCTTTCGGTGGTGCTCTCGTAGGAGCGCTTGCGATTTACCCCGCTTCGTCAGGCATCAGCCCTGCGTGCTGCGGCCTCTTTACATCTGATCAGGCGCCGGGCTACCGCTGAAGTCGGCGACTCAAGTGACGGCGCTATTCGATCGTGCTGGCGTATTCGATCCGCACTGGCTGAACGGAACGACCGCGACGATGGATGGCGTTCTCAAGGCGCCTACGATGATCGCACGTGCTGGACGTCGCCGATACAGGCTTCCTCGTCAACACCGGCAAACGCTCATCCTCGTCGATGTGAGTGCTGGCACCTGAGTGGGGTGGGGATTCGGCCCTTGGCGGGCAGCCGCTGCGGCGCAGGCTACACGCCGGAAGACGTCAACATCGTGTTGGTGACGCACCTTCATTCCGATCCCGTATTTAAAAGCATAATCGAATACCCCAGGACGGCAAGCGCGTCTCCACATGCCGATATGTGTATGTCGCGAGGCCGAAAGCGACTTTGGTTGTCGCCGGACATCGCTGCCAGGCGCCGAAGGAAGCAAGCCATTCTTCCAGAGTGCGCAATGCGGCGCCATGCATCAAGGCCGGTAAATAGCTGCACGTTTAGTGGCTCCGAGGCCGATCAGTCGCGGCGGAACTCGTCCCTGTCGCAGGCATACGGGACATACCGGCTGTAAATTTTCATCGAAGGGACAAGAGTCCTGTTTGGGGCGACATCGTCCATGCGCTGCAGTCCACTGCCGCGTCAGAGGTCACCGCAGTGTTCGACATCGACCAGACTGCGGCGGCGGCCGCGTGCAGTGCTGCCAGGCTCGCACGTGAGGATGTGTTATCGCGGGCCGCACATGAATTTCCTAGATTCGCCTGCACAAGGAGGGTGGGGGGGGCGCTGGGCGCCGGTGGTGTTACCGACCAATGGGCGCTGCCTTCACCAACTTGGCGGAAGGGCGTTATGGCGCTTGCAGTTTGACCAACAGCAATCAGTCTCCTACTTCTCATGGCTGCCAGTGCATTTACGGCAGCCAGCACAGTGTGTCATCGTGTTACCTCCCGGGACGATCAGTTTGGACGGCTCCGCGCGATCGAGGAGCACACGAGGTGATGTTGGTCATGCGCGGTTGACGAAGAATGCCAACAGTACGGTATCGAAGCACTGACGCTCTCTGTCATCACCACATCACGCTGGCACGCCGGATCATTGTCTCGGTCCAGGAAGTGTTTGGGACGCATACGACGTGAATCATCGCGACTCCAGCGTCAGAGCCCAATCAACCAGGTGTATCAAAGAGAAAATCGATAAGGAAACGCTCTTGGGATTCGGTGACTCACGCGGTTCCTATCGGCCATTCGCGGATGGCACGTCCATTGAGCCTCGATTGATTCTTAAGCATCAGGGCGACACCGATGACTGCACGCTCTGTGGTTCCTGGGCGAATTCTCGTGGTGGTGGCCAATTGGGCACCACCGACATGCATTATTTTTCCAAACGGATAGCCGGGCCAAGGGAAATGGTTGAACTCAAATTAAACCATCGAGCACTGCAACCGTCGGTTGTCATCCCGGACATAGCAAGGCGGCGCTCAACTGGCGCGATGCTTTCCGCCGGATTTTACGGAAACATTTACGGTGTTTGAAGAGCTCAGCAAACCAAGGGTCGGACGCTTATTGGTGAAGGCACGGTTCCCATCTGCGGCTTTTCCTGGCAATCAACGGGGCGGGCGCGATAAGCCTGACGTGACGATGACCAACCTCCGTCCATGCGGTGGACCGGATGAATGCCGATGAGGCCTGGAATCGCTGTGCTGAACGATTGCAAAATGTGGCGCTTGAGGCGCTGATTGGTCAGCCTCCGCGATCGGGCGGATATCGGTCTTTCAGACCACTCGCCGATCCGGACGCCGTGGTTGAGCGGTTGTGCCTTGATGTCGTATGTCATGCCGAGCGAACCCCGCCCGCCACGTCATTGAACGCCTGCCCAATCTCAAGCTCATTGCCTCGACGGGACCTGGAAACGCGTCGATCGATGTTGCCGCCGCAGAGCGTGGGATCGCCGTGGTTCACACGGGATATCAGGCGGACCACGATCAATTGACCTGGGCGCGATCCTCGCCTCGGCGCGACATCTCGTGGGAAACATCGTCGATCAGCGGCTGGCAGCAAACGGTGGCTGGATCTCGCGGAAAGACCCTGGGGTTCTGGGACTTGGGCGGATTGGATCACAGGTCGCGCGGGTCGGGGCGCCTTTGGAATGAATCACAGAACGCCGCCCGGGGCAGAACCCCGGCGCCAGAAGACACACGCCACAGCAGCCGGCGCAGTCTAGAGTCAGGCCCGGTTATCAATACTCGCCGACATCGTGACAACGATTTGGTTTGGAAACAGCCAGACGCGCGGCCTGGTGGGGGCCACCGAACTGCAGAGAAAAGAAGCCAGCCCGGTTGATCAATGCGTCGCGCGGGCCCATCGTCGACCCGGAAACTGTTTTGGAGCGCTCTCGTGATCAGCGTGTTGATGACGAACGGGCACATCGCCGGCGCGGCGATCGACGTCTTCGAATCGAGCCACCGCTGCCCCCGAACATCGCCGGACGCGCTGGACAGGATGCGCGCCGCGCATATCGGCTTCGCGCTGCGTCTCGGCTGGTCTATACCTCGGAGCGGTCTACGAGGATACAAATCTCGAATATTCAAAACAAGAAGTGGCTCATCACGCCCATTGGTTGGCGACGGCGGGCGGGATGGGGAGGGTGCCCTCTTCATCGCGTAGCTCGCGCTGAAGGCTGGAAGACACCGCAGCTCGATCAGGCGGACAAGCTGTTTTGGAGCTCTTCGTCCCTTTGGGGCCTCACCGGAAATTTCGCGCTCTAACATCAATAGGGCGCTTTACGGTATAGGGGGCATCTGACCGCTGTCCACGACGCCCATGCTGCCGCTGCTGGGACCGATGAAGGCGACTTCATCCTGGTTTGATGTCGCCTTCGTCTCGAAGATCCCGACAGGTCGCTGTCGCGCATCCTTCGCACGGTACAACTGTTCGCGGGGGAGGAAGTCGTCAAAGGTCGAACTGTGCCCTCAAGGGGTTTGTCGGAAGATGTCGTGGAACAGCTGGGGCTCAGTAACCCAACTGGACGTGCCACTAAGAACACTACTGAGGGTCGTCGCGGAATCAGCGATGTCCAGCGAAACAGAGCCGCCTCGGAATCCACCTGTCCCACCACCACCTCGGTCAGGCGGTGCTCGCACTCAAAGTGATCGTCGAATTGTGGCCAGAAAGCTCCGAAGAAGCCCAAGACCGCCGTCATCTCCGGCAGGACAGTGTGCGGGATATGGTGCTCCATCTGTTCTCAACGGCTCCTGTCGCTTTTGGTGGAAGTGCAGCCTTCGGCGTCTCGCCCCATGAGCAGGTCAGCAATCTCCAGACGTGATTGCGCGGCGGGTGGCTCCACCGTCTAGGACAATCAGAGGGGGGACCTTGGGGAAGCGGGCGACCTGTGAAGATGTTTCTCAGCGCGCGGATGAACAATTCCAGTTTTTTGTGGGCCGGCAGCGTAGTGGCGGGGCCGGGGCTGACAGATCAAAAACGGCACCGCGTCGGATGGAGCGCCAGAGCTGAGCACCCGCGCGACAAATGTCGGCGAAAGCGCTCTGCGGGTGTGGGCGCTCCGCTGCACCCCGATCGCACACCATTAAGTTCAGGCTCCAGACGTGATCGGAAGTCAGCCGCCCCGTATGCGCCACACGCGTCGGCGTTCTGCAGTGGGCGGCCCAGAGCGACAGTCCCCATCTTTGATAGAAGACCTCCCAGAAAGTCCCAACGCGGGTTTTCGAAGAGCGCCGTGTGCGCTTTATTCTGCCAATCTCGATGCTCAGAATCGGCGCCCCATCCATGCGGTGAAGGCCTTGAGATTGCACTTCTGGACGAACTGCGACGTTCCACCACCTACATAATCGTTCTTGCACTACTTGAACTTCTCCTTTGCATTCATCTGGCTCCAGAAAGATGCCGTGTAGGCCGCTCTGATCCACGTTAGTCATTGGACCATCTCCTATTTTTCACCCATTCATCTGAAGTCTACCACGGACACCGTCGCCGAACATGTGGCCCGACCGTAGTCAGTAAGAAGCGCGCCTGCTGTGGTTCGCAGACGGCCTCCCCGACTTCAAATCATGGTTCAGCCCCCGTCGGCCGCCACGCCACAGTCGCTATAGCTCGCCCGCGCGAGGCCAGAATGCCACGACTTCTGCGATCTCCGGAGGTCGGCGGCGCGCTTCATCGCCGTGGCGCGCCGAGCAGATCAGAGATCCCGCGCCTCTGGCCGTGTGAATCGGCCCAGGCGCGACCATTGACCCGGATCGCGCCGGGCTGTGCTCCCGCCGCCCATGACGAGTGAAAGACGCCAGCGCGCTTTGGTGGCGCCGTACGCCCGCCGGCGAGACCGGGCAGTAAGCCCATGCTGCTGTTGATGGCGCTCCCCCGCCCCGCGCACGGCCAGGCCTGTGGCGCAAATGCGGGACGCGGAGGAACGGCGCCCAGACGTTTGGCGGCGAACATCGCATCGAAGGACGCAGGCGCAGGGTTTCCGTGGGCCCCCCCGCCCGAGGGCCGGCGTTGTTGACCCGGGCCGTCGACGTCGCCAGCCTCAGGCGAAACGCTCGATGCTCACTTTGCGTCGCCGAGGTCAGCGGCGACGAAGTTCGCGCGACCGCTTCTGCAACTGGATTTCTTCGACCATCGGAACCGCGCCCCGCGTCGCAGCCATACACCGTACTGGCTCAGCGCAAATCCCGCGCGCGAGTTGAAGGCGATCGCGCGGCCCAGGCCCAGACGTCACTTCCTGTGACGATAGGCCTTCAGGCCGGCGAAAGGATGGATGCGCTGAGTCGTCATCGTCCCTCACTCTTTTGCGGACTTCAGCCATACGGGAAGGGCCGAACGCTTCTTTGCGCGATTCCGCCAGGCCTGTCAGTTATTGCTTGAGATGGTGTCAGAATTTGACCAGGCGTGATGAAGAGGATGCGTGGACGGCGCGGCTGGTCACGCCCCTTTTTGTCTGAGAGTTCAATGACCTTTAAGAGGTGTCCGTGTAGCGCCGGCCCCGGATTCGCAGTTCTCAATGGAAGGAAGCGCAGAAACGCGTTATATACGCGGGTCCCTAGTAGTCTCGCCTCCATCGACCCGGACGACGCCCGATCGATGGAAGGTGCAGTGAACGCCCTTGATCCGAAGCCTGCCTGTTCCGCAATGTCGGACAGCGACTCCGCGTGTGCATCAAGAGCTCCTGGGAACGTTCAATCCGACGCTGCACCAGCCATCTGTGAGCAGAGACACCGAAGCTTGCCTTGAATGACCTGGCAAAGTGGCTGATCGAAAGGCCGCACTCCGCTGCCAGCTGAGAGAGCCGTATTCGGCCTGACAGATTCTCGCTCAGCAACTCTGTCGCACGGCGTTTTTGCAAAGGCCCCAATCCGCCGAGCGAGATCGTCGGCGGCTTTCGCAATCCTCCATACTTTTGGAGCAAATGCGCGCCGAGGATCAGATTCAGATGATCCAACGCTAGAGGGAAAGGCCAGCCTTGTCGCCCGATGTAGGGAAGAATGCTCTTGGTCAGTTGGGCCAGCACCAGATCTTCTTCGACAACCGACACCCTGTAGGTTTCCACGGGGCCAACGGCCAGATCGGCCGCGACGTCGTCCAGGCCTTTGCGAGGAACATGAAACAGCACGTAGTCGAATGCGCTGCCAGGCCAGCAACCAGGTTGCGCGTCAAGATCGATCACGTTGGACCGGAACGGTGCAATGTGGGGCGTTGGTACAAGCTTGTCGTCGACCCAAAATTGACAATCGGCTCTGGTTAAAGATGTGACCGACACGGCCACAAGTAGCGCGGGAACGCTGGAGACCTTCGTGATTCTGTCATCCAGCCCACTCGAAGACTCCATGCGCGTGATGGTAAAGGCATCTCCACCGCGCAACAGGGACGGGATCGATGAGCGCTCCTTCAGGTGGACATGATTCACAGGGGGGTCAACAACCGAAGCGAGGGGCGCGGCGGCGGACCGTCGACGATCGTATGCGAGGTTGCTTCTCATCACTTGCCCCCTGGGCGGGTTGACCCTTCGTCTCGAACGCTAGCACGCTCGCGATTGTGGCGTCCAGGCCTACCAGCAGCGGCTCTGACACAGCCACATCGTGCACGAATCGAACAGGTATCACGAGCAACGGTGGGCGCTACACCGATCACATCGCTGACAGCCGTTGATCTAAATCGCGCTCTCGCCGCCCATCTGATTCAGAGTGTTGAATTCGTCTTCCGTCAGCGTCATCGTCGCGGCCGCGACATTCTCGATGAGGTGGGCGACTTTGGAGGTTCCCGGGATCGGCACAATGACCGGCGATCGCGCCAGAAGCCATGCCAACGCGACCTGAGAAGGCATCGCGTTCTTTTGCGCGGCCACACGACGAAGAGGACTATCGGCGCCGGTGAGTTGACCAGCTGCTAACGGGAACCAAGGGATGAAGACGATGTCGTTTTGCTCACAGTAATCCAAAACGTCCTCCGATCCGCGATCGGTCACGCTATAGCGATTCTGCACGCTCGCGATGGGGACGATCGTTCGCGCGTGCTGAAGCTGGCGAACGCTCACTTCCGAGAGGCCGATGTGCTTGATCTTGCCCTCGGCCTGTAGATCCTTCAGAGCGCCGAGCTGATGATCCACGGGGACCTTGGGGTCGATCCGGTGCAACTGATAGAGACCAATCCGGTCGAGGCGCAGCCTCCGCAGGCTCCCTTCGCACGCCGACTTCAGATGTTCCGGCCTCCCGTTTTCAACCCACCGATCAGGCCTGGCCGCTCGAAGCCACCCTTTGTGGCAATGACGACGCTTTGCTTGTAAGGATCAAAGCCTCAGCAATGATTCCTCGCTCACATAGGGGCCGATGAATCCGCTGTGTCAATGAAATGACGCCGAGTTCGCTGCGCGTCTCACGACGCGAATGGCCTCACGCCGATCCGCGGGTTCGCCCCAGATTCCCTTCCGGTGAGCCGCATCAAGTCCGAGCCGAGCCACGAGAAATCATCGGCAATCAACACCGCCATTGCGGCCGGTGGTCTCGCCTCGGCCATTCCCTGATGCGCTCTTCGGTATGCGGTCCTTCATCTTCACGTCTCTCGCAGGCGAGCACCTGCCCGCTTGACCGGGGACGCGGCCTCAAGGACGTGGGCATATCGAACCCGCGTGGATTGATTCCAAAGACCGTTTTTGGTGATTCAGACCATTCATCGTTCTTCGACCCGTCAAGGCGATCGTCGGGCCGGCCAACCGACGGGCTCTCGCGCGAGACTCCGATTGCGACCAGCGACGCGACCGCCATCAGGATCACGGCTGCTCCGCACGTCGGCGGCCAGGGCAAACCGACGATCGGGACCAGAAATCCTGTGAAGGCGGGCAGGCTGAACGCGGTAACCTTCGAGATAGAAGGCCGACAGCAGACCCGCACGTTCGTCAGCCTTGGCGAGCGGCAGGACGGTTCGGAGCGTGCCAGAGAACACGGCGCCGAATCCCACACTGAAACCATTGTGCCGAGCAGCATGACGGCGACGAACTGGGCGTGCCCCAAGAGTGATGGCGACACCCAGGGCCAGAGCAGGTATGGCGCCCAGCGCACTGCCCGCCGGACAGTCAGTAGGACAGGTAGCGATGACGCTGCTGAAGGTCAGCGCAGCGACGACTAGCCCTCCAACGACGGCGCGTCGTCCTGTGGCGCCCGCACAAGCGCAGGCATGAGCGAGAAATAGAATCCACCAGCGCCCAAGACGCAAAGGTGACCGTCAGTTGCGCGAGCGTCTGCCGCGCCTGGATCGAATACTACATGAGGGCGCAGCGATGTGAGAGCTCAGGCTTGGTCTGCGCGGTCTCAGGCATGTGCCAAATCAGGATTGCCTCGATCCCAGACAGCGTCAGAAGCACAACATAGACAAGCTGCGCTGGATCGGGGCGAACGTGACAAGAGTTGCTTGCCCAGCGTTCCAACCGTCAATCCTGCAAAGACGGTGACGCTATTGAGGACCGGCCCGCGCCTCTGGTCGACATCGAGATCGCCGCGCCGAGAGCTGCGGTCGCGACACCGGTGCAAGCCCTGCACCCCGCGCGGCAATCAACGCGCCGCCGGAACCGGCAGTGATGAACAGCACCATCGCGATGATGTTCAGCATCAGCGCACCCAGCACTGTGGGGCGGCGGCCAACGTAATCCGACAGCGCACCGGTCGTGAGGCGCCAGAAGAAGGCAGAGCACATAGGCCGCGAAGATGATAGTGACCAGGGCCGGCGTCAGGCCGAAGTGCTCTTGACGCTGATACAGCGGTGTCGCGCGCGCCCGTGGAGAAGGTCATCGCCGTGATCATGGCGACGACGATCATCGTCGCAGGGTTCGCCAAGGATGCTCGCGGCTCTTGGCGGAGCGGGTGCGGGTCGTCATTGCTCAATCCATCAATTCAGCCGCACTACAGAACGAGG
Organism: Candidatus Udaeobacter sp.; assembly: GCA_013372845.1. GTDB lineage: Bacteria > Verrucomicrobiota > Verrucomicrobiia > Chthoniobacterales > UBA10450 > Udaeobacter. Next base: position 18,092 of record JAALOD010000055.1, read on the forward strand.
CGTCTGTAAATGGACGGATGCCAAGGCGCTCACGCGATCCACGCACTGATTCCCAGCAACCAATTATTTAGACGGCACCTCGTCGGATACGAGCGCTAAGGCGCCTTTGCGCAATCGACGTCGTTCTGCACCGTGGGCGCCCGCTGAGCCGATCGCGCCGACAACCTCCGTTCACCTTATGGAAGTCCTCCACCCCACGCGGCGACACGCGCAAGCGTGGGATGCCGGCCAAAAGCGACGGGTCGCCCTTGATAAAGTCGAAAAGTCCGCGTGGAGACGCCGAACAGGGCTGTGCCTCTTCTGCGCAATCTCAATGGTCGGATCGGGCCCGTCCATCCGGCTAAAGGCCTGAGATTGCCGCCGTCGTCGAGAATCGCCACGTTCTCGTCACGCCAGTTCTCTGGCTTTCGCCATTGCGGCATTCACCATTTTCTGTGCGAGCTCGAAGAGATGCTGTGTTTCTTCACCACGTCAGCCATTGGTCACCGTCCTTTTGGTCGACGGTCTTGCCGTCGTCGCACGCGTTCAAAAACAGAGCGCGTGCAACGAAGAGCCGGGCATGTGGTGCGCGCCGTGATTGGAGTCGGGTAGATGATCAGCTGCGCATACGGCATGCTCTGCTGCATGATGAAAGAGCACCGTGGGTATGTTCACGTCGTTACTGCCATTCACGACGAGTGTTGGCTGCTTGATCGTCTTCAGATAGTCGGAGGCCCCTTTGCTGGACGCCCCCTGCGAATCGCTTCGACCTGGGCGGCGACACCTTGTCGTTCACTTCGATCGCGGCCCTCTGCCGACGACGCGTGCGCTTCAGGAACTCCGTCCGCCGCTGGCCCGCCGCGGACGGACTGAATTTGACCGCGAGCCAGACATCATCGGGCGGATTGTGGGGATTGGCACCAAAGAGCCGCCCCGTAGCCTGGGCTATCAACTCCATTCCCTGACCGCCGCGCGGACCTGCGCCATCGACGATCAACCTGCGAACGAGATCGGGCGCCTGCAAAGTGATTTCCTGCACGACCATGCCGCCGATCGAGAAGCCAAATAGGTCAACTTGCTTCAGGCCCAGCGCCTTGATGAAGGCGATGGCGTTAGCGCCCATCTGCTCGAACGTCGTCGGGACCTCGCCGGAGCTGCTGGAGACGCCCGCGTTGTTGAACAAGATCACCTCCCGGTCGCGAGCCAAGCCATCCGTCACCGTCGGATCCCAATAATCCATGGTGCCGAGGTAGTGCTGGTTAAAGACGAGTGGGACGCCGTTGGCCTTGCCAAAGCGGCGATAGGCAAAACGGGTTCCGCTGGCTTCGACGAACTGGGTCGGTGCCGTCTGGTGTGTGTAGTTACCCATGAGAAGTCCTCCTGTTGTTAACCAGCCGGCTTTTCCCCATCAACGGGAATGGACGCGCCGGTCACGTGCGACGCGTGTGGCGAAGAACGAAGACGATCTGCCCAAATCTTCAGAAACGTGTGCATCACCCGCCGCTTCGCAGACTTCAGCCTACGAAAAGGGGCTGAACGCTTCTTGCGCGATTCGGCCGGTTTTGTCAGTTATTGCTTCGCATCTGGAGATGGCCCCGACCAACGAGTCGCATCTCTTGGCGTGGTGTGCACGAATCAGCTTCGGAGGCAAGGCTCACGAGAGTGAAGGCGGCGCGACCGACTACAAACGCGAGCGGTCTGTCTTCGCTAAGTGAGGAACGGTCCGAGCGGAATGAGACGCATACGGAGACACGCTGAGCGTTACCGACGCAGACGTCGTAAGTGAGCTAATCGATTGTGATAGGACTGTTGGGATACGTCAGGCTCAAAACCTCGACACGAACATCGAGGTTTACGGACGCACACCGAGTGATCGTTTTGGAAGGCTAAGTCGCTGATCGCGTGTGCGTTGAAGCGCTTCGGAATGGTTCCGTGTCGCTGGCGCGCTTCGCTTTCTAAGTGTGCTCCCTCAACCGGCGGCCTCCAGCAAGAACGCAACCCCGCACAATGCGCGCCATCGGCGCGCGCAGGAATTCCGGACCATTTTCACGAGTGTGCCCAAACTTTTTCAGCTGCACGTGCGGAATCGGCAATGTTTACCGGTGATTTTGAAACATGCGACGGTTCGAAAAACCATCGCGTCCGCGAATGTAAAATCTCGATCTGCGAAGTGCTGATCTCAGTTAAACTTAACGTTCGCGGTGAGGTGGCCGAGCGGCCGAAGGCGGCGGTTTGCTAAACCGTTGTACGACCTTAAAGT
>JAALOD010000056.1 GCA_013372845.1 Candidatus Udaeobacter sp.
AATTCACTCTCGTGTAAAACGACGCGCTTGGTTCCGCGCAATAATTGCCACCATTGCCTCGCCGAGCCCAGAACGATCAGGAGCACGAGCACGAGAAAGAAAACGGCCACGAACGCGTCGAATCGCCAGATGGTTGCCTGTCGCGCAATGTTAGCCGCCTTGACGGGGTCGGTAATCGCTGCGGCCTGACTCAACAGCGATTGGGCGCCGCTCAAAAAACCGAGCCTTGGGTCGGGTGAGAAAACTTTCAAATAGCCAGCCGAAAATGTGACCGCACACATGAAGCAAAGTGGAACCAGAGTTACGAAGAGATACTGGCTCTTTCGCATTTTGATCAAAAGGGTCGTGCCGAGACAGAGTGCGACCACCGACAGCAATTGATTGGCGAGGCCGAACAGCGGCCAAAGTGAGTTGATGCCGCCAAGAGGATCGATCACGCCCTCATATAAAAACCAGCCCCACGCCGCAACGAGCAAAATGCTGGAGAAAAAATTCGCAGTCCACGAACGCGTATTTCCCAGTGGACGCCAGAGATTGCCGAGAAAATCCTGGAGTAAAAATCGCCCTACACGCGTTCCCGCATCAATCGTTGTAAGAATGAACAAAGCTTCAAACATGATGGCGAAGTGATACCACAGCGCCAGCGCAGTTGGCTTGGTAGAAACTCGCGCAAACATGTGGGCCATACCGACGGCGAAAGTCGGCGCTCCCCCGGCACGGTTAAACATCGTGGATTCGCCCAGGTTTGTAGCGAGCTTCTGCATTTCTGCTTCAGTCACCGGAAAACCAGCCGCGGAAACTTTTGCGACGACTTCGGTCGGCGCGCCTTTTGTGTTAATGGCGAAATACTCTCCCGGTTGAAGCACACATGCTGCGATCACCGCCATCAGGGCAACCATCATTTCGGTCACCATCGCGCCATATCCGATAGCGCGTATGCTCGATTCGCTAGTTATCATTTTCGGCGTCGTGCCGGAAGCAATTAGAGAATGAAACCCGGAGACCGCGCCACAGGCGATGGTGATGCATACAAACGGAAATACAGGACCCGCAAAGACAAGGCCGCTGCCGTCGATGAATTTGGTAATCGCCGGCATTTGCAATGTCGGATTGATCAGCACGACAGCAGCCGCAAGCATGGCAACGGTGCCCAGCTTCAAAAATGTGCTGAGGTAATCGCGCGGCGTCAGCAGCATCCACACGGGCAAAATCGACGCCGCCAGTCCATAAATCATGATGGCCCACGCCAGCCATTTCTGGTCGTGACGGAACCAACTCTCAATCGCGGGAAAGTGCGCGAGAAATTGGCCGCCCCACACGCCAAACGCCAGGCCGAACAGGCCGAAGATCGTGATCACCATCACGCCCACTTTGCCGGTGCGCAGTCCAATGCCCATGATCAGTGCGATCGGAATCGTCACCGCGATGGTGAAAACGCCCCAGGGACTTTCTGCAAGAGCTTGCACTACGACTAACGCCAGGACCGCCAGCAAGATAATCATGATCGCCAGGACACTGACCAGAGCGAGCAGGCCGACGCCGCGCCCGATTTCTTCTCGTACCATTTGGCCAAGCGTTTTGCCGCCGCGCCGGATTGAGGCAAAAAGAACAATCATGTCGTGAACGCCACCGCCGAGCGTCGCTCCGATCAAAATCCAGAGAGTGCCGGGCAGGAAACCGAACTGCGCCGCGAGTACGGGCCCAACCAAGGGTCCCGGACCGGCGATGGCTGCGAAGTGATGACCGAAAACCATCCAGCGGTTTGTTGGTACATAATCCTTGTTGTCGTTTTGCAGGACTGCTGGTGTCGCACGCTCTTCATTCAGAACAAGCACCTTTGCTGCCAGCCATTTACTGTAAAAACGATAGCTGATGGACAACGCGCAAAATCCAGCGGCAACGATCCAAAGCGCGCTGATGTGCTCGCCGCGAGATAACGCGAGCATTGCAACCGCCCACGTTCCTAACGCGGCCACAGCGAACCAGAGCAGCTTTTTCCAGAGGCTCATTCCTGTTTGCAGTTTAATTGAAATTGTTGCGCTCCGCTACAAGGTGTGATCTATCTTCAGGTGCGATTTCAACATAAAATACGAAAGCTTGTAGATGGCCGGAGCCTGGTCAGCGCGAGGAAACATACGCTCAGGCTTCTCCGAACCGGTCGGTTCCCGTTGAATAAAAAACGGGTCATCGAAACGATCGATCCGGTTGGTTTCGCGCAGATTCGCAAGCGCTACGAAGTCGCCAATCCTGGTGCAGACTGGCCAAAATATCTCGATCTCGAGCGTTGGATCGGAATCAACATCAGGCGAATTCGCCAGGTCGAACTCGATTTGTCGCGTCCAGGGCGCATTCTCGATCTTGGCTGCGGCGCAGGATATTTCCTGTACATAGCCCAACTGCTGGGTCATTCAGGACTCGGCCTTGATATGGACCGTTTGTCCATGTTCCGGGAAGTTACGCGTCTGCTCGGCGTTCGCCGCGTAGTCCAGCAAATCGAAGCTTTTCGGCCTTTGCCCGATTTTGGACAAAAATTCGATCTCATTACGGCTTTCATGATTTGCTTCAACAACCACAAAATGCCGGACCTCTGGAAGGTGCCGGAGTGGGAATTCTTTCTCGACGACCTGGCGAAACATCTCACGCCACGGGGCCGGGTCTGGCTCGAACTCAATCAGGAATATGACGGGACCTTCTACACGCCAGAGTTAAAGGAATACTTTCAAAAACGCGGCGCCAGGATCACCGAGCAGAAAGTGATCTTTAATTCAGGGATTCGCGCGCCTGCTTCAGCTTCGCCAGTTGCGCGCTGAAATCCTTCAAGCGCCGGCGATGCTCCTCGACGACAGCTGCGGGAGCACGATCGACGAAGGATTTGTTCTTCAATTTTTCCTCCACGGCGCGCGCTTCGGTTTCGATTCTTGCAATTTCCTTGTCAAGCCGTTGCTGTTCCCCGGCCCTGTCGGCCGTGGCAACCGTCAGAAAGATCTCTCCTAGCGGTGTAACCGCGACGGGCTTTCCGGCCTGCGCTTGATATTTTGGATCCAGCTCTACTTCTTCGGCATTCAACAGCCGGGTCAGCGTCGGCATGTGACTGGAGACTGATTTCTCATCGGTGCGTAAAATAAATTGTATCTTCCTGTTTGACGGAGTTTGGACTCCTCGCAGGTTGCGTCCCGCCTGTATCGTTTCTGTAAATGGCAGAAACAAGCTCGCGTTTACCCACAAGATCGGAAACGTCATCCAATGCGGCCTTTTCTGGTGGCGCAGCGAATTGAATTGAATCGCTTCCAAGGCCCAGCAGCGACCAAAGCTCCTCGGTAATGTGCGGCATGAAAGGATGCAGCAATCGCAACGTTGCAGAAAGGACAAAATCCATCACTGCCAACGCAGATTTCTTTTTGGTCTCGTCTTCGCCGAAGATTTCGGTTTTGGCCGCTTCAACAAACCAGTCGCAATAATCGCTCCAGACAAAGTCATAAAGGCGTTGTGCGACTGTGTTGAACTGATATTCGCGATAAGCGGCTTCGATTGAATCGATCGTTTCGTTCAAGCGCGCGAGCAGTTCCAAGGCGTAAATCGATAGCGTCTGATTGTCGATTTTTGGCGCGGCATCGCTTGGGCCATGCATCTGCCGGAAGCGAGCGACATTCCAAAGTTTCGTCGCGAAGTTTCGACCTTCTTCAATTTGCTTCTCGTCGAAGCGAATGTCCTGGCCGCGGGGCGCAATACGCATGAGCCCAAAACGCAAACCGTCGGCGCCATACTGGTCGATCAATTCAAGTGGATCGGGCGAGTTACCCAGAGACTTCGACATCTTGCGACCGAGCTTGTCGCGAATGAGGCCCGTAAAATAAACATCGTGGAAAGCAATATTGTCCTCAACGCGGTCTGATTCGCCGGGCTTGAACTCCAACCCGGCGATGATCATGCGCGCCACCCAAAAGAAAATGATATCCGGCGCAGTCACGAGAGCACTCGTCGGATAAAACTTCTTCCGCGTTTCAACATCCATGGTCTCGTAAGCCCACAACCAAGATGAAAACCACGTATCCAGTGTGTCTTGGTCTTGCGTCCAGTTTTCAGCATCAGCCGGAGGTTCAACGCCGACATAAATTTCATCGTCGGTTTGAGGTTTGGAACTTGTGTTTTGGGATTTCCGGTACCAAGCCGGTATCCGGTGTCCCCACCACACCTGCCGGCTGATGCACCAATCGCGAATGTTCTCCAGCCATTGCGCGTAAACTTTCTCCCAATGCGGGGGAAAGAATCGGATCAGGTGATCGCGCACCACAGTCAGTGCCTCTTTTGTTTTTGGATATCGAAGAAACCACTGTTCACTGATGCGCGGCTCGATTGGCACATCGCTTCGGTCACTGAACCCGACATTGTTTTCGTACGGCTCCGTCTTTGCGAGCGCTCCCCTCGCCTGCAATAATTCCGCTGCCTTTTCCCGCGCTCCGAATCGCTCCAGTCCATCCAACTCCGGAACCGCTGAACAATCGATGCGGCCGTCAGGATGCAGCACGTCCACAATCGGCAGGTTATGGCGCTGGCCGATCTCAAAATCCAGCGCGTCGTGCGCGGGCGTGACTTTCAAAACGCCAGTGCCGAATGCCGGATCGATTGCTTCGTCGGTGATGATCGGAATTTTCTCACGCGCCAGCGGACGCCACGCGTGCTTGCCCAGGAGATCAGCGTATCGCTTGTCGCCCGGATGAAAAGCCATCGCAGTGTCGGCCATGATTGTTTCCGGCCGGGTGGTTGCGACCTCCAGGAACCGTCCAGGCTCTTCCACAATCTCGTAGCGAACAAAATAAAGATTTCCCTTTTGCGGTTTGGAAATCACCTCTTCGTCTGAGACCGCCGTTTGCGCGGCAGGGTCCCAGTTGATCATTCGCCGGCCGCGGTAAATCAGTCCTTTGCGATAAAGATCGACAAAAACCTTTTGAACGGCTGCGACGTAAGCGTCATCGAGTGTGTAGCGTTGGCGCGACCAATCGCACGAACAGCCCAACCGTTTGAGCTGCTCGATGATGATCCCGCCGTGTTTATCCTGCCATTCAAGCACGCGCCGCAGGAATTCCTCTCTCCCAAGATCATGCCGCGTCTTGTTTTCCGTCCGCCGGAGGTATTTCTCCACCGCGGTCTGCGTCCCGATCCCGGCATGATCCATCCCCGGCAGCCAAAGAACTTCAAAGCCTCGCATCCGGGCACGGCGGGCGAGAATATCTTGAATGGTGTTGTTGAGCACGTGACCGAGCGTAAGCACGCCTGTGATATTCGGCGGCGGCATCACTATCGAGAACGCCGGTTTTGACGAATTCGGGTTCGCCACGAAATCGCGATTCTCCATCCAACGCTGATACCATTTCGGTTCAACCAATTTTGGATCATATCTCTTCGGGAGCTCAGCCATTGCGATCAATCATCCAAAGCCAGAGCGCGTTTGCAAATCAGCGGCGCGCCCGGCGGTCGCGCCCTACCATCGCTTGCATCGCGATGCCCTAACCGCCACCTTCCCGCTGCATGAGCGATTCACGCCCCATTGGCGTTTTCGATTCTGGTATCGGCGGCCTTACCGTGGTGAAGGCGCTGCGCGATTTGCTGCCCAATGAAAACATCTTTTACCTTGGCGACACGGCGCGTGTTCCTTACGGCCCAAAAAGCCCGGAAACCGTGCAGCGTTACGCAGTGGAACTGGCGGGAATGCTGATGGGAAAAAACGCCAAGGCGCTGGTTGTTGCGTGTAATACAGTTTCATCAGTCGCGCTGCCGTTGTTAACACAGAAATTTTCCGTGCCCGTGATTGGGGTAATCGAGCCGGGAGCGCGAGCTGCGTTGCAGGCGACGCGCAATCGGCACATCGGTGTGATCGGAACCCGTGCGACGATACGCAGCGGCGCCTACGAAAATGCGCTGCGCGCGGCAGCGAGCAATGTGCACGTGAGCAGTCGCGCCTGTCCATTGCTCGTCCCGTTAATCGAAGAAGGACTGCTCAACGACGATGTGACGGACCAAATGATCATGCGCTATCTGGAACCCATGCTTGCCGATGGGATCGACACACTGGTCCTTGGTTGCACGCATTATCCGCTGCTCACCAACGCGATTGCGCGAGCGGTCAAACGCCAAATCATGCTCGTCGATTCGGCGCAAAATTGCGCGCGTGCCGTGGAAGAAACGCTGGATCGACAATCACTTCGGGCGGAGTCGCCAAATCGCGGTGAGCTACGCGTGGCTCTCACGGACGCAGCCGATAATTTTCTCAACGTCGCTCGCGACGCGCTGCAGTTGCACTTCGGCGAGATCGAACTGCAACCTTTGCCCTAGGTTTTGGCAGACTCCGTGCCACGAGATCGTAGGGGCGGTCGATCATGTTTGGAAGCGCGGCATCAGGAGTGCCGCCCTCATCTCAACACTCAATTAGGCTGGTCTCCGAAAAGTGTCCCAACTGTGCGTTGCTCCGCCGGAGGTTCGAGTGAGTTAACAAAATTCCGAAACCGCTCTGAGAAGACTTCAGGACGAAGGTTCCAATACTCAGCGATGCCAGGCGCGGCGACATAATGCCGGAGAAGTCCATGCCAGCCTTCCCAGAGCTGCTTGTCCATCATCCCGTAAACATAATGAAAGTGAATTGTCTCGAACGCTTTCAGGAATTGGTAGGCAGCGTGGAAAAAGCGCGCCCGCTCTTCAACAGAAAGCGCGCCGATATCCTCCAGACCAATCCGCCAGATGCGCTCCACTTCCGCGTTCTCCATGAAAGGTTTGGTCACGTCGCGCAGGGCAGTGGCCGCGGCGTCTTGCGTAGCGAGCTGGCCACGCGGGTGCTTCGATGGACTTGCACCGCGAGTACAATACCGACAAAACGACAGCGATCGAGCCGACTAATTGCGAGATTGCGCTAATCGCGTCCCAATTCATCACCGTGTTATACCACAGGTGAATACCTTGTCGCTATTTCAGCTCGTCAGCGACTTCAGAACTATTTTGTCGCGCATGTGACCACTTCATAACTCCCCCCACCTGCACCACAATTGCTCTTTTGTTCGCTTGGATGGTTGCACGAGGCGCCCATCAATATTGTCGCAAAGAAAAGCAAAAAACGCTCAGCCTTACTGGGTTTTAACAAACGTGTGCAACACAGCTAGCCACTTTCCACTCCGTTTGTTCCACACTGTGGCCGCGTAATAGGTACCCGATGTATCACGACCGGACGAAGTCGATTGGGTAGTAACTTTGTATTTAGCTATCGCCATTTTGGGACTCAAAAGCGTCACTTTCATATCGGCGAACGAGTAATTCCGGAGATCAGTCTTCTGCATGTCCTCAACTTCAGCGTCCGCATCTTTGATTCCTTCGGCGTCAACCGCGCTGAACTCAGGGTCCAGATATTGCTTAAACAAGTTTGTCTGCTTGTTCTTGAACGCATCCGTGACGGATTTTTCCAACTTTTCTATTGTCGCCTCTTTGGTCGCCGATCTGATCGTCTTAAACGGGGTGGCACTTGGACTCGGGCTTGGACTTTCCTGACCAAGGCAAATGGAAGCAGCCGCAACCAAGCTGAAACAACAAATAATGAATTGTCTTTTCATAGGTGGATTCTTAGGACACTCCGATAGCGTGGTCGAATCTTTTTTCGATTCTTGAATTTTGTGTTTGCCCGCCTCTTTCACACGCTTGGAGACGATGGTGGCTCGGGCGGCAGGTTCGGTCCAGGCGAAGGCGGCGCAGGCGACGCACCTGATAGAATCGGCACAAACTCTGCCGGCATAAAGCTCGCCCACACATCGTAATCCGGACCGAACTGGCGAAAAAACGCGAGTGCGAAGGCGTGCAAGCAGACAAATACTGGCAGGAGTATAACTGTCCCAATGTACGGAAGCGCCGCCAGACAGCAGGTCGCGCATGTCACGATCGCGCCGATCATCAGTACAGCCAGAATCAAAACAACTCCAAACAAGCAAAACAAAAAGAAAGAACCGACATGATGGAACATCAGAAAAGTTACGTCGCGAAACGCCTCTACTGCTCGGCATCGTTTCCGGTACATCACCGGCACCATGAAATAAGTCGCGATACTAACAAAAATGACGATTGAAACCCAAAAGACAAAAAGGAAAACGATCAATCCGATGGAAGCGATTGATCCCGTGTCACCGGCGCCTTGTTTCAACCAGCCCAGCCCAAAGGCGCTTGCCAGGATTAAACCTGCTAACAGCAATATAACGAACATGACCGCGAGCAGGAATAAAAAGTAACTGTTCCCTTCCTTTCGATACTCACGCCATGGTGCCGCGATTGCTGCCTGATTTCGGACGATACAGTCTGTAAAGATGAAATGGCCACGCGCCTTCAACCACGTCAGCGCGATTACGAACCCGAAAAAAAGCACCGCAAGCACAACAACGGCTGCCACCAGCCACGGTTTCCATTGCTCCAAGTGATCTGGGATCAGGTCCTGAGTCGCTCGATGTGATTGAAAATTGCCAAATGGCGACGGAAAATTGAAACCAACACCTGCAAGATGCCCGGACAAGAACGCCGCGAAACCAATTACCAACCATTTTTTCAGGTCGAATGGTTGAAAAAGAATCTTGTTCGTTAGTTCGAATGCTTCGCCAAAAGGTTTGAAGATTTCGATCTTGGGCCTGACACCGTTCATGCTCGCATTCTGAAACGGTTTGGGCGGTGTAATCAAGCCTGCGCGAGTCGGGTCTGCGAAACATTCAGGTGCTGATAGGCAGCGAGTGCCCCGTGGTGCCAGCTGTCCTCAGCGGATCATAGGCGGCGCCGTCGCCGCTGCGTTGAGGACAGCGCTCTCTATCCTGCGGTGAAGCGCGGTTGTTTAGTGATCGAGCCGCGTCATGTTACTTCCCGATGTCACACTCAAAACGCCGCTACCCAATTGGCGCCGAACCAATTGGGCCTGACCAAACCCACTTCCGCGTCTGGGCGCCGAAGGCGCAGCATGTCGATCTCGTTCTCGAAGAAAATGCAGCCAAAGATTCACAGCGGATATTTCATGCGCTGGCAGCGGAAAAGGGCGGTTATTTTTCCGGTTCTGTCAACGCCGGCGCAGGCGCTCGCTACCGGTTCCGCGTAAACAATAATTTGTATCCGGATCCGGCATCACGCTTTCAACCTGACGGCCCGCATGGTGCTTCTTGCATCGTCGATCCCGCGCGATTTCGGTGGACCGATTCGCATTGGCCAGGCGTTACCTTGAAAGGTCAGATCATCTACGAGATGCACATCGGCACGTTCACGAACGAAGGAACATGGCACGCTGCCGCCCAGCAATTGGACGAGCTGGCGCGTATCGGAATCACTGTGATCGAAATGATGCCGGTCGCGGATTTCCCCGGGAAGTTCGGCTGGGGATACGATGGCGTTGATCTGTTCGCGCCTTCACATTTGTACGGAACGCCGGATGACTTGCGGGCATTCATCGATCGCGCCCACTCATTAGGCCTGGGCGTGATCCTCGACGTCGTTTATAACCACTTTGGACCTGACGGAAATTATCTCGGCGCTTTTTCCGACGATTATCTGATTCGCGGAAACGAAAATGAATGGGGTGACTCGGTCAATTTCGATGACCGGAATTCGGGACCGGTCCGCGAGTTCTTCATCACGAACGGATGTTACTGGATCGAGGAATTTCATTTCGATGGGTTTCGCTTTGATGCGTTACACGCCGTCCGCGACCAATCCAATGAATACATCATCGGCGCGGTCGGGCGCGCAACGCGCAAGGCGGCTGGCGAGCGCTCAATTATTCTAATCGCCGAGAACGATCGGCAGGAAGCTAGGATGGTTCAACCCCGCAGCGAAGGCGGGACGATTTGGATGGAATGTGGAACGACGATTTTCATCACAGCGCCGTCGTCGCATTAACCGGTCGCAAGGAAGCTTACTATAACGACTACCGCGGCACGCCGCAGGAATTTATTTCCGCCGCGAAATACGGTTTCCTTTACCAAGGTCAGGCACTCTCATGGCGAAAAGCATTGCGTGGATCTTCCACTCTCGGCGTTTCCCCGGAGGCCTTCGTCTGTTTCACCGAAAACCACGATCAAATCGCGAATACCGGACCGGGTGAACGAGTCCGTTTTCAAACTTCACCCGCGCGTTATCGTGCCATGACCGCTCTACTCTTGCTTGGACCCTGGACACCACTCCTGTTTCAGGGAGAGGAGTTCGGCGCGTCGAGCCCGTTCATGTTTTTTGCCGACATAGGCGATGCTTCAGTGCGCGATGCAATACGGAAAGGCCGCGCCGAGTGGCTGGCGCCGTTCCTATCGCTCAGCGAAGAAGAAGCGTGGAAGGCTTTGCCAGCGCCCGATGATCCGGAAGTATTCGCGCGCTGCAAACTCGATTTTTCCGAGCGCGAAAAAAATCGTGATCTTTACCACCTGCATATCGATCTTTTGAAGTTACGACGGGAAGATTCACGGTTTCGCGGACAAGTTCCTGAAGCAGTTGATGGCGCGGTGCTCGGGCCGACGAGCTTCGTTCTTAGATATTTTTCCGAGGAATACGACGATCGCCTGCTGTTAGTCAATTTCGGAGAACGCCAGGTCTTGCATCCTGCTTCAGAGCCTCTTCTGGCGCCGCCATTGGGTTACATGTGGGAAATGCTCTGGACAAGCGAGTCTCCCCGCTACGGCGGAACAAGCTCGGTCGCCGTCGCCACGCAGGAACAATGGATTCTGCCAGCCGAATCTACGGTGGCGCTGCGACCGACACACAAAAACACGGCGTAACCGCGACTGAAGCTTTGCACCACAGATCACGGCGGATAGATTGAAAGGCGCCTAGCAAGAAGCGGGGGTCTCTAGTTCGCCGCGCTATACCACCGCAGATCTAAAAATAGAGCGAATAACTGTGGGATTTCGGTAGCTCATGGAGCGAAGTGGGCGCTACAAGGATCATCAGCGTCATCTGTATGGTCCGCAGTTTAAGTCCTTCTCGGTTTTTGCCCTCGACAACTGAGCGACATTCTTGCGAAGCTCGCCAATATGAAAATGCGACCTTCACTACTTGCCGTCACATTCACGCTCGCCTGTCTTTGGCCCTTGCCAAACGTCCGCGCCGTTAGTCCACCGCCCGACGGAGGCTATCCCGGGGGCAACACGGCGGAAGGGTACCTCTCCCTTGGGAACCTCACCACCGGCTTCTACAACACAGGGGTCGGTAAATACTCGCTCCTAAGCATCACCGACGGCGACTTCTGCACAGGTGTTGGCGCGGGGGCACTCCTTGCCAATACCGGAGATCAAAATACGGCCATCGGTGCCGGCGCACTCTTCAGCAACACCACCGGCATTCGCAACACCGCTAACGGAACGTTCGCGCTGTTTTCCAACAGCCCCGCTCAAGGCAACACGGCCGTCGGTACGGATGCGCTCCTCAAAAACACGACCGGCAACTTCAACACGGCGACGGGTTTTGGCGCGCTTGTAAACAACAATAGCAACGCAAACACGGCCGCCGGCGCACTCGCGCTCAAAACAACACCACCGGCTTCGAACACAGGCATGGCGGACAGGCTCTTCAGAGTAACCAGGTTGGCAGCAACAATACCGCGACCGGGTTCCAAGCGCTACTATTTACACCACCGGCAACAACACTGCCTATGGGTATCAAGCACTCCTGAACAACACGACTGGCACGGAGAACACCGGCAACGGTGTTGATGCGCTAGTGTTCAACACCATGGTAATGACAATACGGCTACCGGTTTGTCGCGCTATCTAAAATATAACCGGCAGCGGTAATACGGCGGACGGCCATGACGCTGCCAACACAGGTAATAACAATACGGCCACGGAGAGAATGCTGGGATCTAATACGGCAACAACAATACCGCCACCGGTTATCATACCCTGTTTTTGAATCAAACCGGCTTTAATAACATAGCTTTTGGTTATCAGGCTGTGAACGGCAACATTACGGGCAGCAGCAACGCCGCGATCAGTGACTTTTGCGCTCTTTTCTAATAGCGGCTTCAACAACACCGCAATTGGTTCAGCCTCCCTCATGAACAACACGACTGGCGCTTCACAAATATCGCTTTGGGCCGTGAAGCCGGCAGTGGGGTCAGCACGGCCGATCACGTTATTTGTATCGGCACAGGACGTGCGAACGTGAACTTTGGTTGCTTCATCGGCAACATCTACTCCAACGTGCAGCCCATTGTTGGAACCGATCCGGATTCGGTCACAATAACCAGTAGCGGCAGACTTGGCCGAGGTAACGTATCGTCGCGCCGGTATAAACACGACATCAAGCCGATGGAGAAAGCCAGCGAAGTGCTCTATGGGCTGAAACCGGTCAGGTTCCGCTACAACAGAGAGTACGACGCGACGCAGACGCTTGCCTTTGGCCTGATCGCCGAGGAAGTGGCGGAGGTGGCACCCGATCTAGTGGGACGTAATCCCAAGGGAGAGCCCGAATCCGTCCGCTACGAGCAAATCAACGCACTCTTGCTCAACGAATTTCTCAAAGAGCACAAAGCGTTCCTCGAAGAACAGAGAAAAGTCCTGAAATTGGAGGCGGCGCTTGAGGCAGTGAATGCGCGGTTGAAAGAGCAAGACGCAAAAATTGAAAAAGTGAGCGCACAGCTCAAAGCGGGCACAGCGACCCCGCAAATCGTGAGCAATCAATAAGAGGTTGCAGCCGACAGCCGCCCGCGAATCGCACGAATAGATGGAAATAAAAGCACGCCGCCGTCAAAGGAGTCGTGTTGATTCGCGTGATTCGCCGGCAACAATCACATCTTGCGTCCGAATTTTTTCTCTAACTCCGTAAGCGAAATCTGAATCATGGTAGGTCGTCCATGGGGACAGCAATAAGGCAGATCACACTCGAGCAGATCGCGAATCAGTTTCTCTATCTCCGGGTAACGCAACGGATCATTGGCCTTGATGGCGTGCCGACAAACTGTCTTGGCGATCATTTCCTCACCTAACCGCATCGGTGAAGTTCTGTTGCCAGCGCTCTTTAGATCGTCAATCACTTTGCGCATGAATTGGGCCGGATCTGAGACGTTCAAGAAACCAGGGAGACTATCGATCTTGAATGTGCCTGGCCCGAAACTTTCGATCCCGATTCCCATCTTTTGCAGGACCGATATGTTGCGTTCGATCCAATCGGCGTCGCGCGGTGGAACATCGAATGTCTGCGGCAGGAGGAGCTTTTGTGTTGGGACCCCCTGTTCCTCCATTCTTCCCCGCAACTCTTCGAAGAGAATTCGCTCATGCGCGGCGTGCTGATCGACGAGGACGAGCCCGTCGGCGTTTTCCATCAGGACATAAAGCTTGCTTAACACACCGATGATCTGAAATTGCCGTTGGGCAGCGAGCTGTTGCGATCGTTGTATTGCAAGCGCGTCGTCCGTCAATCGGCGCGCGGGGCGGCGCGGGCGCCTGCCCTACAGTTTCTGGGACTTGTGCGCGGCCGGATTCATCCGCCTTCGCCAAGGCCCCGGCAGCCGACCCGGCTGAGTTGGCCAGTGTGTAACTCACGATGAACTTCCTGTGGAGCGATACCTGAGCTCGTAACTTAAGTCAGGAGCTGCCTTTTCTGGAACAGCCTTGGGTGCGATCACAGGCGAGCGAAACTTTTCCTGCCACTCCACCCGGCCGCGTTCCAAGGTTTGCTGGATCGAGTGAACAATCGCTTCACGGACTGCAGTCGGATCGCGAAAACGCACTTCGCGTTTTGCCGGGTGAACGTTTACGTCGACAGACGCGGGATCGATCTCGAGAAAGAGGAATGTTACAGGATACTGGCCTTTCATCAGAGCGGTATGATAACCCTCGCGGATAGCTGCCGTGAGAAGCCCGCTTTCAACGGCGCGGCCATTTACAAAGACAAGCTGTTGCGCCCTTGTCTGCCGGCTCAGTCCTGCCTGCCCGATAAATCCAGCTATCTGAATATTTCGCAAAGGTGTGCCGTTTATCTCAGCAAGCCGCTCCAGTAACTCGATACCATATGAGTCTCGGATTCGATCGCCCAGTGTCGCCGCCGTCGGTAGCTGGAATAGCATGCGGTCGTCTCGTAACAAAGAAAAACCGATCTGAGGATGACCGATTGCCTGCAAATGAACCTGATGTTCGATATTACGGCTTTCAGTATTTTCCGAGCGAAGAAATTTTCGGCGCGCGGGCAAGTTGTAAAAAAGCGAGCGCACCTCGACTTGAGTTCCCGGCGCTTCGCCGCCGTCCCGCACGATGTCGATCTTACCGCCGTTAACGACGATTTCGGTTCCTGCAACTGCGCCGGCCTCTCGCGTGGTCAGACGAAATCGCGACACACTGGCGATACTCGGCAATGCTTCGCCGCGAAATCCCAATGTCGCCACCGCTTGCAGATCGGCAGCCGACCTAATCTTGCTCGTGGCATGTCGCTCCAGCGACAGCAACGCGTCATCGCGATCCATACCGCAGCCGTCATCGACTACTCGAACCAGCGAGATTCCTCCGCGACGAATGAGGATGTCGATCTTGCGGGCGCCGGCGTCGATGCTGTTTTCAATCAGCTCCTTCACCACTGACGCCGGGCGCTCCACGACTTCGCCCGCAGCCACCTGACTCGCCACGGTCTCTGACAACAATCGGATCCGGCTCATTTTGTATTCAAATTGTAGATTCCAGATCGCCAATTGCGAAGAAAAAGGGTGAAACCACTTATTCTGTCGCGTCATTCTTGCGCCAGCGGACGGTTTTATTTGCCATAGGTCCGAGCCGGACTGGCATTTTCGGAGAAGCCGATTCACCTTTCTCTAATTGCCGAAGGTAGAACGCGTTGTCCTCAACGCGTTGAGAAAATGCAATGATCGGCCAGTTTTGACTTGGTTACGCTGCAGTCGTATTTTGTTGAGAGATGATTAACGTCACGGACAACGCTGTTCGGCAGCTCCAGACTTTGCTTCCGACGCAGAACGAAGATTCGCGAAAAGGTCTGCGCGTCCAGGTTGCGAAGGGCGGTTGTTCAGGTTTGCATTACGAGATGACTCTCGATGAAAAAAAAGATGGCGACGCCGTGGTGGAACGGGACGGAATGCATTTTTTTATCGACGGCGAAAGCATCCCCTACCTGCGCGGCGCGACCCTGGATTTTAGTGGTGGTTTGACCGGTACCGGTTTTCGGGTCGTAAATCCAAACGCATCGCGCACCTGCGGATGCGGTTCGTCGTTTGAAACGCCACAATCAGCTTGAAACCGGGTAATCTTCTCGCGCTGGCCTGATGGACTATGGTTTTTATCCAGAGGAGCCGTACGCTCGTCCACGACGACGTATCAATTATTTTGCCTGGACGGTTGTCATTCTGCTCCTGATTGGGTTTGCGTTAGCCGCGTGGCTGGGCAGTTTTTACATCTTCAGTCAACCGGAACGCCCCGACAGTTACAAGATTTTACAAAGGCTGCACAAGATCGAGCCACCCAAGCGTTTTGAACTGACCGCCGCTCCGCCAGGCGAATTTCTCAATTCGAAGCAACTCTACGAGCGCTATTCGGAAATGGGCAACGCTGAGCTCGCGAGGACGAATGCGGAGCTGGCACGCAATTATATTCGGAATTATCAGACGGTGCGCGGCCTGGTTCCCTATGTGGTAGGCAGATACAAAATTGTTTCAGCACGAGAGCTCGGACCCGGCGATGTGTTTACCTCCGGCATGGTCGCCTTAACCAATGCTGTCGATAACGGCGAATTGCTCATGGAACATCTTTACCCGGCGAATCCGGAGGCCCTGCCACTGATGAAACAGACGCTTAATGTGGGATTGGAAATCAAGTTGGAGCGCACACATGACATTTCTTCGGTGATTCACGCCGAGCGTTTGGTCGATGGCCGCATGATGATTACGGCCGTGCCCTTGCTTTACGGAAGCTATACGGTCACCCGTGGTTTGGGAACCTTTCGCCTCGAGCCCCCGCTCAGTCTCAACCTCGCCGCGGGCTGGCCATTATTTAAGGCACCAGAACGCAAGCAAATTGAACAGCACTACGCGGAGAACCAGCAAAAAAAGGCGATAGCGCAAGGCGGTCCGATTTCCATACCCGGCTTCAGCCCCAGCGCGACGCCTCCGCCCGCTGCGAATGAATTGGTGCGCGTCGAGCAAGCGATTGCCATTCGAACACCGCCGGCTGCGCCAGTCATAGCAAAGAATGAAAAGCTCGCGAATCCCACGCCGCCGGCAAAAGGTAGGAGATGGGGCAAGAAACAAAAACTCGAGTCTCCGCCTCCAGCATCGACTCCTCCTCAGCCAATAGTTGCACAGAAACCCATTGCGCCAGGTGCGACGCCGTTTACACTTGCGTCCGCAGCGACGCCTCGGAACGTTCCTGCGGCTACTCCAGCGCCAGCCGCGAACACCGCCAATGCTCAAGCTCCAGCAGTCGCCCAGGCGCCATCTGTTCCAACGGCAACCCCAGTGCCAGTTCTCCCAGCTCAACCCGCTCCGCCCGACGCTTCCAATGTAGCTCTCGCTTCAAACGCGGGCGGTGGCAGCTGGAAAACATTTTCGCCTGGCAAAATGCCGCTTGGTCGGCTGATAGGAACAAGCGATCTACGTGACGTTGCTGAACACGGGCTTGCGGGTGAACGCATTTATTTGAAGGGACAGTTCGTCGTGAATTTTTCTGATGCCAACAAGGCTGTCCTACGTCCGCGCACGAAGCTCACGGACAAGGTGCTGCACTTCGGCGGGGGTTCTTCTACGCGTATCATTGTCGAATTTCCAGCCGGCTATATTCCACCGCGGCAGGGGATGCAAGTGAGCCGCGATGAGTCGCGGCCCTACGAGATCACCGAAGTGCGCAAACAGGAAGACGGACAGCTTAACGTCTTTGTGCGCGAGATCATGCAGCCGAATTAGTCGGTTGCACTGCCGCTAAATCGAAGGTCCCGCTCATGAAACGCCATGGAAGACTCATCCATGGGCGTTAGTGCTAGCGGACGCCAATTGATACGCCAAGGCTGGGGTTCCGTTCTACTAAGAGTCGACATTCTGGAATCCCTCGTGGACGACGGCCGAGGGAGCGATCCAAGTCACGGATATTACCGACATGTCGAAGAGCATGGAGGCAGTCGGTACCGGCAAACTCCTCTCCAGGGAATCGCTGGCTGCACAAGTGAACCCGAATCTTATCGGTTTCGGCAAGGTCGATCCCAACTGTCCCGCCTGCTACCACATGAGCGAGGCAAAAAATTACGGGCTTGGTGTGGTAAACCTCGGTTCCTGGATCACACAAACGAAGAGCTTCGCCGGCTGCGGCGCGACCGTGGGTTACCTGCCCTCAAAGAAGCTCGCAGTAGCCGTGGCGGTCACCTACGGCTCCAAGGCTTTCGATGACGAGGGCAGCTACCGGAACGTGAGCGACAAGATCTTTACCTTACTTGGCACCGCCTTAGCACCCGGCACCCTTTCAAAGCCGGAGCCATGAGTGCGTTCTCGCAGCCATAACTGGCAGGGTCGGAGCGCCGCGCCGACCGGACGCCGCAGCGCAGCGTCCTTACCTTCAATCAGTCCGCGATCGTAGAATCAATTTGCCATCCCGGATTGCAATCGTTCCGACACCGGAGTCGTTTCGATAATCGGCGAGATAATCTCGCAATCGCTTCGACCGATATTTCCAATTCAACAGATCGCGCGGAACAGACTCGCCGTTTACGGTGATTCGGTTCAACTGTGGATTCTCAAGTGACTCTGCGCTTTTTAGTTCGATCCCGATGTCGCCGTTAAAATAATAACCCGACCGGCCGATAAATTCTCCTAGCGGAACGCTCGCCTGGCACCGCAAGCGCTCCCCATCAATCGAGACAAACATTTTGCCACGCGCGTCTTGATTGGTGGCAATCAAAGTATTGATGTCATCCGCTGTCAGCTCAAGCTCGGCGGGCTGACCCGCTCGGGCCTTTTGTTCGAAATCCTCACAAAGCTCGTGGACGGATTGAATTTGCGTGTCCGACGCGGTGAACGCAGGTACCGGCACTGGCGCTTGACCGATGGCTTGCGCTTTCGTCAGCCAATAAAGGCCATGGAAAATTGCCGAGTGCCGGTGTAAACCCCAATACATCCCAGCAAAGCAAGCGATTCCCAGCACAACCGCAAACACAACAAGAATAAGACAGCCTCGCCCGAAGCAACCGAATCCCCTTCTTGGTGGCGGCGCATCAACCCAACCGTTCATATCTCTTGACGCGATTTCGCGTCGATCTTCGCCTGCGCTTCCATCAACTTGTCGTAAAGCGCGCGTAACCCTTCACCAAGCACGCGCGTTCCAGCGAGGATTGGCATGAAGTTCGTGTCACCGCTCCAGCGCGGGACGATGTGAATATGCAAATGATCCGTCACACCCGCGCCTGCGCATTCACCAAGATTTAATCCAATGTTAAATCCCTGAGCCTTTGTTGTGGCGCGCAGAAGCGCCTGTGCATGCGCGACCAAATTCCACAGCTCGACGATCTCATTCTCCCCGAGCGCAGAAAGCTCCGCCGTTTTGCGATACGGCACCGCCATCAAATGACCAACCGCATATGGATACCGGTTCATCATCAGGAACGCATTCTTTCGCCGTGTGATCACCAAATGCGCGGCGTCATCGCTTGCCTGCGCCGCCGCGGAAAGAAAATTCAAGTCGCGCGGTTCCTTTTCGAAATACTCCACCCGCCATGGCGCCCAGAGCGTCTCCAATTCTTTCTTGGGAAATTCTTCTGCCGACATACCTGACGGCCAACGAGATTAGAATCGCGGAAACGAAAGTCGAGCCAACTTTTCCGCTGTCCCTTGCTTGTCATTCCGAGCGAAGTCGAGGAATCTCTGGATGGGCCCTTCGATCTAGCTTTCTCTTGATAGATTGATCCCTGGATTTAGGCGGCAAGTCGACTTACAAACTTATAACGTCCGAATATTGATAAAGCTTATCCTGATTATCCTGGCTTTCGCTTTGGCCATAACGCACAAATTAAACGCTTCTCCGGAAGACGATGCGAAGGCCGTCGCCGCGTTGGACACCAAATATCAAGCCGCCGTGAAAGCTAACGATGCCACAACAATGGACCAGATTTTAGCCGACGACTTCGTCCTGGTAACAGGCCGCGGCAGCGTCTTTAGCAAAGCCGACCTGCTTGACTCAGCTCGGAAGAAGGAAGCCACCTACGAACGCCAGGACGAGGAACCGGGAACACAGAAAGTCAGGGTGTGGGGCAACACAGCCGTAGTGACTGCCCTCCTATGGATCAAGTCCGTTCAAGGAGGTAAGCCAGCTGACTATAAGTTATGGTTTAGCGACACTTATGTCCGCACTCCAACAGGCTGGCGCTACGTGTTTGGCCAGGCTTCCCTTCCGTTACCCAAAGCAGAACCCAAGTAAACCCCAACGGACTTTTCCTGCTAGTCCAGCGGACTTCTCACGCCGATTCCTGGCTTGTTCAGCACGTGAGCGTAAATCATCCACGTAAAGACTTTGTCCACGTGGTCTAGCATGAAACTGCGCCCCACCACGTATTACTAGGTCCTGCCTGTTCTGGCGACGGATCTGATCGGATTTTTCCCAAGATAGTGCGCTAGCTGAGCTTTGAGAAATCTTCTCCCAGCACCACTCTTGCGATATTTCTCGCGGCCTAGCGCATCATGTTGGTCTAGATACGCCTCGTAATAGATCAGCTTCCAAGGACCGCGGTAGGAAGTCGCAACCGAATCACCTTTAATATGCTGTTGAAATCGTCTTCGCAAATTCGCCGAGTAGCCGATGTAAAGTCCGTGATCGCTCAGGGAGCGGAGTACATAAACGTAGTGCATCAAATGGACGTCACTCATGGCGCGTAAGCGAAGCTTTTACGCGCTGGTCGAGCAATTTTGGTTTGTTCGGGAACCGGCTGCTCGCTATTATTGGGGGCATGGCAATGATTTTCGTTTTCCCCGAGTTAAACTCAAGCCGGATTAGACCCAGAAATTGGACATTTCTCTTGAAAGGCCCAAAAATTGGGTCGAATTCTCGTTAGACGTATGGAGAACTCTACATGAGACGAGCACTCTTTATAGCTGTCCTCGTCCTTACAGTCGCCCCTATGGGCCAAGGGCAAAAGC
>JAALOD010000057.1:0-6155 GCA_013372845.1 Candidatus Udaeobacter sp.
CGATGCGAAGACGCCTCGCACTCCCAAAGCGCTTCGTGCGAAAATCAATACGGACACTTCTAGTTTTTGCGCGAGCTTTTGGAGTGCGACGCGCCCTCGCGTCGCTTTCCGTACACGGGTCAATCTCCTGTCCATGACCAGCAGGATCTTCATTGATTTCACCATTCGGATTGCCAACGGGGACTCGATGCGGGATAAATGCGCGGCGCGTTATGACTTCGGTACGGACTTTCCTCGGCTACCCCTATCCTCTGGGCGCGACGTGGATGGGGAACGGTGTCAACTTTGCCATCTTTTCCGAGCACGCCACCGGTGTTGAACTTTGCTTGTTTGACAGCATCGAAGCCACTGAAGAAAACGTCCGCATTCCGGTTACCGAACGCACCGATCAGGTTTGGCATGTGTTCCTGCCTGATGTGCGTCCAGGGCAGTTGTACGGTTTTCGCGTCTCCGGCCCATACGACCCGGAACACGGCTTGCGCTTCAACAGTTCAAAACTCCTTCTCGACCCCTACGCGAAAGCCATCGCCGGAGAAGTGAGCTGGTCCGATGAAATGTTCGGTTACGTCGTCGGGGGCCAGAAGGAGGATCTGACTCAGGACTTTCGCGATGATGCGTGGGGAGTGCCCAAGTCGGTCGTCATCGATACCGGATTCGACTGGCAGGGCGACAAAAAGCCCGGCACGCCGCTGCACAGTTCGGTCATCTATGAGCTCCACGTGAAGGGCTTCAGCAAACTTTGGCCCGACGTGCCCGAGGAATTGCGCGGCACTTACGCGGCGCTCGGTAGTCAGGCATCCATTGATTATTTCAAAAAGCTCGGCGTAACTGCGATCGAGCTGCTACCCGTACACGCGCATATCGATGATAAGGTCTTAATCGATCGCGGCCTGACGAATTACTGGGGTTACAATACGATCGGATTTTTTGCGCCGCATGCGCAGTACTCCAGCGGCGGGCAAATGGGCGAACAAGTCGTCGAGTTCAAATCAATGGTGCGCAGTCTTCACGCCGCGGGCATCGAAGTGATTTTGGACGTAGTTTACAATCATACGGCCGAAGGAAATCATCTCGGCCCGACGCTCTGTTTCCGCGGGATCGACAATCTCGCTTATTACCGCCTGCTTCCGGACAAACCACGGTTCTATTTGGATTTCACGGGCACGGGTAACACTTTTAACCTGCTGCATCCTCGGACGCTCCAATTGGTGATGGATAGCCTGCGTTATTGGGTCTTGGAAATGCACGTGGACGGATTTCGCTTTGATCTTGCTGTGAGTCTGGCCCGTGATCGGGACGGCGTTAACAAGCTGCACGCTTTCTTCGAAATCATTCACCAGGACCCCGTGCTCTCGCAGGTGAAACTAATCGCGGAACCATGGGACGTGGGCGAGGGCGGCTATCAAGTTGGGAATTTTCCCGTGCTCTGGGCCGAATGGAACGGCAAATATCGCGATACGATTCGCAGTTTTTGGAAAGGCGACGAGGGCCGCGTTGGCGAGATGGGTTACCGGCTCACCGGCAGTCCCGATCTATACCAGCACAATGGGCGACGACCGTACGCCAGTATTAATTTCGTCACGGCGCACGATGGTTTCACCCTGAACGACCTGGTCAGCTACAACGAAAAGCACAATGAGGCGAACGGTGACGGCAACAAAGACGGCGACAATAACAATCTCTCGTGGAATTGCGGCGCGGAAGGTCCAACCGAAGATCCGCAGATCAACGCGTTGCGCGAGCGGCAGCGGCGGAATTTTTTGACCACACTTTTTCTTTCCCAGGGGGTTCCGATGCTGAGCGGCGGAGATGAGTGGGGACGATCGCAGAACGGCAGCAACAATGCTTATTGCCAGGATAACAAGATCAGCTGGTTCAATTGGACGCGCGACGAAAAGCAAAATCGGTTTCTGGAGTTTACGAGAAAGCTGCTTTCGTTCCGCAAGGCGCATCCCGTCTTTCGCCGGCCGAAATTTTTTCAGGGCCGGCGGATACGCGGTTCCGAGATTCGCGATGTGATGTGGTTTAATCCTGGCGGCAGCGAGATGAGCGACGAAGACTGGGCTTCGCCATTCGTTCGCTGTATCGGCATGCTTCTCAGTGGCGATACGATCGATGTTCTCAGTTTTGAAGGTGAACCAATCCGCGACGACACATTTCTACTGCTGATTAATGCCCACTACGAACCAATCCCTTTTGTGCTCCCCGGCCAGGAGCATCTCGAGTGGCAATTGATTCTCGACACAATGGACCCGAACGGTTTCCTCGCTGCGCCAAAAAACTTTGCCTCCGGCGACGACGTCGATCTTAGCGGTCGCGCTTGCTGCTTGCTTCAACTCGTAAGCGGGGCGCAAGCTCAGGCACGCGAGGAATCCTGGAAGAAACGTCATGTGAAGTTTCCTCCGCTCAGTGCGGAGGAAGAGCGCGCTCGCCGCGAATAGCCGGTTGCATGGCAGAGAAATTCAGCACGCAATCTTGTTGCCAGAATCGAATTAGTCTATAGAGATGTAGAGCGCATATTTTGATGCGCGGCCAAATTTTTGGTCAGTGATTCGTCATGACACCGAGCTCGCTTATCATCGTCACTGATCGGGGCGGGTTAAAGGCATATCGGGTGAACGAGACGCCGACGCGAGGACCGAGCCTGCAATTGGTGCAGGCGTTCAACATCACCGACGCGCACGGAAGATTCGTGGACAAAGTGAGCGATTTGGCTGGGCGGTTTCCTGTGATCAACGGCGCGGGGGGTCATCATGGGCCGGGGTCCATTGCCGAACGAACACATTTGGCAACCGAAATCGACCGGCGCATTCATAAGGAGCTCGCCGATCAAATTACAAAAATTGTTTCACTCGATGGAAAGGAAGGCTGGTCGTTTGCTGCGCCGGCGGAAATTCACGGGGCGATTGTGGATCTTCTTCCTGCGGCGGTACGCGACCGAATTGTCGAACATGTGAAATCAGATTTGGTAAAAGTAGAGCCGGCGAAACTCGTTTCGCGGTTTCGTTCGTTGCAGCAAATTTAATGATCTGATGCTGGATACTCGATACTGGATACTGGATGAAAAGGCGGGGCGATTCCTCCATCTATCAGGCATCAAGTATCCAGCATCCAGTCTCGGAATTTTTTATTCCCTCAACGCGAGGGAGCTCACTAATATCTAATTAATCATGCAACTGCCTGTTAAGATCTCGTATCGGGGTCTGGAAAAATCTGACCAGATCGACAATCTCGTTTTGGATTATGCGGCGCGATTGGAAAAATTTTGCGATCATATCAACCGCTGCGATGTGGCCATCGAGCAAACCAATCACACACATCAAAAAGGGAATCCCTACCGATGCCGCATCGATGTGACTGTGGCGCGGGGTCATGAGCTGGTTGCTGACGAAAGACGGACGGACAACGGCTCACACCAGCCGCTCAACAAGGTAATTCACGACGCGTTCAAAACGATGGAGCGCGAACTACGCCGCGTGGTGGACAAGCAAAGACGCGACGTCAAAACGCACGCCGATTCGCGCTCGCCGAAATAGCGTGGCGTCCGCACGCCGCGCGCAATCAGGTAGGGGCGATGACTTCAATCGCCCGTCCACGTGGGCAACACGGCAACAAATCGGCGAGTTCGAAAGCCGCTCAACCATTCGGCTCATTTCTATGGACGATTCGGCGCGAGCTATTTCGTAACAATTTGCTGCCAACGTCGCGGTGTAAATCAGCTCAGTGTGAAAGATGTTGCGAGCATCCTGTTTGAAACAGCCCGACGCTATCATACGTCGCGGCGGTGGTATTTGAAATTACTTCTGTTGATGCCCGATCATTTACACATGTTGATTGGCGTTCCAGGCGATGGCCAACTTTCTAACCTAATCCGCGATTTTAAGCGGATTACGACACGAATTGGAGGGATCGATGGCAGCGGAATTTTTTCGATCGTCGTTTGCGACATGACGAGAGCGAGAATGAGAAAGTGGCATACATTCGTGCGAATCCTGTTCGCGGTGGACTGATTGGGCCAAATGATCACTGGCCATTTGCTTCCCGCCCATGTCGCGGCTTACCGGCTGCTCCATTCTCGACTTCGCTGCCCTTTGCTCGGAATGAAAACTAATGAACTCAGCGGCGCTGCACTTGCCAGTCTTCGACGAGGTCGTTTGGGATTTCCTGCAGAAAACGCGAGGGCCGCTGGAAAACGTCGCCATATCCTCCGCTCAGACGCATTTGCGGATAAGTGAGATACAATTCGTCGCGCGCGCGTGTGATGGCCACATAAAATAGACGCCGTTCTTCCTCGAGTGCGTCGCGTGTATCGAGCGAGCGATTGCTCGGAAACATTCCGTCAGTCAGCCAGATCACGAAGACTGTGTGAAACTCAAGGCCCTTGGCCTGGTGCACCGAAGAAAGGTTGACGGCCTCTTTGTCGCTTATCTGAGTTGACGCGGCTTCTGCATCAACGTTGCTGATCAGCGCCAACTGCGAAAGAAATTCGTGCACGTCCTTAAACTGCCGCGCAAAGATTGCGAGCTGATTCAAATCTTCGCGGCGAAGCTCGTAGTTTGTGAAGTTCGCCTTCGCATAATCGTCATAGATCGCTTCGACCACCGACGTGACCATTTCCGATGGCATATTGGGCTGACCAGCCGGAGCGATTTCGTCCAGCGTGTGCGCGAGCTGCTCCCACGCCTTCTTTGATTTCGCCGGAACGTTCATGGCCAGGAAGCGTTCGCCGAAGCTGTAGTCCGCCTGAGGCGGATCGCTGACCCCGGCCGGCGTTGATGTCGTTCCCGCGGCGCGGTCAGCGCCCGCGGCTACAGCGGCCGCTGATTCTTTTTCGGAACCGCGGTCAGCGATCCGCCTCAGGCGGACTACAACGTCCGCCGCCCACTTCTGCCAAAGATTTTCTGCGGTGCGATTGCCAATGCCGGGAAGCAATTTCGCCATGCGTTTGAATGCGACTTCGTCGCGAGGATTGGCTACGAAGCGAATAAACGCGGTGACATCCTTAATATGCGCCTGCTCGAAGAATCTGATGCCACTGGTGATTTGATAAGGTATGCCGCGCCGTGACAGCTCCAGCTGCAGCTCGACCGCGTGATAATGCGCGCGGTAGAGCACCGCGATGTCGTTTAGATCAACATTTTCATCGCGCAGTTCGAGGATCCGCTGCGCCACAAACTGCGCTTGCTCCGCACCATCGTTTAGCGCCACAAGGGCGGGCCTCAGCGCTTTTGATTCGCGCGTTGCGCTTAAGTGCTTGCGGAATTGGTGAACGTTCGCGGCAATGGCCGCGTTCGCTACTTCCAGAATTTCCGGCACGCTGCGATAATTCATCTCGATCTTGAACACCTGCGCCTCCGGATAACGCTTTGGAAATTCGAGGATATTTTGAAAGTTGGCGCCGCGCCACGAGTAGATCGACTGCGCGTCATCCCCCACCACCATCACGTTGCGATGGTCGCGTGCGAGCAGATCGACGAGATCAGCCTGGATCTTGTTCGTGTCCTGGTATTCATCGACGAGAATAAACTGAAACTGCCGCCGATAAATTTCCGCGATTCGTTCGTGCTGTTGAAACATCGACAACGTCTTTTGCAGCAAGTCGTCGAAATCCATCGAGTTAGTTGCCTTCTTCTTTTTTTCGTAGCGCTCTCGAACGTCCTGAATCTTCTCGAGTAGCGGCAGGAAATAGGGGAACTTGTCCGCAAGCAGTTCCTCCACCGGTTTCTCCGTATTGACAACAAAACTAAAAATTTCCGCGAGTACATCACCTTTCGGAAATCGAATCTCCTTCGGATCAATTCCTGCGCTGATTACGACGGCATCGATCAAATCCTTTTGATCTTCACGGTCCATGATGGTGAAAGCGCTTGAGTAGCCGAGGGCGCTGCCGTGCCGGCGCAAGATCCGGTTTCCTATCGAATGGAATGTGCCACCCCAGAGTCCGCTGGCGTCCACCGGCAGCAAATTCGCCACACGGCCCAGCATTTCGCGCGCAGCTCTGTTCGTGAACGTAAGAAGGAGGATATTGCGAGGATCGATCCCGTTTTCGAGCAAGTAAGCCACGCGATAGGTGAGCGTGCGCGTCTTCCCTGAGCCGGCACCCGCGATCACGAGTAGCGGACCCGGCGCCGCAGTCACTGCTGCGAGCTGTTGTT
>JAALOD010000057.1:6517-20041 GCA_013372845.1 Candidatus Udaeobacter sp.
GCGGACAAGCCTGCGATGATCGAATTGAGCCGGCGCATTCTTGCCATCACTCCGACCGATTCCAACATCTGGCAGACACTTGCGCAAACTGAGCTGGAAACGGACGACCTGGATCGTCTGGAGCAAACACTCGGGGCGTGGCAAAAAGCAGTGCGGCATCCGCCCGCGGCGATTGAAGATTTTCAAGGCACGCTATGCTTTAAGCGCAGGGATTATCAGTGCGCGGAGCGGCATTGGCTCGCTTACGTCGCGACGAAGCCGCCCGCATCCGACGCCGCCGACGAGTACGATAGTCTGGCAGATTTGTGTGCGGCACAGGCGCGTTGGGAAGATCACGCAGCTTATCGGACAAAGGCAATTGCTGCGAAAGATTCGGCTGCGCGCCGCGTCGCGCGCGCAGTCGCTTTCCTTCGTCTGAGCAACTGGGATGCCGCTTATGCCGACATCGAGAAAGCGAACAAAATGGACGCCACGGATTCGCAAGTGAAGGAATGGCTGCCGCAATTCGAACGCTTGCAGCTATATCTGCCGCGCATCAAGGAACTCGACGCGGAGATTGCGAAATCGCCAAACGATTTCGAGCTCTTCCTCCAGCGAGCGCGGGTCTTCACTGTTGCCGGCCGGCCACTGCTGGCGCTCGACGACGCCGAGCGCGCGTTTAAGCTTCAGCCCGCGTCGATGCGCGCGCGCATTCAAACCGGGGAGGCTTTGCTGGACACGGCTAGCGCGGAGGAAGCGGCAAAGCTGCAAGTAGGCCGTCTCTCGCGCGATCGTGAGGATGGACACGTGAGCGAACAGGCTCTGCTCGAGCTGGGCGTGAATGACGCGCTTCTTGCCCAGGATCCCAAAAACGTGGAGGCACTTGTGGCGCGCGCCGGTGTTTTGCGTTCGTTGCAACAGCTCACTCTGGCGCTGGCGGATGCCCAGGCCGCGATTGCGGTCAACGAGAAGTCCGCCGACGCGCATTTCGTAGCTGCGCATCTCTTCGATGATTTGGGCGAGCAAAAGAACGCGTTGACGCACGCCCGCATCGCAACAGAGTTGGACCCGAACGATTCAGCGAAGTGGTCGTTTCGCGGTGTTCTCGAAAGACAGCGCGCAGACTTCCGAGCCGCCATTCAATCACAAACACGCTCGCTGCAAATTAATGAGTCACTTCTCGCGTTGAGCGAGCGCGAGCAATGCCAGCGCCGGATTGGGAAGATTAGCGAGGCCGATGCCGATCTCCGCCGGATTCGGGAGCTGGGGCCATAACACGAATGAAGCGCCGATTCTCTACAATGCTTTCCCTTCTTGCAGCGTGCTCTCTCGCGGTGTCTCTGCTCGCCGCGGCGGGCGCGGACGACGATCAAGAGAAAGAAACCTCGAACGCTAAACCTGATGCGGGCGGCATCGTCATCGAACCGTCTAGCGGCAAAATTGCCGAAGGCGACACGATCACGATCACGTTCCCATTGGGGATGGTTTCGCCGGATCTAATTGATGTAGGTAATCAGCCTCCTCCGTTTGTAAGCGCGCCGAAACTCGAAGGCTCGTTTCTCTGGAAAAGTGAGACCGAGGGCGTGTTCACGATCAGCGGAGTCGTCGCGGGCGCGCACCATCGACTGACACTCGCTCCGGGACTTAAAGACGCCACCGCCAAACCGTTTGTGGTGAAGGATTGGAGCGCCGAATTCGGTACGGCCGATTTTTCGATTTCGACCGAGGCCAGCGAGCGGGAGCAATTGCCTGCGCGGCCGCAAATTTATCTCGAATCAACTTATGCCGTTCGTCTCGCTGACGCGGCTGAACACATTTATTTTCAAGACCGCGACTCGCGAGTGCGTTTCCCAGTCGAAATGATTCTGAGGGACGAAGAGAAAACCGCGCAAGGTTTCGGCATCGAGGCGACATCATTCAGAGTCGCGCCGCGCGAACCGCTTCCGGTTGGACGCACGTTTGATCTCATCATAAACGGCTTGGTCGAGCCGAAAAGCCGGCGGCCGCTTCCCTATTTGCAAGTAGCCCCGGTCGGGAAAACTGAACCGCTCGAGGTAGAATGGGTCGCGGCGTTCAATCACGCGCTCGAGGAACCATCGATTCGCATCAAGTTTAACGACGACATCGATCCGGTGGAAGTGACGCCGGAGCGAATCCGTGTCGAGCCTGCGGTGGAAAAAATGAAGCTGCTGGCGAGCAAAGACGAGATCGAGATCACCGGGACTTTCGATCGCACTCGGCGCTACCGAGTCACAATCTCACCAGACCTAAAGGGCAATCGCGGTTACGGACTCGCTGCCGAATCGCGCTGGGGAGCGACGTTCCGGCCCAAGGAGTCGTGTCTTATCTTTCCATCCTCACAGGTGTTTGCCCGTGCGCGCCAGGAATTGCGCTTTGCATTTTTCCAGGTCAACACGCCGCAGGTGACCTGGAAACTGGCGCGTATCCCGGCAGAGAAATTGTCGACAGTTACGGCGCGGGTCAGAGAGTTTGAAAGCGACGCCCGTGATCCCGTCACCGGGAAAGTTGTAATCAATCCGCGCACAGGGTTCGCGAAAGAGTTCCAAACCGAATTGCTCGTTGACGCCCTTCAACTGCCGGTATCGGCCACTGGCACCTTCGATGCAACCAGTGGCGACGCAGAAACGCGGCGCGACGTACATTGCACTCCGCCGGGAAACGAAGGGTTTGCCGGCGCGTATCTGTTCGAAGCAAGTGCGATGCTCCCTGATGGGCGAATGGTCGGGAATCGCTCGATCATTTGCGCGAACGACTATCTGCTAACGCAAAAACGAACACCAACAACGGACATCATGCGTCTGGCGAAGATGTCCGACGCCACCTCCGTAGCAGGTGTCGCGGTTCGGGCAGTTACCGAGGACAATATCGAGCTCGCTCGGGCTGTTACCGACAAGAACGGCATCGCCCAGTTCGCAAAGGACTCGCTTTTCCCGAGATCGTATGACGCCAAAGCGAAGAACGCGCATCTATTCATTGCGGATACAGCAACGGGCCCGGCGTTGCAATTTGTCGACGGTACATCGTATCCATCAGGAAGTGATTACGCCCGCTCTGGACGACGACCGCAGGTGGAAATCATCACCGACCGTAATTTGTATCGGCCGAGCCAGACCGTGAAAATCAAAGGATTGGTGCGCGATGCGAATGACGCTGGACTCACCATTCCCGGTGACGCCGAAGTGCACTGGACCGTCACGGAAGGCTACGGCAGTCGCATTCTTGGCGAGGGCGATACGACCGTCTCTTCGTACGGCGGGTGGGAAGCGGAATGGAATGTTCCCGACAAAGCGAAACTCGGCAGCTATGAGATTCGTTGCAGCGTTGCCGGCCGCGATTACGAAGGCACGAACACCATCAGTGTCCAGGAATATCGCGTACCCCTCTTCTCGGTTCTTGTGGAAGCAACTACGCCTGAAGTCGGGACGACCGCGCACGCTCGAGTTTCCTCCGTCTATTTCCATGGCGCGCCAAATGCCAGTGCGCGCGTGCATTGGAAGGCGACCTGGACAACGTCGGCCGAGTACGGTGGCGGCGGCGAAGAGGATTCCTATGTTTCTCGAAAGCGTTTCAATGCCTACGTTGAAGTTGGTCCATCGCTTGATCCAAACGGCGAGGTAGAAAAAACAATTGAAGGCGACGCGCAAATCGACGCGCAGGGGTTTGTGATGCTCGCCTGTGAATCGCCATTCAAAGACAATCCAGCCGTTGGGCGCGTGAGTGTGGTTTGGCGGGCGGACGTAACCTCGGTCGATGGGCAAACGCTTACCGGTGGAGACACGGCGACGCTGTTATCGTCAGAAACGCGGCTCGGCGTTCGATCTAACGAGCAGGATACCGAGCCCGCTGGCCTGCCCGCCGCAGCCTCCGCGCAGGCCGGAGTGAAAGTTCAGATCGACGCGCTTGACCCCAAGGACCACAAGGTCAACGGAGTTCCAGTTCGGGCCGATCTGTTCCATATCACCACAAAGACGGTTAAGGAGCAGATCGCGCCGTTTGTTTATCGCTATCGCAATACAGACGAGTTTACCAAAGTCGCGTCCCGGGAAGCCAACACGCCCGCTGACCTGATTTTCCCAACTAGCGAGACAGGCCGTTACGTGGTTGCAGTTAATGCCACAAAAATCAAGACCCCGGTGGTCAGCGACGAAACGACCGTCACGGGTGAGAAACCGGCCGAACTTCCGGTGATCAATGAGACGACGTTTAAAATCGAGCATCGCGCCGAGCCATTTCTACCGGGGGACAAAGCAGCACTCACGATACAAGCGCCATTTGGCGGTGTGGCGTGGGTCTCCGTAGAGACGGATGAAGTGCTAGACACACTTCTTATTCCAGTAAAAGGCAACGCGGGCCGGGTCGAGTTGCCAGTCAAAAAAGAATACGCGCCAAACGCGACCGTCTCGATCTATCTCGTTAAGCCCGGCGGCGATAAAGAACTACCCAAAGAACGCTTCGCTTACAGTGACATCCAAGTGCGCCGACCCGATCGCGAATTGAAGATCGCTCCGCATCTCCAAAGCGCGACTGCAAAACCGGGTGAACTGGTGCGGGGCGAGGTGGTGGTGACTTCCGAAAATAAACCGGTGCCGGATGCGGATCTTTTGGTGTTTGCAGTTGATGACGCCGTGCTCACGCTGGGCGACTGGAAGTTGGCGCAAATCGGCGAAAAATTTTATCCGAAGAATCCTTTTTCCGTGAGCACTTATGAAGCCCTCCATGGTTACATCGATGATCTCGCGAAACTGAGTTTGACGCAAAAAGGATTCACCATCGGTGGCGGTGGCGAGGAAGCCATCACAAACACAAAAAATGTCCGAAAAGAATTTCGCACGCTCGCGTATTGGCAGGCGAGCTTGAAAACTGACGCCGCCGGCAAGGTGGCGTTTGAATTTGTCGCGCCGGACAACCTGACGACGTATCGCATCGTTGCCGTCGGTCAGACGAAAGCGAACCAATTTGGCGATGACGCGACACAGACGGTAAAAATTTCGAAACCGCTCCTGATCGATCCAGCGCTGCCGCGTTTCTTGCGCGATGGCGACGAGATCGAGTTGCGCGCAGTAGTGCGGCAAAACTTTACTGACAGCGATGAGATCGAGGCCCGCTGTGTCACGGATGCAAGCCTGAAATTACTCGGCACGGATGACCCAATGCAGTCCGCATCACGCGACGCGCCAGTTGTGTTCCGTTTTAAAGCGAAAGTGACCGACGCCGATCTTGCGCCTACAAAAGTTCGCTTCGAAGCGGTTTCGAAATCTAACAAACAGATGTCGGACGCGGTGGAGATCACGCTCCCCGTCCAGGCGCCGACGGTTATTCGCAGGGAGAGCGTGGCCGGTTCGTTTAACGGACCGCAATTTGATGCGCGCCGGTCGATGCCCGAAGTGTGGAAGCATGGTCGCGGCCAATTTGCTGCGACGATTTCCACTTCGCCCTGGTTGCCGGAGATCTCAGGTCTGCCCGTGATTTTGCAATATCCTCACGGTTGTTTCGAACAAATTTCGACGAAGCTTTTGGGCTACAGCTTAATGGCAAATCTGCTGGCGTATTTGCCCGATTTGCAGGAACGCGACGTCGAATATCGGGCCACGCTCGAGCGCGGGATGAAACAGTATGCCGATTCACTCCTGAGCGACGGGATGCTCCCGTACTGGCCCGGTGGTGGGACAGGGAACGGTTTCGTTACCTGCCAGGCGCTGTGGTCTGTGAACGAATCCGTCAACGCTGGGTTCGAAGCGCCTCCCGAGTTACAGGAGAAACTTAGCGGCGCGGTAACCAAAATCCTGAAAGGACAGCTCCCAACGTCGCGATTTGAAAAGTGCTTTGCCCTCTTTGTGCTTACGCAATCGGAGAGCCATGATGATTTCCCGAACGAGTCCCACGAGCTGTATCTCTACCGCAACCAAGGCAGCGATGAAGACCGGGCATTGCTGGCAATCGCTCTCCATAGGCAAAAGATCATGGCGCGCGAGCAGGAGCAACTGCTGCGGGAAATCGACGTACCCATAAAAGAGCGCGCGTTTAATCCGGCAACGTTCACTTCCACGACGCGCGCCGAGGCGATGCGCGCGCTTGCGTTTGATGTCGTGGCACCGCCTACCTGGACGAAGCAAAGAAAACAGCAGGCGCGCGATCGCATGTCCAAGTTGATGGATTCTGCGGGATCGCTCTCGACGCAGGAAAACCTTTGGCTTTTGCTAGCGTTCAAATCAATGCTGGGCACGGAAGCGGCGCCGCCTTTGGACGCAACGCAGCCGCCGGGCGTAAGTTCCAAGAATGGACGCTCGATCGCATGGCTCGACCGAAGAATGGACGATGATCTTGTGGTCAAAGGGCTCAATCAAAGCGCGCTTACGTTTTTGCTGCAGGCCGAATACTCGGCCAAGGAAGTCGATACCGATCGCGTGGATCGTGGATTTCGAATCGAGCGCGTCGTCAAAAATCTGACCGACCCAGGTCGCGTCGGTACTTCCAATGCGCCGGTGAAGCTGGGCGATCAATTGCTCATCACCTACCGCGTCTACTCGCGGAAACTTCAAAATTATGTGGCGCTCGAAGATTCGTTGCCCGCTGGCTTGGAAATAGTCAATCCCGATCTCGCGCTCGTCGGAAAATTTTTCCAACTTCCGCTCGCCGATCCGCAGGATCGTTTACTTGAGTTGTCCTACTCCGAGATGCGCGATCGTTCGGCGCTCCTGTACTTTGACGTATTCGATCCAGGCTCGGGCACCTATTCAGTTTTGGCGCGCGCAACAGCCGCAGGCACGTTCCGCTGGCCTGCCACACAAGTCGAGCCAATGTACGACAGCCGTTTCTCGGGACTGTCGCCTTCAAGTTTATGCGTTATCTCGGCCGATTAGTTCTGCCTCGCCGCTCATTTGTAATTTGGACGGCGATGTTCTTCATGATCGCAACCGCGGTCGTTTGGTGGATTTCAATCCCTGATAGACTAAGGAGACCGCCCTCTGGAACCTTGACGCTTTTGGATTGTCGCGGTCGCGAAATTGCTGAGCTCGCGTCGCCTGAGGCGCGAACTCAATTTCCGATCAGGCTTGAGAAGATGGGTCCGTGGTTGCCGCGCATTACTGTAGCATTGGAAGATCGACGGTTTTACAACCATAGCGGCATTGACTGGCATGCAATAGCTGCGGCGTGCACGCGCAATTTGCGATCGCGTCATCTTGTTTCCGGAGCATCAACCATTACGCAGCAGCTCGTGAAACTAGCGACCGGCCGTCGGCAGCGCAGCTGGAGTGGGAAATTGTACGAAGGCATCATCGCGTGGAAGCTCGGACACCGGTGGAGCAAGGAAAGAATTCTCGCCGAATATTTGAATCGCAGCAGTTATGGCAATCGGCGAATCGGGCCGGAAGCCGCGGCTCGAGCATACTTCGACAAACCGGCGCGAGATCTCACATTGAGCGAAGCGGTTTTTCTCGCCGGTTTGCCTCAAGCGCCGACGCGATTCAATCCGTGGCGACATCCCGAGCAAGCAAACCGGAAATACAGTCGATCGCTCGCACGGCTCGTTGAGCTGGGAGTCATCACGCGTGATCAGCAATCGTTGCTCGCACGGCCACCGAAAATCGCGCATACCGATCCGCCGCGCCTTGCCGCGCACTTCGTCGATGCAGTGGTCGGTCGAAACCCGGGATTACGCGGCACGGTACGAACAACGCTCGATCTCGATTTGCAGGCGACGGCTGAACGTTTGGTTCGTTCACATTTGTCGGCATTAAATAGACACGACATCACGCAGGCTGCGGTGGTGGTTGTCGAAAATGCTACCGGCGCAATTCGCGCCATGGTTGGCTCGGAGAATTACGCGGTTTCGCAAATCAACGGTGCGACGCAACCGCGCAGTTGTGGATCTACGCTGAAACCGTTCGTTTACCTCGACGCGATCGACAAGAGGCTGCTGACCGCTGCGAGTTTGCTGCCGGACACGCCCGACGCAATTCGCGATGAATACGCCGATTACGATCCGCAAAATTACAATCATCATTATCTTGGGCCGGTGCGTTTGCGGGAAGCGCTTGGCTGTTCGCTTAATGTGCCGGCGGTATTCGCCCTGAGCCGGCTCGGCGCGCGTCCGGCATTTTATCAGCTCCAAAAATGTGGCTTCGATTTTCCGCAGGGCCTGGCGGACTACGGCGCCGGTTTTGTTTTGGGAAATGCCGAAACGCGACTTGTCGATCTTGCTGCTGCGTATGCGGGACTGGCCCGAGGCGGGACCGCGATGCGCGCAAAATTCTTAGCGGCGGAACATCAGCCGTTGACGCGCATCGCCTCTAAGGAGGCGACCGCAATCATCAATGACATCTTGTGCGATAACGACGCGCGACAGAAAAGTTTTGGGCCGCGATCGCCGCTGGCATTCGAGCAACGCATAGCCGCAAAGACGGGAACGAGCAGCGGTTTCCGCGATACGTGGACTGTTGGGTTCGACAAAGAGCACACGGTGGCAGTGTGGGCAGGAAATTTCGACGGACGCCCAATGCGCGATATGTTCGCCGTGCGCGCGGCAACGCCCCTCTGGGCGGCGGTGATACAGGAGCTTCTGCGGCGCGATCATCCTCTTGATCCGCCGATTGAGAACGAAAGACTGGTGCGCCGCGAAATTTGCAAGGCGACAGGGTTGCTCCCGTCCCGTTTCAGTTCGGCAAAATTGAGCGAACTATTTCTGGTGGGAACGGAACCGCGCGAAGATTCAGGAGATTATTTTGCAAGTGATGGAAAATTGCTATTACCGGACGCATACAGCCGCTGGTGCGCGAGCCGAGACAACACGATTGGCGCGCATGTCCGCAGCGATTTTCGCATCACCAGTCCGCCGCCGAACGCGCATTACGAGGTCGATTCCGTCCTGCCGCCCTCGCAACAGATGGTCGAACTTACCGCGGCGGCGGCCAGCGACATAGAGTGGTTCGTTAACAACGAGCGAATTTCTCCTCAACAAAACAGCAGATTTTTCTGGCAGCTTTCGCCCGGCGAGTGGCATGTGCGCGCCGTCAGTCGCGTCGGGACCGCCGAAGAAACGATCACCGTCGAATAAATCGGCAATCGCGGCGCCGCAGATTACGCGGCGGCTGCGGCAGCGCGTTTCCGCGCGGTCGCATCCAGAATTCGTTTGCGCATACGAAGCGATTTTGGTGTCGCTTCGACGTACTCGTCCATGTCGATGTATTCGATCGCGCGCTCCAAGCTCATCCGCAGTGGCGCTTCCAGTTGAATTCCTTTGCCTTCGCCCTGGCTGCGCATGTTGGTGAGGTGCTTTTCCCTGCACGGATTGACTGCTAAATCCTCCGGGCGCGCGTTTTCGCCTACGATCATTCCCTCGTAGATGTCCTCCTGCGGCCCAATGAAAAGCCGGCCGCGCTCCTGAATACTGTTGAGTGCGTAAGCAGTGCTGATCCCGGATTCCATCGACACCATTACACCACGCCCGCGTCCTCCGATTTCGCCTTTGAACGGCGCGTATTCGCGAAAAAGGTGACTCATCAATCCTTGTCCGCGAGTCAGGTTGACCAGATCGGTCTCGAATCCAATCAAGCCGCGCGTCGGCATGACCGCTTCGATTGATACACGCGACGCGTGATGGTCCATGCCGAGAATCTCGCCTTTGCGATTAGCGATGGATTGCAGGATGTCGCCGAGATTTTCATTGGGGAGATCGACATACAGATTTTCAAGTGGTTCGAGCAGGGCACCATCGGCAGCTCGCCCAAAAATCACTTCGGGCCGCGAGACCATCAGTTCATATCCTTCGCGGCGCATCTGCTCCACCAGGATTGCGATTTGCATTTCGCCGCGCGCGTTGATCTCAAATACGCCTGCGGTTTCGGTGTCGTTGACCTGAAGCGAAACGTTGCTCCGCGTTTCTCGGACTAAGCGCTCTCGAATATGCCGCGCAGTCACAAATTTTCCGTCGCGCCCAGCAAACGGCGAATCGTTGACGAGAATGCGCATGCGAATTGTTGGTGGATCGATATCGACGAACTGAAGTGGCGCGCGTTCCTCGCAATCGGTTAGGGTTTCGCCGATGAAAATATCCTCGAAACCGGTTAGCCCAATGATATCGCCGGCGTTCGCGTGCTTGATTTCAACTTGCTCTAATCCCTCGTGGGTGAACAGGGCAGTGACAGTAGCTCGTTCGCGGCGGCCGTCGCGGTGAATGCAGACGATTGGATCGCCGACGGCGACGCGACCGCTTACGATGCGCCCCAGCGCAATTCTCCCAAGGTAATCGCTGTAATCGAGGTTCGATACGAGCATTTGGAAAAATGGCTCGGTTGAAATTTTCGGCGGCGGCACATGTTGTACAATTGCTTCGAAAAGCGGTGTCATGTCTTCGGACTTTTCCTGCAGCTCACGCGTGGCGAAGCCGTTCTTTGCGCTGGCGTAGATGATTGGGAAGTCGAGTTGTTCGTCGGTCGCCTTCAACTCCACAAACAAATCGAATACGAGGTCGAGGACCTTGTGTGGACGCGCGTTTTCCCTGTCGATCTTGTTAATGACGACGACGGCCTTGAGTTTGTTTTCCAGCGCCTTGCGCAAAACAAAGCGCGTCTGCGCCTGCGGTCCGTCATGGGCATCGACGACTAACAGCACGCCGTCCACCATTTTCATGATCCGCTCAACTTCGCCGCCGAAATCGGCGTGGCCGGGCGTATCGACGATGTTGATGCGGTGACCTTCCCACTGAAAAGACGCGTTCTTGGCGCGAATTGTAATTCCTTTTTCGCGCTCCAAATCCATTGAATCCATTACGCGCTCCTCAATCTTTTGATTGGAGCGAAACGTGCCGGATTGTCGCAGCAATTGATCAACGAGCGTCGTCTTGCCGTGATCGACGTGCGCAATGATGGCGATATTACGGATTTTATCCATGGAAGAGTCGTTCTCCGGGGAGAGAAGCGAGCAGTATCGCAGAGACCGAAGAGGAGTCAAACTTCCGCAGATCGAATGGAGCTGCTAGGAAACTGTTTCCAAAGCGCTCCCCTGCGGGGCGGCGTCAGCCCATTTGCCATGCTGGCGGATCAAATCCTTGAGCCTGTCTACCGCTTCCGCTTCGGGAATATTGAATTTCACCGACCGAAGAGAAGATTGCCGTCAGAAAAAATTTGGGATCGCCCAGGATGGGCGATCCCAAATATCATAGCAGAGCTGATGTGCGCTCCAAGCTGCCGTGTGGTTTCCGCTAGTTGCAGCCCGGCAACTTGAAAGTACCGATTCGGGTCTGCCAGCCTGCTGTACTGGAAGCCTGTCCAGCCAAAGTGTAATACTCGTTCACATACCAGAACGTGCAGTCGTCGCTGGGGTCGATGTTCATCGAGGTGTAGTCTCCCCAGCGCGAATTTGTGGTCGTCTGCACGCCACTGCCGTTGATGATCGTGGCTTCGCCCAGAGTCATCAGACCCAACGCATCGCCACTGAGTCTTCCCGTGTAGCGAACGCCAGGAAAGACATCTACTCCGTTTACTACGCTATAGCCAAGAGCCATATTCCCCTTCTTGTCCTGCGCGATGCTGCCCATCCAGCGATGGACACCATCGCCCGGAGCGTACGTTCCCTGCTGATAGATGCTGTAGCTGCTGCCTGTCCTCCGGATCTCGTACCACCGGGCGCCGGCAACGCCGGGCGCCGCCTCGACCGACTGGTTGGTTACGAGCGACTCGTACATGCCGAAGTTCCGGTAAGCGAGCCGGTAGGTCGGCCGCTGCCGGTACGACAAGATGTCGAGGTACTGCGCAGGGTTAACGATTCCGGGCTCCGGCAGGCAGTCGCGGGACGTTGGCGCACAAGGATAGATCGAGTCGAAAGGCGCAGTGGGCAGCTGTGTTGCAAGCACGAGCGAAGCCACGGGGTTCGCCTTCCACTGGATACTCAGCTCCCAAATGTTGAGTGCGTCGAATGTTGCGCCATAGCCGGCAGCATCGTCCTGCGTGCCTACAATCGGTGCCGGAGCGCCATTAATGGGCCGGCGGTTACCGTCGATGTCGGGCGGGAGGAGACCATCACCGACAAGCTCCAGTGGCACGGTGCCCGTCGGGGTCACGTTGGCTTCCAGGAAGAACTGGACTGCGCGCGCGTTCGGCTCGCCGTTCACCATCTTGTTCTTCTCGAGCGCGTAGACGCTGATCCCGTACCTGTCGATCAACCCGAAGTCCCGTGTCGTTAGGATATACGAATTCGACCACACGCCGTACTTCGGGTAATCAGGGAAGAAGTAGCCGCCATCGACCTCGTCCGCTTGAGTGATGAAAGCGTAGCGATAGTAGGCGCCTGTGGGGTCGCCGGTCTGCGAAACCGCCACGCAGTTGTAAAAGGGCAGCGTTGGATCGTCGAGTCCGCGCGTCGTGAACTGACTCAGGATCCAATGGTCGGTAGTTTGGTCGTAGAGTACGACAGGGTCGCCCGAGGGGTCAGTGCAGTCTTCGATTGGGAACCCCGCCCAGAGCGAACCGGTATCAACCGGGCCCATTAGTAAATTGCCTGCTTTGTCGAAAACCGCGTAAACGAGGTTGATCATTTCCACGTAGTGATTCGGGCCAACATCGCCTACCGGGTCGGGCGGATTTACCCGGCCGCCAAAGATGTTGAAATTGTCCTGGTTCGACATTCCCTCGAAAGTAAGCAACGGAGCCGGGATGGTTGGAGTTAGGCTGAACAGCTGACGTACCCCATCGGCACGGTACGGCCGGACTCGATGGGCCTGTAGGCCTTCTGATTTTCGCCGCTCCGGCCGCACCTCCAATATTGCGCCGGGTGGGAAGGGCAAAGGCCTCGCAATCCGCGGCAAACTGCGGAGAGCCGGCGACACATCAAAGGCGACGGCTGTGGAGAATTTTGGAGTTAGAAGTTGCGGGCGACCACTCCGCTGAGCAACAGCTGGCGGCGATGCCGCCAGAAATAGCAATGCTGCCGCGACCAGGACAAGGAGAACCGCAGCCAGGATGCGAACATGTGTAAACGCACGATTTTTACTGATTCGTCGGAGAGTTTTCATATTTTGTTAGCTGAAGTTGACGTTGGAGTTGGAGTTTTTTTTCCTACAGTTTTCTGACGAACGAGTCTGTTGCCGTCACGAAAAGCAGGTCAAGTTTTTTAACCTTATATTTTTGTAATGCACGACGTGGCGGCTTATGCGAACAATCCAGAGCCATGGCTCTAGAGGCACCCGTCAATCGCCCCCAAAACGCTTTTGGGATTGACAATCGCGGTATGCTATGAAGTGGGTTCGAGCGCGGCTGTGCCGCGTACAGGCTCGACCCATTTTCCATGCTCGCGGATCAAATCCTTGAGCCGATCCACTGCTTCTGCTTCGGGAATGTTGAATTTCACCGCAGTCTTGCCGACGTAGAGATTCACCTTACCTGGTGCGCCGCCAACATAACCAAAATCGGCGTCGGCCATTTCTCCGGGCCCGTTTACAATGCAACCCATGATCGCAATCTTCACGCCCTTGAGATGCGACGTCCCCTCTTTGATCTTCGCGGTCGTGGTTTGCAGGTTGAATAGAGT
>JAALOD010000058.1 GCA_013372845.1 Candidatus Udaeobacter sp.
TTACAAAGCCATACAAGTTAATCACGCTTGATCTGCGTCCGGAAAAGACAGTCGTGCGCGTTGGGAACGCCACCATCGGAGGAGATGAACTCGCGATCATTGCGGGACCGTGCGCGATCGAGAGCCACGATCAGGCATTCGCCGTGGCCGAAGCTGTGCAGAAAAGTGGCGCGCGCTTCTTTCGGGGCGGCGTGTGGAAACCCCGAACGTCCCCGTACGCATTTCAAGGTCTGGGTGAAAAGGGTTGGGAAATCATAACCGAGATCCGCCAGGCGTTTCGATTAAACATCGTCACCGAAGCACTGGAAGAACCTCATGTCGATCTGATCGAACAGTATGGCGACGTCATTCAAATCGGCGCTCGTAACATGCAGAACTTTTCGCTCCTCAGGCGGGCTGGAAGATCGCAACTGCCGGTCCTGTTAAAGCGAGGAATGGCGGCAACACTCGAAGAATGGTTGCTCGCAGCGGAGTACATCATGGCGGAGGGCAATTACAACGTAATCTTGTGCGAGCGCGGCGTTCGGACTTTCACCCAGCATACGCGTAACACGCTCGATCTCGCCTGTGTCCCGGCGATCCGGCGAATTTCTCATTTGCCGGTGATCGTGGATCCATCGCACGGCACAGGAAGCGCGTACATGGTTACTCCCCTCGCGCGGGCAGGCGTAGCTGTAGGAGCGGACGGACTCATGGTGGAAGTCCACAACCATCCAGAGCTCGCCCTTTCAGATGGGGCGCAAGCTCTAACACCCTCGGAGTATGCGCAGCTTGTTGGAGAAGTTCGCGCGATCCGCGAGGTTACCACTCCGATCGTAAACCAGAGTCGATTAGAAACCAAAGTCGCCTAACGAGTCGCAACCAATGCTCCTCTTGATCGATAACTACGACTCTTTTACTTACAACCTTGCCCAATATTTTGGCGAGCTCGGCTGCGAGCTTTTTGTTAAGCGAAATGACGAAATCTCACTGGATGAAATCGGTGCGTTAGCGCCCGAGCATATTTGTATCTCGCCAGGGCCTTGCACGCCACGCGAAGCGGGAATTAGCAAAGACATAGTCCTTCGCTTTGGCGCGAAAGTTCCTATCCTCGGCGTTTGTCTTGGACATCAATGCATCGCCGAAGCGCATGGAGGAAAGATCGTACGTGCTGCCAGTCTTGTGCACGGGAAGTCATCCACGATCAGGCACAACGGAAGCGGTCTCTTCACTGGTTTACCCGCGCCGTTTGACGCCGGTCGATACCACTCGCTGGTCGTCGAGCGGAGTTCCTTTCCCGCGTGTCTTGAGATCATCGCGGAAAGCGACGACGGCGAAATCATGGCATTGCGTCATCGCGAGTTCCCCATGTATGGCGTGCAATTCATCAATCACGCGACGGCAAAATTCCGCCCGTTTCTCACACGATGACGGTCACAGAGTTTGCTTAGAAAACTCCTCAGATCGCCGCGTTGTCGCCTCCCTTCGTGCAAGGGAAGGATAGGTGAGGGTTCTGAACGCACGGCGCACCCGATCACCTACCCTCCAGAAGGAGATATCGACGCAAGCAAAGTTTGATGAAACGCAATCACTCCGACTGGACTCGTGAGCGCGGACGCGGCAACGTCATCCCGATTTTCGCAGAGTTTATCGCCGATAACGAAACGCCCGTTTCGGCATTCAAGAAGTTAGACTCGCCCGAGGCGAGCTACAGCTTCCTGTTCGAATCGACTGAGAAGAACGACGTTTCAGGACGCTTCTCGTTCCTCGGGATCGATCCGCGGGTAGTGATAAAAACCTACGGACACGAACTGCAAATCGTCGAATCAGGAAACGAGCGGCGAGTCGAAATAACAGGCGATTCACTGGATGAGATCCGGCAATTGATGGCGCGCTATCAATTTGTCTCGCGCCCAGAACTGCCGCGATTCAGCGGCGGCGCTGTTGGTTTCCTCGGCTACGAATCCATCCATTTCTTCGAACCTAAAGTTCCGATAGCGGAGCGCGATGAACTGCAATTGCCCGAAATAGTCTTCATGATTACGAGCATCCTTCTCATCTTCGACCATCGGCTGCGAACTTTGAAGATCGTCGCAAATGCATTCCTTGAAGACGGCTCGCTCGAAAAAGTCTATGCGCGAGCGACAGACTCGATCCGCGCGATCATGCGCCAGCTTGCGAAACCGGTCGATCTTCCGCTTGTTCCACCTGCA
The DNA here is from genome assembly GCA_013372845.1 of Candidatus Udaeobacter sp. Taxonomy (GTDB): domain Bacteria; phylum Verrucomicrobiota; class Verrucomicrobiia; order Chthoniobacterales; family UBA10450; genus Udaeobacter. The sequence goes on from JAALOD010000058.1 coordinate 2,193, forward strand.
GATCCCGAAACGCAACCGGCTCACAGCAATTTTCGTCCGGTCGAATTCAAGCGCGCAGTGGAACGAGCCAAGGAATACATTCGCGCAGGCGATATCTTCCAGGTTGTCTTGTCACAGCGGTTCGAATCCGATTTCAGCGGCGACCCGCTCGACTTCTATCGGTGTCTTCGTTTCATCAATCCCTCGCCGTACATGTTTTGTCTCAAATTCGACGCGGATTTTGCGCTTGTTGGAAGCTCGCCGGAGATGCATGTCCGGCTGACTGGCGATACGGTGGAGATTCGCCCGCTCGCCGGCACGCGCCCGCGCGGTGCCACCTCCGCACAAGACGAGAGGAACGCTGCCGAACTACTCGCCGATCCAAAGGAACGCGCCGAGCACGTCATGCTGGTCGATCTGGCGCGCAACGATGTCGGTCGGGTTTCAGACTACGGCACGGTGTGCGTGACGGAGTTGATGGATATCGAGCGCTACAGCCACGTCATGCACATCGTCTCGAATGTCACTGGTCGCCTGCGCACGGGCTCCACCGGCTTTGACCTGGTCAAAGCAACATTTCCCGCAGGAACTGTCTCCGGGGCGCCGAAAATCCGAGCCATGCAAATCATCAGCGAACTGGAAGGGACCAGACGTGGCTGTTACGCAGGCGCGATCGGCTATTTTGGATTCGACGGCAATGTGGATTCTTGCATCGGGTTGCGCTGCGCGGTCCTGAAAAATGGAAAAGCATACTTTCAAGCCGGCGCGGGCATCGTCGCCGACTCAAATCCACAATCGGAATACGAGGAATCCGTTAATAAAGCGCGTGCAATGGCAAAAGCGCTCGCGATGGCGAAACAGATCAGGCCACCGACGGTCAAACGCGGATGCAGTGCAAGCGAGATCGGCGATTTCGAGCTGCGTGAACTAACTCTGCGCCTGATGCGCGGCGAGAATCTCAGCCGTGTTGAGGCCGGAAATTTTCTAGAGTGCCTGCTTAATCCTGTTGCTACCGACGCGCAGATAGCGGCCGCGCTCACCAGTCTGGCCGTAAAGGGTGAGACCTCCGATGAGCTCGCAGGAATCGCCGAAGCAATGCGGGATCGTGCGCTGCCATTACGATCGCATCACGTGCGTTTTATCGATACAGCGGGTACTGGATCAAGCGCTGCAAAGACCTTTAATATTTCAACAGCAGCAGCTTTTGTGATCGCAGGTGCCGGCCTGCCTGTAGCGAAACATGGGTCGCGCGCGGCGACGTCGCGCTGCGGCAGCGCCGATGTGCTCCAGGCGCTAGGCGTCAACACAGCCGCTCCGGTCGAGACCGTGGAACGCTGCCTCAACGAGCATGAAATCTGTTTTATGTTTGCGCCGCTTTTTCATGCTGCCACAGCCCGCGTCGCGCATGTGCGCCGTGACCTTGGGGTGCATACTACATTCAATTTGCTTGGTCCCCTAACAAATCCAGCGCGGGCACCCTTTCAGATCGTGGGCGTCTGGCAGCTTTCACTACTTGAACGCGTCGCGTCAGCCCTTGCTCGTCTCGGCATCGAGAAAGCATGGGTTGTGCATGGCGCCGATGGCTTGGATGAAATAACAATTGCGGACAAAACGTACGTCGCCGCGTGTTCGTCCGCCGGCGATGTGGAAACATTTACAGTGTCGCCTGAAGACTTTGGATTGAAACGTCAACACCTCGACGGATTTCGTGGGAAGGAGCCGCAAGAAAACGCACAACTGATCCGCGCAATTCTGCAAGGCGTGAAGACGAAAACGACAAATGCCGCGCGCGATCTCGTCATCATTAACGCCGCTGCTGCGCTCCATCTGGCAGGCGTCGCCTCGGATCTCCGTCATGCGGCCAGCCTGGCTCGTGAAAGCATCGACAGCGGACGTGCGGCATCGAAGTTGGAAGCGCTGGTCCAAGAGACAAATCGAAACCCATGACCAAACACATTTTCTCCCAAATCCTGGATCGAAAACGAAAGGCCGTAGCGCAGCTTCGGGCGGATCCTGCTTCACGAGACTTTGGCGAACGTGCATTGGAGATTCGAAAGAACGCTCAGCCGCACCGGTTTCTACGAGCGCTGGAATCGGACCCACAGCGACTAATCATCATCGCGGAGTTCAAACGCAGATCGCCTTCCGTTGGAATTATTCGTGACGACTTGACGGTCAGTGAGATTGTTCGCTGCTACGAACGCGGTGGCGCTGCCGCAATCTCTGTTCTGACCGACGAAGAATACTTCGGCGGTTCGATTGCCGATCTTTGCGCAGCTCGATCCGTCACGAAGCTGCCGCTGTTGCGCAAAGATTTCATCATCGATCGAATTCAAATTTTGGAGGCGGCCACCGCTGGAGCCGACGCCGTGTTGTTGATTGTGGCCGCACTGGACGACGTCTCGTTAGGCCAATTGCGTACGCTTACCGAGGACGAACTGGGGCTCGATGCGCTCGTCGAAGTCCATAGCTCGGAAGAATTAACCCGAGCGCTGAATGCAGGCGCGAAAATCATCGGTGTAAATAATCGCGATCTCAGAACGTTTCGGGTTTCGTTGAACACAAGTGAGCGTTTGATCGCTGAGGCTCCGCGCGACAAAATCATGATCAGCGAAAGTGGATTGCACCGTACAGACTCTTTGCTTCACCTTCATAAGCTTGGATTCCAGGGTTTTCTAATAGGCGAAGCGCTAATGCGCGCCCCGGATCCGGAAGCGGCTCTTCGCGACTTAGTTGCCGCTGCTGAAGATCGACAACCTGCAGGGCTTCCAACTGGAGCGTACCAACCATGACTTCAGTGCAAATCAAGATTTGTGGCGTCACGAACGTCAAAGACGCTGGAGCATCCGCTGAAATGGGTGCCAGCATGATTGGGTTCAACTTTTACCCGCAAAGTCCACGCTATATTGGGCCCGAGGTCGCCCGGCGAATTATCGAAGCGATCCCGCCCGAGGTTTGCGCGGTCGGAGTTTTCGTGGACGCCAGCGCCGAAGACATTCGGAATACCGCAGACGCAGCCGGTGTTCGATGCGTGCAATTACACGGGCGCGCCTCACCAGATACAGTCAGCGAACTAGCTCGTAAATTTCGTGTAATCCGGGCGTTCTCGACGGATCCTCAGTTCCGACCCGAAGAGGTCTCTTTGTTTGGTGATTGCGACGTCCTAGTCGACGCGCACCATCCGAACCTGCGTGGCGGAACTGGTTTGACGTGTGACTGGCCAGCTGCGCGCACCGCTCGTTTCTTCGCGCGATTCCTCATTCTCTCAGGCGGCTTAACCGTAGAAAATGTCGGCCACGCCATCGCAGCTGTGGCGCCTCACGCCGTTGACGTTTGCAGCGGAGTTGAGAGCGCGCCAGGAGTAAAAGATCACAAGGCCATCGAAAATTTTGTTACCGCTGTACGAACGGCCAATTCTTTCATGAACGCTTCCCGGGCGTGATCGGTGCGATGCAAAAATCCGTGATAAAAAGAAGCGAGCCGGACGAGCACGGCCATTGGGGGGAGTTTGGTGGCCGCTACGTTCCGGAAACATTGGTAGCGCCGCTGGACGAACTGACTAACGAGTTCATGCGCGCGAGGGAGGATCCAAATTTCTGGAGCGAACTTAGTCAATTGCTGCGCGACTACTGTGGCCGGCCAACACCGTTGTTTCACGCGGAACGGCTGACGGCTTACGCCGGACGCGCGCAAATCTATCTAAAGCGTGAAGATCTTTTGCACACCGGCGCGCACAAGATCAACAACGCTATCGGGCAGGCGTTACTTGCGCGTCGAATGGGCAAACGCCGCGTCATCGCTGAGACAGGGGCTGGCCAGCACGGCGTTGCAACTGCGACGGTTTGCGCGTTGTTCGGATTGCGTTGCGTCATCTATATGGGCGCAGAAGACGTCCGGCGACAAGCGCTCAACGTCTTCCGAATGCGATTGCTTGGCGCTGAAGTGATCACTGTGAATGCCGGCACGCGCACCTTAAAGGATGCAATCAACGAGGCGTTGCGCGACTGGGTGACGAATGTTCATGATACGTACTATCTGCTCGGCAGCGCACTCGGTCCGCATCCGTACCCGCTCATGGTGCGCGAGTTGCAAAGCGTAATTGGACGCGAAGCGCGCGAACAGATTGTATCCGCGACTGGAAAATTGCCGCGCGCGCTGATCGCGTGCGTGGGCGGTGGCTCAAACGCGATCGGTTTGTTTCATCCTTTCATCGCAGACGGAGAGGTCCGGTTAATCGGCGTAGAAGCCGGAGGAAGCGGAGATTCGTTAGGCCAACACGCTGCGAGATTTCATGATGGAACCGCCAGTGGCGGCGGCCAAATCGGTGTCCTGCAGGGCACGATGTCTTACGTGCTTCAGGATACGAATGGCCAGATTGCTACCACGCATTCGATCTCAGCCGGTCTCGATTACTCAGCAATCGGCCCTGAACATGCGTTCCTTCATGACACCGGGCGAGCAGAGTATGTCCGGGCAAGCGATGCCGAGGCGCTCGAAGGGTTTCAACTTTGTGCCAGATTGGAAGGAATCATTCCCGCACTGGAAACCTCGCACGCGATCCTGCCCGCGGTTCATGTCGCGCGTGAGTTGTCACAAGAAGACTCTATCATCATCAATCTGTCTGGCCGCGGTGACAAAGACGTTCAACTCGTTGCAGATTTGCAGCCGCAATGAGTCGGATCCGCGACACGTTTGCTGAACTCAAGCATTCCCGGCGCGGCGGATTCATCCCGTTTATCACGGCAGGCGATCCCGATCTGGAAACGACTGAACTTCTCCTGGTTGAACTGGCCGCGGCCGGAGCGGACGTCATTGAGCTCGGTGTGCCGTTCAGCGATCCGGTTGCCGACGGTGAAGTGATTCAACGCGCATCTGAGCGCGCGCTGGGAAAAGGTGTGACACTTTCCGAGGCGCTGAGATGTGTTTCCAACGCAAAAGCGCACGTCGACATACCGATCGTGCTTTTCAGTTATCTCAATCCCCTCTTGAAATTCGGCAAAGATCGCCTGGCAGAGGACGCTAAGCGGGCTGGCGTCGATGCAGTCCTCATCACCGATTTGACACCTGAAGAAGCCGGCCCTTGGATCAGAGCACTTCGTGGCCGCGGGATAGATCTAATCTTTCTCGTCGCACCGACTACTTCCGACGAACGGCTAACGCGGATCGCTCAGCAGGCGCATGGATTCATTTACGCTGTTTCGCGTGCAGGTGTTACTGGCGTGCGGAATGAAGTGCCACGCGACGCCGAACCTTTGGTAAAACGCGTACGAGCTGTGAGTGATTTACCTGTCGCCGTTGGGTTCGGGATTTCAACGGCCGAACAGGTCCGTCAGGTCTGGCGTTTCGCAGACGCCGCTGTCATCGGAAGCGCCATCGTGAGCGAAATCGAAAAACTGGCCGATTCACCGCGAGCTGGTAAAACACATCGGCCAGTTCGCTCGATTATTGCTACCGGCGCGACTCGATGGGTAAGAACTCGTCGGTTAGCTCGGCAAAAACAGGTGCTTTACGTCTTTGTGAGTATCACGTCAGCTCAAAACTCTTGCGAGCGGCTCCATTGGTTTGATGTGCGCGCAGAGAATCTTAAAAGCAGCTAAGATTGGAACAGCGAGAATAATGCCAACGATTCCCCACATCCAGCCCCAGAAAGTAAGTGAGAGCAGAATGATTACCGGATTCAAAGTAAGGGAGCGTCCCATAATCCATGGGGTGATGAAACTGCCCTCCAACACGCCAAAAGAGAGATAGACCGCAGGGAAGACGAAGGCATACTCCAAGCTATCGAAGCTTAGCGCGGCGCCGATGGTCATGCAGATAATGCCTGTCAGAGCTCCTAAGTAAGGAACGAAATTAAGCAGTGCCACCATCACGCCCCACATTACCGGGTTGCGCAGCCCAAGCAGTCCCACTGCGGTCCCGACAGCCACGCCAAGGCATACATTAATCGCCGTGACGGTGAATAGGTAACGAGAGATCTGCTCCTCAATGTCATGCGCGATACCGACGGCCGCCTTCTTATCCGAGAGCGTGGGCAACAACTTGACTAGTTTGGCAATAAACGCCTGGTCGTAGACAAGTAAGAAATAGAGCAGGATCAACGACAGAACAGCGCTGGCAATAAACTCCGGCGTCCGCATGAAAAGCGTCTCAGTAATCGGATGCCGCTTCACCTCTACGGCTTTAATTTCCGCATTAGCTGAAGCCAGCTTTTCGATTTCGCCGGTCGCCTGCGTGACTTGCGCTACCGATTTTTTTACCGGCAAAAGCTTGCGTTGCAGTTCCGCGAAACCAGCAGGTGCTTTCTGGAGCCATTCCGCCGTTGGTGTGGCCAGCACTGAGATTCCATAGCCGATGAGCCCAAAAAATCCGATGAGAAGGAGCGCAGCCCCCACTGACAGCGGAATCTTTATTTGAGCGAGGCCCCGCACTATCGGCCTTAAAAGATAACTGAGTAGTAGCGCAAGAACGATCGGCAGCAGAATCGAGCGCATAAAGTAAATGGTGTAGAAGACTGCCAGGACAAACAAACCAGTGAGGGCAACCGATCCGACATCGAAAGGTCGCTGCGACAGCTCGGCAACACGTGACTGGGCACGGGATTCTACCTCTTCCGCTTCTTGAGCGTCCGAAAGGTCACCGCGGGATTCCACGTTTGTTGAGGGCAAGATATCTAGGTTCATGAAGCAACTGGTACTTTGCATCCACTCATGTCATTCTGTTACCCGAGCCTCGGTTTAGATTTTGTTCTGCTAGTCGTATTACTCGCGCTTCTTTGGTAGGACTGCATGGCCCGGCCGGCTTGCGTGACCAGCCGAACCCAGCGGCACTCAGCCTCCACCATCGCGATTGTTATCAAGACGTCTTCAGTTGGCGTCCCATTCCATCGGTATTGCACGGCAGTGTTCCGTCGGGCAAATGACACGCAGCGGGGCGTCGCCATCTGTAATCTTAATCACCTGGATTTCACGTCCAGTGAACATTTCGCCGCAAACAAGGCAATACCGTTTCTCATCCAGGAATGCCACCGCCGGAATTGATCGAGTCGTCGCAAGACATTCAGTTTTTCTGCGTCGGACAATTCGATTGAAGATACGAGCCTCATGGGAAATATCCGTCCGTGCCAATTGCCGCACAATCCGGCGAGCGCCCGATTGGCGTATCGGTCAAAACCCTAGTTAGATTCCCGACCAAGAATCGTCGGTGAAGACTCCCGTAAGGATAGCCTTTCAGAAGCTGGGTAGGTAGAACTCAAAGAAAGCCGGCCCTTTTGCAGCAGGACGGATTTGAGTTTGTTACGACTATATTCGCTCTGGCCTGCGAATATTTAATGCGACCAAGCTACGGAGGAATCACAATTTATGTCTGATCATCCAAACTCAAAAAGAAAGACAGTTCGCAATCGTCTGAAGAAATCCAGGTTCCGCCAATCCCCAAGCAAACGGCTGGCGCGGTGACAGGTGCGGCAATCGGCAGCGTAGCTGGTCCGATTGGCGCGGTCGTGGGCGGAGTCGTCGGGGCTCTTGCGGGAAGTGCGGCCGGCAGACGCCCAATACGGAAAACTGCTCGACGCGTTACGACAGCTTCGAAAGGCGCACTGAAGCAACGTACGCGGAAAAAGTCCCGCCCGGCGTCGCGAAAAACGAGGGCGCGTTCACGCGGCAAAACTGCGAAGACAAGATCTAAGCAGGCGCGTGCGGCACAATCGCGCAAGCGAACTGCACGCAGCTCGCGCGCGCGGCACCAGCGCCGCGGAGGTGGCAAGAAAAGGCGTTAGAATAGGTGCCGCATTACCTCGTTGGCAGGTCTGAAATCCTCGCAAGGCCTTAACCCCGGGCTTTGGGAACCCCATTTCTCTCGAACTGGATACCCAAGGGAACCGAACTAGGCCAACGCTCCGATTTACATGGGGAACTGCCGCTGGCAAATGAGTGAGGGTCGATCTAATAAGTCAGCACTACACCAGACAGCCGAACAGTTCCACATTCTGGTGGATAGCGTCGAAGAATACGCCATCTACATGCTCGACGCGACCGGCAACGTCGTGACATGGAATACCGGCGCACAGAAAATTAAAGGATACACGGCAGACGAAATTATCGGGAAAAACTTCGCCTGTTTTTATACAGCGGAAGACGTTGCTGCTGACAGGCCGCAACGCAATCTGCGCGAAGCGGCTCGTCAGGGGCATATTCGGGATCAAGGTCCGCGCATTCGCAAGGATGGATCGATTTTTCAGGCGGAAATTGTGCTAACCGCTCTGCGCGACAACGCCGGCAATGTTCGTAGCTATTCCAAAGTCACGCGTGACGTCACGGACCAAATTCGCAGTAGGGAATTACAAGCTGAAAAGATTGCAGCGGAAAAGGCAAACAAAGCCAAGGATGACTTTCTTGCGGCACTTAGCCATGAGCTTCGCACCCCTCTGACACCAGCCCTAGCGGCTGCAGTCTACTTGGAAAACAATGCATCGAAACTTCCATCAGAGTTTGCGGACGACGTAAAAATAATTAAGCGCAACGTGCAGTTACAGGCGCGTCTGATTGACGACCTGCTGGATCTCACGCGGATTACACGTGGTAAGCTACAACTCCACTTGGAACCTGTTGACGCAAATGCTCTTGTCCGCGAGGCGATCGAGATCGCTCATTCAGCCATCGCAGCAAAGAAGCTAAACGTCTCAACCGAGCTCACTGCAAAGAAGCATCATATCCAGGCTGACCCCATTCGGCTACAGCAAGTATTTTGGAACTTGATCAACAACGCTGTCAAATTCACGTCACCTGGCGGACAGATTGAGATACGCACCTTCAACGATGATTGTCTCCAGTTTCATTTCGAGATTACCGACAATGGAATTGGAATCGAACGCGATCGTCTGCCTTTCCTCTTTACGCCATTCGAGCAGGCTGATCCTTCCGTCAGCCGGCAGTTCGGCGGGCTTGGTCTAGGTCTGGCCATCACCAAGCGCCTCGTCGATCTTCACAACGGCACAATTCAAGCAGACAGCCGCGGCCGAAGCTTCGGAGCTACCTTCAAGGTAACGCTTAGCGCTCTTCCACAGGGAGCCCAAAAACCATCGACGGATTCCGCTGTCCCCAAAAACACCGCGAAACCCTTACGCATTTTGCTTGTGGAAGATCACCGAGATACGCGACATGCTTTGTCGCGCTTGCTTACCCACTTCGGTCATCAGGTTTCAGCCGCGGATACCACGCAAAGCGCTTTCAAACTAATAGCATCGCGAAAATTCGACGTAATCTTATGCGATATCGGCCTTCCTGATGGAAGCGGCTACGCAGTGGTCTCACAGGCGAAACAAGAGTGGCCAATTAAAGCAGTTGCGATCACTGGCTTTGGCACAGATCAAGACGTTCGGCGCTGCAAAGCCGCTGGATTTGATTTTCACCTCGTGAAACCAATAGATTTTCATGAATTAGAACAGGTGCTCGACCAAGTCGGCGCTTAGCTCGTTTGGATTTACTTTATCCGGATTGCTAATACGTCCCGTGAAAGCGGTACCGTCGGTAATTCACGTGATCGACAGAAAGAAAAGCGGCGGGAGGCAACTCCCGCCGCTTCTTTTTTCGAGATAACCAAGCTTATCGTCCGCCCTGTTGGCTGCCACCACGTTCTTGGCCGCCACCTCCGCCTTGTTTCTCGCGTTCGCGCTGTTGACGTTCACGTTCCTGTCTCTCGTGTTCTTCTTGTTGTCGACCGCTTTGTTGGCCGGGAACATTAGGTTTCCTGGTTCGTTTGGATTCTGTTGTCCTTCCATATCGCCTTTCGTTGTTATATTACTTATTTCTCACTGATCTCTGACTGATCCTTTCGCGAATCGCGATCAGACCTAGCCTCTTTTGAATCGCCTCGGCACGGTCGACTGGATTGGAAAATTTTGCTGTTAACGCCTGCCCGCTAAGGAGAAGAGCTATAAATGGTTAAACTCCGTAATCTTATGCGCCAATCGACTCCTAACCGCACCTGCATGGCCTAGGATCAAGTCTTAGCCGCAAGTATAACTAGAACTAGAACCCAAGGTTTTGCCCGTTAGTAGCTAGGTCATTTCCTTAGGGTCCCTAACACGAGCGATCCTTTTAGCGATATCCTTCCAAAGAAGTGCTATTATCGATCGGAACTCGCGCCCACTAGCTCACTCTCTGGCGGCTTCCGGATTTATGATGCTTTCCGCCAGTCTGGTAAGAAGCTCGTTTGTTTCCGATTCTTCATCCAGAGTAGTCTGCAAAAGCTCCGCGGCTTTGTTCTGGCCGAGAAGATGAGCAAAGGTGCGCGCGCTGCCATAACCGGCGATTTCGTAGTGTTCGACTTTTGAGCCGCAACAATATACCGGCATCACATACGGACTCGTCGCCATCTTGCTCAGAAATTTCCGATCCCTCTTGAATAAGCCCTTCATAGCACGGCATGTCTTACCCTTCGGGTTTCGCCAAGCTCCTCGAAGACTTGTTCAAGGCGTTCCACGTGGCCTTTGGTCTGTTCCAGGTGTTTTTCGAAAGCGTTCTTTAATTCCTCCGACGAGGCAGCCTTTGCCATTTTTGGCAATGCTTTCAATAGTTGGTTTTCCGCGTTATAAAGATCGCGCAGTTCTTCGGTGTAAAGTTTTTGTAGTGTATCCAGCTTCATAATCCCGCTTTTCCTTTCTTATTCCTGAGTTTTCCCTGATTTTTATTGACGCCGCGCATTTGTAAGCACCGGCCCTAAAGAAAACGCCGCTAGATGTGCAACTGCGCGTCCTTGATTTTAGAATTTTCAAAAGCTCGCCTGCAGGCCGTGATCTCGCGCCGGGATGATTCGATACAACGATCGACGCCGCTCATGCGACGATCAATCATGCGCTTGTATATCTTGACATAATCCCTTGCCATCCGTGTAACAGTGAAACGCTTCTCAAATACCTTTCGACAATGTGCACGACTGAGCTCGGGAACGCGGTGAACTGCTTCGGCTGCATCCTCCACGTTCTTTGCAATAAATCCCGTCTGGCCTTCTTTTATCACTTCAGACACAGCACCACCGTCATACGCGATTACGGGCGTGCCGCACGCCATGGCTTCGATCATCACGAGACCGAACGGTTCAGGCCAATCGATGGGAAAGAGTAATGCGTGAGCATTCCCCAGAAAATCGTTCTTTTCTCGATCGCTGATTTCGCCAATCCATTCCACATGGGATTGCTGCAGTAGCGGTTCGACTACTCGTTTGAAATAGCGCCTGTCAACTGGATCCACTTTGGCGGCAATCTTGAGCGGCATTCCTGCGCGTTTGGCGATCTCAATCGCCCGGTCTGCGCGCTTTTCCCGGCATATCCGCCCAAGAAAAGCCAGGTAATTTCCGGGATTTGGCTGAAGTCGGAATAACTCCTGTGGCAAGCCATGATAGATCGTTCCCACCCAGTTCGCCGAAGGTAACGGTCGCCGTTGGGCGTTCGAAATTGAGATAACAGGTATATGGCGAAAACGATCGTAAACGGGGATTAGGTCTGGAAGATCGAGCCGTCCATGCAACGTCGTAATGTGAGGAACACGCAAATACCGAGAGGCTGAAAAATGAAGGTAATCGGTGTGAAAATGGATCACATCAAAGTCGCGAGCGTGCTCCAATACCCGATCTATCATTACCAGGTGATGTGCCAGATGGTCCACGCACTGCTTATTCAGACGCAGCGACTGGCGGCACCCAGGAATAAGTCTGGCTTGTGTGACTGAGTCACCGCTTCCAAAAAGGGTTACGTCATGTCCCGCACGGACTAATTCCTCAGTAAGATAAGAGACGATCCGCTCCGTCCCTCCATAATGTTTGGGAGGCACGCTTTCGATTAGCGGCGCAACCTGAGCGATTCGCATATCCTCTCCCTTTGTTCCCTAATCCCAAACTGTGTGTGTTTCCTGAAACCCATTGCAGCCAGATGCGCTTTCAGTCCGGAAAGAGGGGTTCGCACCACAGTTGACTCCCAGAATATTGATGACGGAAAATCATAATCTCCCCCAATCAATCGCATAGCATCGCAGTTTTGGTTCTCAGCAGATTGGCGGTGAGATCGAAGTGGCGCATGCGGCGCACGAAAAGCATTTAAGCGTTCCGCTGGTTCACCTCGATTTCGCTCGTCTGAATGCGGACCGCATAGTCAGCCGGTTCGACGCCACGACCGGCTCGATCCGCATACACCTGGGTGAATTCAGCGCCAAAAAGCAGGATTTGTGATGAATAATAGACCCAAAGCAACAGCGTGATGAGCGAGCTGGCAGCTCCGTAAGCAGAACCGGCTGCACCGCTGCTGAGGTACAAGCCTAGAGCCCATTTTCCAATGCCGAAAAATAACCCGGTCATCACGGCGCCAGTCCAAACGTCGCGCCATTGAATCTTAACATCCGGCAAAAATTTGAAGATCATAGCGAAGAGCAGAACGATGACTGCAAAGTCAAAGATAAGATAAACAGTCAGCGAAACGACAATTCCACCCGGCAAGACAGATTGTACATAGTGGCTGCAGGCTTTCAGCGCCCCTTCAAGGGTTAGCGAAACAAGCAGCAGAAAACAAATCCCGGCGACCATTGCAAATGACAGAAAGCGCACCCGTAAAAATCCCCAAACACAGGTACCTGGCTTTGCCTTTACGCCCCAAATCGTATTCAAGGCATCCTGGAGCTGACCGAATACGCCACTTGCGCCGAAAAGCGCGAGCGCGATCCCGATGATCGTGGCGATGGTGCTTTTGCCCGGTTGTGACGCGCTTTGGGCAATGTTTTGAACGACCTGAACAGCACTTGGATCAAGAAAGTAACTCATCTGCTGCGTCAGCTTGTTCCAAGCGCCTCCCGGATCGTCTCGGAAAACGACACCCACAATTGCCAGCAAGACAAGAACCAACGGCGCGAGCGAAAAGACGGTGTAAAAAGCCAGCGCAGCGCCGAGTTGTGGCGCTTTATCCTGTAACCATTCCTGAAATGTTTGTTTTAACAGACTGAAAGCATTACTAACAAACGATTTTGACGTTTTTGAGTCGTCCTGCTGTGCCACGATAAAGGACCTTCTAATTGAGGAGTTCGCTCGCCGGCGTGCCTATGGTTGTCACGAAATAGCGAGCAGAGACAAACGCCGCGTTCATGGCGGGCACTTATTCAGCGGGCACGAGAACCGTGACTGCTCGGGAAACAAAATCGATCTCGGCGCGCATGCCTAGATTTACGTTTTCTCCCTCGAGCATCGCAGGAATTTCTTTGCTTGATTGCATAGTTAACCGCTTTGTTTTGGCGAGAAGTATGTTTCTGTCACCTTGACGCTATCGGCTGACCTGACCTACGTGTCGGAGCCGCGAGGGAGCGAGAGGGTGATTCGGGTCCCGCGCTTGGGGCTGCTATCGATATGGAACTTGCCCCCGAAACCACTTACACGTTCGCGAATGTTAAGAAGACCAACCGTTTGGGAGCCAGTTCGCTTATCGTCAAGCGAGTTAGGATCGAAACCAGGACCGTCATCAGCGACGATGATGCGGACCTTGTCTGGCCGCCCATATTGCATCGTCATGTGCACGGCGCTGCCGCCAGCGTGCTTCGCCGAATTTAGCAACAACTCGCGCACTGCTCTGAACAGGAAAATACGCACATCTGCGGCTTTCGGGTTCGCTGAAGAATCGGCTTCTACCGTGACTTCAACATCGTAATTCTTAGCTGTTTCAGCAGCGAGCCACTCAAGCGCTGCGGCTAGACCGTGCTCGTACAAAACTGGCGGCGCGAGTTCCACAGTGAGAGATTTTGTTAACTTAAACGAACGCTCGAGTACATCGGCAATTTCGCGGGCGATCGCTTCTCGTTGGACGGAATCTCGAGTTCTGCACAGCGCGGCAAGTTGCATCCGCGCCGCCACCAGTAATTGTTGTAGGTCTTCATGCAGCATCTCCGCTATGCGCCGACGCTCCGCTTCCTCTGCAAGCGACAATTCGGCCGAAAGGAGGCGGAGTTTCTGAGCCTGTTCGACCGCTTCGGCAGTGCGCTTGGCCACTCGCCGTTCGAGCGTTTGGTTTAAATTCGCGAGCTGGGCGACGAGATCCCGCACCTGATATTGCCGATGACGAGAACGTAACGCAACCTGCACCGAGCGCGTTAGCGTCAGGGTGCTGATAGGCCGCTCCAGCAACGTTACAGATCCAGCAGCCGCAGCCGCCAAATTGAGTAATCCTGCCCGGCGCGATTCGCCGCCGCTTGTGAGAACGATGAGCGGTAATTCGGACCAGGGCGGTTGTGCTTTAAGGGCGTCCAAAAGAAGCGAGCCTTGTGGTGATTCCAGCGCTTCCTCGGTAAGCAGTAGCGCGCCTGCTCTGTCCGTAATCTGTCGGGATTCATCTGACCCATTACAAATTTGTGTTTCAAAACCTTGGGCGTCGAGCAAACCCGCCATGGCTTCGGCATCCTGTCCGACAGGCGCAATGATAATCACGCGCTCATCTTTGTCGTGCATTCGCGACACGCGCGCCGTTCGTCGTGAGTGGCATCATTCATCAACGGAACCTTCACCGCCGCGCGAAATTTGCCCAGATGATTGCATCGTGCTTTCAGCGACCCTTTAATATTTGCTTTCGCTGCCACGGAAGACGGGCACGCCCGTCAGCACGCCTTGAAACTGTTTTAGCGGCTCGCCGATAACGATGCCTTTGCCCGAAATCAATTTGAATTCGCGGATGCTTTTCTCATGCCCTCCACTACGCTTCTTAACCACCGCAATAGCTTGTTTCACTTCTCCGTAGGCTTCGAAATATCGCAGGTTTACCACGGTGTCCGAAAGATAACTAAGGTCCACTGGCGCTTCGGCGGCGGCAGCCAATCCATGCTGGGCTAAAACGAGGATCGTGACGACACCCTGCTGGTTGAGACAGGTGCAGAGTTCGTGCAGCTGGTTGTTCAGATACTTCTCGCCCGGCATGGCGTTGAGATATCCGTTGAGACTGTCAATCGCGACGAGTTTGCAACCCGCCTCCACGCCGCGCAGAATACGAACGGCGAATTCGCCGGGAGAAAGTTCGGCGGGATCAACCTGCTGGACCGTAATCGTGCCGCTTTCGAGTGCTTTTTCCAACTTGAACCCCAGCGCTTTAGCTCGACTCAGCATCACGCTGCGCGTTTCGTCAAACGTGAATATCATAGAGCGTTCACCTTGATCGGCCATTTGGACAGCGTATTGCAAAGCCAGAGTAGATTTGCCAGTGCCCGCCTGGCCAAGTATGAGGGTGGTTGTCCCTCGATCCAGCCCACCGCCGCACAAGGCATCCAGCTCCTTGATGCCGCTGGAAACGGGCCCGTGCCGAAAATCGGTGCGATGCTCAGCGGCGATCATACGCGGAAAAACGCGCAAACCGCCGGTGGCGATGATGTAGTCATGATAGCCTTCCCGAAATTTTACGGCCCGTAATTTCGAAACGCGCAACCGGCGGCGCGATGTTCCGTAGTCGGGCGAGAGTTGTTCCATGTCAATGACGCCGTGCGTGAGGCTGAGCACGTGCGGGTCGATCACCCCTGCCTTGTTCATCTTATCGTCAAGCAAAAGAACGGTGCTCTTGAATTTTGCGAACTGCTGTTTGAGCGTCAGAAGTTGGCGCCGGTAGCGTAAAGCGGTTTCGGCCATCAATCTGAATTCGGAAAGCGAATCGAAGGCGACTCGTGCCGGCTGCGCCTTGCGCACTTCATCGAGCAGTAGCTGGCTGACTTTCGTCAACTCGACTTCGGATGGATGAAACACTGTCGTCTGCGCTTCGGGCCGCAGCAGATTCTCAACGGCTGACAAATCCAACACCGGGATCTTGTCGAGCGACCAGCCGTGTGATCGCGCCACTTTGATCAACTCCTGTTTGGTCTCGGAAAGCGTGATATAAAAGACCTTCTCGCCTCGCCGTAGTCCCTCGAGAAGAAACTGAAGCGCCAGCGTCGTCTTGCCAGAGCCCGGGTCCCCTTGAACTAAATAAAAGCAGTCGCGCGGCAACCCGCCCGCAAGAATATCGTCCAGTCCCTCGACTCCGCTGGGGCAGCGTTCGTCGGCGACGTATGTTGAGACAGTTGCGGCGGATTTCTGGCTTGATTTGCGCTTCACAATATGGATGCCAAAAAGGCGAGGACTTTATTATCATCGGTAATTTAGTCTTGAAACTGCAATTTAGAAAGAGCGCTCGCTCCGAAAGTGTGCCGGTGCACCTACCTCGCAGGCACGAGAACCGTGAGTGCTCTGGAGACAAAATCAATCTCCGCGCTCCGGTCTAAATTTACCTTTTCTCCATCGAGAGTCGCAGGAATTTCCTTACTTGATTGGACAGTTACGCGCTTTGTTTTGGTGAGAAGTATATTTCTGTCATCGCGCCATTTACCAAACGCAGCGGTAGTGGCAAGGCCTATCACCTCAGCTGCGCTTTCCACATCGATGATCGCAGCTTCAAGCGCTTGCTCCGAATCGGACATTTCTTCCGATACCAACGGGCAGATAAGCACCACGGCTTCGGTTTCACCCTTTGCTCCGCCTGAGATAAGATACTGCACCTTAGTTTCAAACATCCTTCGAAAGGCGATGCTCCCCTTTTTGATAGCATCAGCTATGTTTCCTTCCCGCATAGATTCGCGGGGTTGTGTCCAAAGCGCAGGCGCTCCCACAATGGCGGCGATAAAAAACTGTTTGTTCGCAACCCGACCGCCGGACAGCACTTTTGTTGAGGGAGCAGTGAGCGTTTTTTTGAGTGCCTCTTCCCACGCCACGTTTCCATACAGCGCTCGAGAAAGCATATTCATCGTCCCCCCCGGAAGCGGAATAAGATAGGATCCCTTTTCGGCGCATCCTTCTGCAGCTGTCCGGATGGTGCCATCGCCACCAAGCACGATAAGCACTTCAAGCTTCTGCCCGGCTGCCTCCGCAAAAAACCGCTCCATTTCCTTTGCCTCGCCACACCACACTTTGGGCTCAACAACGCCGGCACCCGTCAGAATACTGAGCATCTTCTGCTCGGATTCCAAATCGCAGCTCCCGCTTGAGGTATTGATTATGACCCCAACCTTTAATTCTTGTAAGCGGATGTCGTTAGGCACAAATCACGAGCGTATGGACGGCCAAAGTTTAGTGGCGCGATTGAATATCCTTGGACGCGCGCTCAGCACGGTTTGCTCGGGTCTTGCCACCAGGATTGTTTCCGTTCCGTTCTGCTTTCTTGCGAACTCGCAAGAACTGTTTCTCCAGGCTGGCTAGATCTTCATCAGTAAGCGTTTCAAGATCGATAAGCTCATTTCGAGCGCCTTTTAGCGCGCGAATTAATTCGTCTAGTTTCAAATGGACCGCTTTGGCGTCACGGTTCTGCGTATTTTGAATGAGAAATACCATCAGGAAAGTAACAATCGTCGTTCCGGTGTTAATAATGAGCTGCCACGTATCCGAATAATGAAACATGGGGCCGGTTACTCCCCAAATGAGGATAATGAGGATAGCGGTCGCAAAAGCCCAAGCGCTACCGAGCGTCGCCGACGAGCGCTTGGCAAAAAGCCGAAAAGCATCGCTCGCTACGCAAAAGAAATCTCGCGATTTTTCCTGTGACTTCAGTGTTTCCTTCTGCATGGTCATCATATTGTGGTTCGTGACGCACAAGCCGGAAGCAAGTCCTGGCACAAGGCGCTGCGGAGCGGCACATCAGGCCGCCCCGCGAATTGCCGGCCCTTTAACGACGAAAGATCAAACCGAGCACGAAACCGACTCCAAGCGCGGTAAAGACCGCCTTCGTCGGGTTCTGGCGGACGTACTGCTTGCTGTCGTCCTGAAAACTGCGTACGCGATGGAGTGCGTCATCCAATACTT
>JAALOD010000059.1 GCA_013372845.1 Candidatus Udaeobacter sp.
ACTCAATCTAAAAACACAACAATTCTGCCACGACTAATTCCGCTGGTGCTCGCCTGTTTTGCGCTTTTACCAAGCCCCGCGCTGGCCGACGTTGTGACGGATTGGAATGCGATTGCCTTGCAAACCGCTTTCGTTTCAGCAGTGCCCCCGCGCCCTGGCCCGTCCGCAATACTCGATTTGGCGATGGTCCAGGCAGCAGTGCACGACGCGATCCAGGCGTTTCAGAGACGTTTTGAGCCGTATGCCATAGCGATCCCGGACGCCTCCGGTTCGCCTGTAGCCGCCGCCGCCGTCGCCGCGCACGACGTGCTCGCCGCCCGCTTTCCCTCGCAGGCAGCGAACCTCGACATGCGCCTCCAAACCTATCTCAGTGACCGTGGCCTGTTGGGAGACGCGGGAATAAATATAGGACACCAAGCCGCCGCTGCCATTATCAGCGTGAGGACGGGCGACGGAAGCTTCCCGCCCAACCCCGAGATCTTTGTTGGGGGTAACGGGCCAGGCGAATGGCGTCCGACGCTCCCTGCGTTCGCGCCGATGGCGACTCCCTGGATGGCCACTGTCACACCATTCACGCTGAAAGACGCCGCACAGCTTCAGGCCGCACCGCCTCCAACGCCGTTGAATAGCGGCGAATACGTCCGGGACTATAACGAGGTCAAGGCCCTTGGCAGCATAAACTCCACCGAGCGCACGCCGGAGCAGACCGCACTCGCTGTCTTCTATGCCGGTAATTTTATCGACTTGTGGTTTCGAACGCTGCAAGGCATTGCAGCTACGAATCTGAGCGACATCGGTGATAGCGCCCGGCTCTTCGCCTTAAGCGGTCTGGCGTCAGCCGATGCGTTCATCACTGCTTGGAGCAGCAAAAGGTATTGGAATTTCTGGCGGCCAATTACTGCGATTCGGGAAGGGGACAACGATGGCAATTCGCGAACAGTCGGTGATCCGAACTGGCTCCCGTTCCTTCCAACGCCGCCATATCCTGACTATACCTCGGGCGCCACCAATATAACAGGGGCCATGACGCGTACTCTCGAGTATTTCTTCGGGGATGAAACGACCTTCTTGATGACGAGCCCGATTACCAACACAACGAAGACATATCATCGCTTTTCCGATACGGCTAGTGATGTCGTCAGCGTCCGTGTCTACCAGGGAATCCACTTCCGCTCCGCCGACGAAGTCGCGCTGCGCCAGGGGTCGGCCGCGGCCAACTGGGCCGTTAGTCATTTTCTGCTTCCGATGGAGTAACGCCGTCCGGTTCTGGATTGCAGACGCACATCGCGACGACGGAAAGCGTTTCGTTGTGCACGCGGATGAAAAGCTGACAGCTTTTTTGGAATTGGAATCAGCTAAGCACAAAGTGAGGCCAGACTCAAAAGTCGATCACCGCATGAAACGGAACTCCCAGTCCCTCGCCGCGGCGGCTCAGCCACTGACCCACGCGTAAGAGGCCGAGCGCGCGTCTCCCTTCTCAAGAAAATAAAGGTGCCCGACGACTGCCATGCGCGTGCTTGGATTTTGATCCATTGCTGGCCGGATAGTTTCCAAGAGCCGCATTTTGCAACCAGCGCAGTCGACCTAGATGTGATCACTCTTTACTTCCACTCGCTGCTCAGATTTTGAGCCTGTCGTGGATGGATTCCTGCCAACGATGAATGTCGCTGGCAAGGCGGGAAATCACTGAAGCATATTGCCGGTCCGAGTACAAATTGCGCTTCTCCAGTGGATCAGCGTTCAAGTTGTATAATTCGTTTAAGTCTTTGTCGCGTAGACAAAGCTTCCAACCGTCTGGCGAAACAATCGTCCTTGTCGATTCCTCGAGGGCGCGCTTGACCATGCGTCGCCGGGCTAGTTTGGTGCCCTTTCTTACTTTCGTCCGGTTTGGCGCCCATTCGAGAAACACGTTTTCTGGCGCGGCTGCTTCTTCGTTAATTAGCGGCAGCAGACTTTTGCCTGCGCATTGGGGATGGTTCGCCTGGCCGAGAACATCAAGCAATGTCGGCACGAAATCGATGTGACTGATTCGTTGCTGAATGGTTTTGGCGCGTGTTTGCCCAGGAAGCCGAATTAACAGAGGAACGCGTGTGGCCTCTTCGAACATTGTTTCTTTCCCGAAGAGGTGATGCGCGCCCAAGCTGTCGCCGTGATCGCTCGTGTGCACAACGATCGTGTGATCACTCAGGCCCAATCGTTCCAGGCAACCAAGAACGGCGCCCACGCTTCGGTCGACCAGTGTAACCAGGCCGAGGTAACGCTGCTTAATACTGCGGTATTCCTCAGGAGTGACGCCAAAAAACAATTGAGTCGGCAGCCGCTGTCGATCCCGGA
The DNA here is from genome assembly GCA_013372845.1 of Candidatus Udaeobacter sp. GTDB lineage: Bacteria > Verrucomicrobiota > Verrucomicrobiia > Chthoniobacterales > UBA10450 > Udaeobacter. Next base: position 2,335 of record JAALOD010000059.1, read on the forward strand.
TGGCTTCCGCTTGTTGCCATTCGCGCATCAAACGGTAACGAAGAGGAATATCATCACTCTCAGGAAGCGTGGCTGTCACATCGAGATCCACCTGATCGAGCGAATGCTCATCGTTGAGCGGTCCGTTGTAAGGTGAATGCGGTTCTACAAAACCAACAACGAGAATAAAAGGATCGCCGCTATGTTTCTCGATGAATTCGCATGCATGTCTCTCGAGAAACTTTGGCCGTGACAGTTCGACAGGCAGACTGCTGATGGCCAGCTCTGAGAATCGTCCGTCCTGTTTGTCAGGCGTAATCCCCTTTGAAATGAGGAAATTTGTGTAGTCGCCGTGGTCGTCGGTAGAAACCCATTCCTCGAATCCTCGCCCGATCGGCCCTTCCTCGCCAAGGTGCCACTTCCCGATGTACGCCGTGCGATAATCCCTGTCCTCCATCAATTCAGGAAAAATAAGGAATCGTCGATCAAGTGGCACGCTGTTGCGTGTGCATCCGTTGATATGCGGCCATGTACCCGTCATGAGCGACGAGCGTGAAGGCGTGCAAACCGGATGTGTCACGTACGCTCGCTCGAAAACCGCGGATTGAGAGGCAAGTTTGTTAAGGTTAGGCGCGTGCACCTTTGCGCCTCCGTAACACGCGAGCGTGTCCGCTCTCTGTTGGTCCGGCAGGAAAAGAACCAAATTGGGCTTTCGCTGTGCAGCCATGTTTTTCAGGTCACGCACTAAATCAGCCCTAACCAATCTCTGCAATCATCTAGCTCTCGCCCGCCGCTTTCGCCGCGACAGTTGAATGGCGCGCGATCAGTTTGAGCGCGCGTCGGAGCAATTCTTTTCCTGGCGCAATCTTGTGCCAGGGCGACGCGCCTGAGGGGTGCGGAAGCGGAATTACGTCGAACCGGTGCCTTTGGCGTTCAACGCGAAACTTGCGGCCGACCACTTTCTCTAATTTGGCGCAGTCGATGAATTGCATGATTGCCAATCGGCCTACAGGAATAACCAGACTCGGCCGCAGAATTTCGATTTCATCATCCATCCAGGACGAGCAATTGCGGATTTCATCCGGCGTTGGAACGCGGTCTGTGCCGCCAGAATTCTTTCCTGGGAAACAGCGACAGACTGCTGCGAAATAAATTTTCGATCGAACTGCCGCTTCGTTCATCCCGCAGAATTCTTCGAACCAGCGAAAAAGTGTCTTGCCGGCCGTATGCGCAAACGGTCTTTTCAGAACCGGTTCCCGCGGGCCGGGCGCCTGACCAACGATCATTATATCACTCACGATTGCGCCGCCAGAGACCGGCGTGGATTTCATGCGCGGACAACGACGACAGCCAAGCAACTGAGCGACATGTCGCTCTAGTAATTGCTGCCGACTTACTCTGGCCATGATGCTGGAACACTGCGCCTTCGGCGAATTCTTTGCCATCGTCTTCGGAGAAGCCGATCCACCTAGCGCCTGAAGATCGACAACAGCAGGCTCAAGAGAATGCTCAGGATGATGCACGTGACGATCGGAAAATAAAACGCAGAATGTTCACGCTCGATCCGAATGTCGCCGGGCAATCGCCCCAGCCATTTCGGCGCAAATCCGCTCCACATCACCAATCCCAGCAGCGTGATGATCACGCCAATGACGGCAATGAATTTGCCCAAGTCGCGCATTATTCAAAAAGTTGCGCGAATCGAGCGGAGGCACAAGCTTGAGAGCGAATGCCCGTACAATTCCGAGATTATTATGAGACACTCGGCGTGCCTAAGACGGCGACCGAAGACGAGATTCGCAGCGCTTTTCGCAAGCTCGCGCGCAAGTATCATCCCGACGTCGCCAAGGACAAGAAGGCCGCTGAAGAAAAATTTAAAGAGATCAACGAAGCGTACGAGGTATTGGGCGACCCAGAGAAACGTGCAAAATACGATCAGCTCGGCGCAGATTGGAACAGACCGGGGGGATTCCAGCCGCCGCCACAGTGGGGCCCACAACCAACCGAAGGGGGATATTACCAGTGGGGCGGCGATGGCGGCGGAGTTCAATTCGAATTCGGCGGTACCGGATTCAGCGACTTCTTCGAAGCGTTTTTCGGTGGCGGCCGAGGCCGCTCGGCTTTCGGCGGATTTGGCGGACGCCAGGCAACGGCGGAGCGTGGGGCGGATGTCGAGGCCGACATCATGGTTACGCTGGAAGAAGCGCTGAACGGGTCGACGCGAACGGTCTCACTGCGCCGGGCGGGTTCAAACAAGGTTGAGAATTATCAGGTCAAGATCCCGCGCGGCGTTCGCGAGGGCCAGCGAATTCGTCTGGCTGGTCAGGGCGAAGCTGGCGTGGGTGGTGGAAAAAGCGGTGATCTGTTCCTGCGCGTCCGACTTGCGCGCCATCCCGACTTTTCAGTCGAGGGCAGCGATTTGATTCATGAGGTGAAGATCGAACCGTGGCGGGCAGTGCTTGGCAGCGAATTGCTCGTACCCACTCTTGAAGGAAAGGTGCGGCTGAAAATTCCGCCAGGCACACAGGGAGGTCAGCGATTTCGGCTGCGAGAACGGGGCTTGCCGGGAGTCTCAGGAAAGCGCGGCGATCTTTACGTTGAAGTTCAAATCAACCTGCCGAAGAAATTGACTGAACGCGAACGCGAACTCTGGAACGAACTCGCAAAACTGCATCGCGGATAACCGTTGTCATGTCGAGCGAAGTCGAGACATTTTTGTCTTTTCGGGGACGTGACTCGATTACTAATTAGAAGATTCCTCGACTTCGCTCGGAATGACACATCTATGAAGATTTCTCTCGGCTCCGATCACGCCGGTTTTCGTTACAAGGAAAAGGTAAAAGAACTGCTCGCTTCACTCGGTCATGAAGTAAAAGACTTCGGCACATTCAGTGAAGACCCGGTGGACTATCCGCTTTTCATACGGCCAGCTGCAGAAGCGGTCGCCAGCGGCGAGTACGAGCGCGGCATCGTGTTCGGCGGTTCGGGGAACGGCGAAGCCATGGTGGCCAATAAAGTTCACGGTGTGCGTTGCGCACTTTGCTGGAGTGAAGAGTCGGCGCGTCTTTCACGGCAGCACAATGACGCCAACGTGCTTTCCATGGGCGAGCGCCTCATTCCGGAAGATCTCGCGCTCGAAATTGTGCGGACCTGGCTGGAAACAGCTTTCGACGGCGGCCGGCACGAGCGCCGCGTGGCAATGTTAAACGCGATGTAGGTAGGGGCGGTTCACCCGAACCGTCGCTGGCGATTGAGGTCAATCGCCCCACCTAGCGCAACCGATCTACGCAAACCGCGACCAGGAACACCGCGCTCACAAATGCGTTGCTTTGAAAAAAAGCGCGATTGATCCCGATGAGATCGAGCTTCTCGGTTTTGTGTTCGTAAAAAAGAGCTGCTGCGATCAGCGGCATTGACCAGAAATAAAACCCGCCGAGCTGCGCCACCACACCGAAAACGATGAGCGCCGCAAATGCGAAAAGATGCAATAACTGTGCCAGGCGAAGACTGCGCGCGATTCCGAGTTTCACAACAAGCGACCGAATACCTTCGCGCCGATCAAAATCGTAATCCTGAGTGGCATAAATGAGATCGAATCCCGCGACCCAGCAAATTACGCCTGCCGCAAGCACAATCGGGGCAAAATCGATCCGTCCAGTTTGCGCGATCCATGCGCCGACCGGCGCAATAGCCAGGGCGATACCGAGAAAGAAGTGCGTTGCGCTAGTGAATCGTTTTGTGAGCGAGTAGAAAAAAATCAGCACCAACGCAACCGGCGCAAGAATCAAGGTCAATCGGTTAATTGCGGCCGCCGCCAGGAGAAAGCCGCCAGAACTGACTGCAAGCAATAGGATCACTCCTGGCTTGGAGATAAGCAGATGACGCGAGGCGGTGCGCGGATTGCGCTGGTCGAGCGACCAGTCAACCAGCCGGTTGAAAAGCATCGCTGCTGTGCGCGCGAATACCATGCAGACGACAACCAGCACCAGGATTTTCAACGACGGCCAGCCGTTCGCCGCCACAATGAGCGCCCCTAGAGCAAATGGCAGGGCGAAGATTGTGTGTGAAAAACGAATCAACCGCAGAAATCGAACCATTGGTCCCTCTCCTAGCTGTCTCATAAATGGCAGAGGAATTTTTACAGAAGGCAGCGAAGGAAACGAAGATTTATCCCCCCGCTGTCGCGCCCTACCCTACCGGATTCACCGGGAAATGTTTGTTCTTGAGACGCTCGGGGACGCGCTTGGTCTGTTCCATCTCGATCTTCTCGGTCGCGGCGTTCAACTCATCGTACGCTTCCCGACTTTTAGCAGCGCGGCACATGTAAGCCGTGGCATGCGCCAGAGGAATTCGAGCTTCGGGCATGCCGACAAATTCCACCGCTTGCTGCGTCGCGATCGCAAGTTGCAGCGCTTCCGGATCGGCGAGGCCAATGTCTTCGCTCGCGAAAATGACGATGCGCCGTGCGATGAACCGGAAATCTTCGCCGGCATGCAGCATTTTTGCGAGCCAGTACATCGCGCCTTTTTCGTCGGAAGCGCGCATGCTTTTAATAAACGCACTGATCGTGTCGTAGTGCGCATCGCCAGCCCGATCATAAACTACCGCTTTTTGCTGAATGCTTTCTTCGGCGACCTGAAGAGTGAAATGAATTGCGCCGTCATTTTCTTTTGGCGGCGTGGTGAGAACCCCGATCTCTAGCGCGTTTAAACATTTCCGCGCGTCGCCGTCGCTGAGCTTCGCAAGATGCCGGCGCGCGTTCTTGTCCATCTTCACGCTGTAATTTCCAAGTCCACGCTCTTTGTCGGCCAATGCGCGATCGATCAACACTTCGAGCTGCTCAACGCTGAGCGGTTCAAGTCGAAAAATCTGCGAACGCGAGACAAGCGCGCTGTTTACGTAAAAGAACGGGTTGTAAGTAGTGGCGCCGATGAGGCGCAGCGTTCCTGCCTCAACATCGGGCAAGAGAATGTCTTGCTGCGCCTTGTTGAAATGATGAATCTCATCAACAAACAGGATCGTCTTTCGCCCGGACGTGCGCAGACGATTGGTGGCGGCAGCAATGACACGACGCATCTCGGCGACGTTGCTTTCCACGCCGCTGATCCGGACGAATTTTGCGTGTGTCATCTCCGCAATGATTCGGGCAAGCGTAGTCTTGCCGCTCCCAGGTGGCCCCGAGAAAATCACCGACGGCAATCGATCTGCTTCAATCGCCCTGCGCAAGAGTTTGCCAGGCCCTAGGATGTGTTCCTGGCCGACGAGTTCATCGAGCGAGCGCGGGCGCATGCGCGTGGCAAGCGGCGCACTATCGGCGCGCTCCACTTCGACTTCTTCGTCATTCCCAAAAAGATCCTGCACGATGGAAATTACGGCGCGCTAGTGATGCAGGCAATCGTGCCTGCAACTGATGATACGCAGAGTGGATTGTCTACATTCCCCAGCGTTCCCTGCGTCACAATCTTGAGATAGGGCGATGCGCCAGTTAAGCTCGATGGCGCAATCATGAAATGCATCCTCGCTCCCATCGATTTTTCCGACGTAACACCGCCGGTTATCGATCTGGCCCGACAACTCGCAAAGGCTCTCGGTGCGGAGATCCATCTGGTACACGTAAAGGAACTCACTGCGGCGGCAGCGCCGGGCACACTCGGCTACAGCCTGGCGGGGATGCCTGAGCTTGCACCAATGGCTGGCGTGCCAGTTCCGGGCTTTGAACCGATGCCGGAAACAATCGCAGAGGACGAAGGTCAGACGTCGAAACTCGCCAAGTGGCAAGAAGAGATAGCTCAGGACGGCATCAAGGTCAGTTTACATGAGCCGACTGGCACACTGGCCGAAGAAATTTTGAATCAGGCCGATGAACTTAATGCCGATCTGATCGTAATGGGTACACATGGGCACGGTGCGATGTATAACTTGCTGGTAGGAAGCGCTACTAAAGGCGTGTTGAAACACAGCACTCGTCCTGTTCTACTGGTACCAGGTCCAAAATCTTCCTAGCGGGTTTTCAACGTCCAGTTCAGGTAGTTGAGCGTTCGATGTTGGACGTTCGGCTTTTTTTCCCATTTAACATTTAAAGCGATCGCCGCTCGCGCGTTTGCGGCTTGCCTTGCCAAGGCAGGATAAGCGAAAAGCCGATGGATGAAATTCCTGAACGCGCCGCGTCAGCCATTTGTTGGTTTGTCGCTCATGGCTGCATTAGGAATTATCATCGCGGACGTCTTTCCCCTTCCCGGAGCTGCCTTGATCGTGGCGACAATCGTTTTGCCGGGTTGCATGGTCATCGTCGCATGGCGACCTACACTCCTCGCGACTTACGCGATGGTTGGAATTGGCTTTTTCCTGCTACACAACCTTCAGACAAGCAACACGGCAGGCCAGCAACTTGCTGACGAACTTGGCAACCGGCCGCGAGTCGTCACGGCGATGGGGTGTGTCATCAGTGAGCCAAAGATTGCGCCCAGCGGGTTTGCAACGTTTCTGCTAAAGCTCAATTCAATCGAATTCGAAGGTCAGAAACAAGCCACGCACGCCGTCTGGCAGGTTCGTTGGAAAGGCACTCCAGAATTTGGCGATGAATTGAAGCTTTTTGGAATCGCGGAAGTCATCCCACCGCCGCGAAATCCCGGCGAATTTGATATGCGCGCTTATCTGACGCGTCACGACGTTCGTCGAATGCTCTTTGTTCGCTATCCGGAGGACGGCGCACTGATTCGGCACGGCGGCGGTAATTACATTCTACGCCTGGCACAAAAATCGCGCGCATGGATGCAAAACGCGCTTTGTAGAGGATTGGAGGATGCACCTGAGGTGCAGAATTTTCTCAGCGGGATTGTGCTTGGCCTCCGGCATCAAACACCGGAAGACATCGAGGAACCGTTTCAGCAAACCGGCACACTTCACCTTTTCGCGGTCGCGGGTCTGCACGTTGGAATTGTTGCCGCGCTGTTGTGGATGCTCGCAATGGTCGCGCGACTCTCACGCAAATGGGCGGCCGCACTGATCATACCTCTGCTACTCTTCTACGCCGCAGTCACGGGACTGCACGTTTCGAGTATACGGGCGGCGGTCATGAGCTCGATTTTGTTTGGCGGCTTATTTTTCGAGCGCAAGGTTTTCGTCCTTAACAGCCTCGCTGCCGCGGCGTTCTTTCTTCTCTGCTGGAACACGAACGAGCTTTTTTCGACAGGCTTTCAACTTTCCTTCGCAGTCGTGGGGGCGATCATATTGTTCGCCGATCCATTTGCCGGATTTTTGCAGCGCTGGACCGCTCCCGATCCTTTCCTGCCACGAAGCCTGTTGCGCGGTCCGCGACGCTGGCTGCACGCTGGCTTCGAATGGCTCTGCCGCGGAACCGGTGTTTCCCTCGCGGCATGGCTCGGTTCGTTGCCGTTGGTGCTTTGGTATTTCTACATCGTCACACCGATTTCTCTGGTTGCGAATTTGATCGTGGTGCCGATTGCTTTTTTCATTCTCGCGATCGCGCTTCTGTCCCTTCTTTCGACGCCGCTGCTGCCCGGGCTTGCAGTGATTTTCAATAACGCCAACTGGCTTTTGGTACGGGTGGTTATGGGAATCGTGCAATTCCTCGCGCATGTTCCCGGCGGCCATTTCTATGTCGAACATCCGCATTGGCCCGAAAAGCTCGTTGCAAAGATTACGGTACTGGATGTCGACGCCGGCGCGGCCGTGCATTTACAAGCGGGAAGCGCAAACTGGTTGTTCGACTGCGGGAGTGACCGGACTTACCAGCGAGTAATCCGTGAGTATCTGCATTGGGCCGGTGTGAACCGGCTTTCCGGTGTACTGCTTACTCACGGCGACGCAAATCACCTGGGTGGCACAGCGCTATTGCTGGAAGATTTTCCTCGAATCCGCCTCATGGACAATCCAACACCAGACCACTCAGCGGTTCACAAAAGATTGCAACGTTTGTTTCGAGAACACCAAATTGAACCGGACAATCTAACTGCGGGAGACAGTTTCCGTCTGTCGCGCAATGTCACTGCCCGCGTCCTGTTCCCGCCACGAAACTTTAGCTCGCCAATCGCTGATGATCAGGCGTATGTCGTTCGGCTGCTCGTGGCGCCCGCGACCTCGATCTTGTTCATGTCGGACACCGGTGTCAAAACCGAAGAACAATTACTGGCACATCGTTTGGATCTCCGCAGTGATATCATCGTTAAAGGTCAGAATCATTCCGGAGAGTCCGGCTCTGACCCTTTCCTCGACGCCGTGCAGCCGCGACTGATAATTGCCACTTCGCGCGACTTTCCAGGTTACGAGCGAGTCAGCGACGCATGGATGGAGAACTTGCAAAAACGGGGCATTAAACTCTTCCGCCAGGATGAGACGGGCGCAGTAATACTGCGGTTTCGTCAAGACAGTTGGGAAGCGCAAAGCTATTTCACAGGCGAAATCTTTCGCAGTTCCAGCCAGTGAACGGGCGCGCCTTTTTCCCGAAAAATACGCCCAAATTTGCTCTGCGGAAGATCGACATCACCATCACCGATTGCAAAACCGGAATTTGATGCGGCGATCTCTTTGATTTCTCCAAAGTAATCAACGTCATCTGTCGCGATGTAAATGCTCCCATCTTTCTGGAGAGCCGCATGAATCGAGCTTAGGAAATCCGGAGTCACAATCCGGCGTCGATGATGGCGCCGTTTTGGCCAGGGATCCGGAAACAATAGATAGAATCTTTCCACCGATTCAGCCGGCAACAGATAACGGACCGTATACGAACTCTCCACTCGCAACAGTCGCACATTATCCAGCGTGGCGACCTTACGAGCCGAAGTGCGGACACGATTGAGCAGCCGTTCGATTCCCAGAAAATTTTTGTCTGGCATGCGCTGCGCCAGCGCGCAAAGAAATGAGCCGTCGCCACATCCGAGATCGACGTGCAATGGGGCGTTGCGTTCGAAGATTTTCTTAAGATCGAGATGGTCAGTTAGCGAATCCAGCTCAATCAGCCGAGAAGGGACGTGCCTGCGGTGAGCTAAGCTACCCTCATCCGCAGGCACGCTGAGGAGAAAGTGAATCGACGAATACAGGAATTCGAATCAACAGGGAGACAATGCCGAAGGAACCGTGGCTGTTTTGATGATTTGGTCTGGCCTGCATTGAATTAACGTTGAACCCGTTTATGACGGACGCGCGGCTGATGGCAAGCAAAAAAATCGCTGAGTTATTCACAACGGGCCAATTGGGAAGCTGTCTAACATCGAAAGTATGAAACGAACACTTATTCTCCTGGTCAGCTACGCGGCGATTGTTGGAGGCACTGTCACAAGCAGCTACGGGCAAAATTCTTCTCCTGCTAAAACAAGAACCGCCGTTTTTGCCGGTGGCTGTTTCTGGTGCATTCAACCGGCATTCGACAAAGCGAGGGGCGTTATCAAGACCGTGGTGGGTTATTGCGGTGGGACGGAACCGAACCCGACTTACGACCTTGTTTCGTCCGAAAAAACCGGTTACCGCGAATCGATCCAAATCACTTACGATCCGGCGAAAATCTCCTACGACCAGTTGCTCGATATTTACTGGCGGCAAATCGATCCTACACAAGCGGACGGACAGTTCACTGATATCGGACCGAGTTATCGCGCCGCCATTTTCTACGGTAACGACGCCGAGAAAAAAATCGCGCAGACTTCAAAAGAGCGACTCGCACGCTCTGGAAAATTCAATAAGCCAATCGTGACCGAAATTTTACCCGCGATGAAATTTTATCCGGCCGAGGCGTACCACCAGAAATACTACCAGCAAAACCCGGAACATTTTGAGGCATTCGAGGAGGGATCTGGGCGAGTTTCATTTAAAAAGAAAGCCTGGGAACAATAGGCGTTCCACGTGCCAAAGCGACGCGAGGACTCGTGCGCACTCCCAAAGCGGTCGCGAAACCGAGAACACGTCTGATTGAATTTCGCACGAAGTGCCTGGGAGTGCGATGCGTCTTCGCATCGCTTTCAGAACTTCGCGACTACGCGTCCACAACCTGGACCCCTTCAGTGGCAGTTCGTTTGGCGTAAAGCTCGCTGAGGCGTTTTGTTATCGGGCCGACTTTGCCATCGCCAATTTGGCGATTGTCTAGCTTGGTGACCGCGGCCAGCTCACCCATTGTGCCGGTGCAAAACATCTCATTAGCACTGTAAATATCGACGACTGACAAATCGGCCTCGACACAGCGAATTTTTTCCGCTGCACAGATCTCCATCACCGTCGCGCGAGTAATACCCTCCGGGCAGGCCAGCACGCGACTGGTTGCAAGGTCGCCGCTTGGTCGCGATTTATCGGAGTTGCGCACGATGAAAACGTGTGTCGCGTTTGTTTCAGCGACAAACCCTCGGGTATCGAGCATCAAAGCATCGTCCGCGCCCGCGTTGTTTGCTTCGATCTTAGCGACAATCGAATTCAGCAGGTTTGCGTGATGAATTCGCGCATCCAGAACCTCGCGTGGCGGGCGCCGGATCTTGCTCGTAATCAAAGTCAGCCCCGTTTTCGCGTAAACCGGCGCCTTGTGCTCCGCTAGAACGATCAATGTCGGCCCGCTCTGATTCAGACGCGGATCCATTCCTGACGTGATTTTCACACCGCGGGTGAGCGTCAGGCGAATATGCACGCCGTTACTCATCTTGTTTGCCGCGAGTGTGCGTTTGATCTCCTCGACGATTTTTTCGCGCGGCGGAATTTCGGCAAAAGACAAAGCCTGCGCGGAACGCTCCAGCCGATCGAGATGCTCGTGGAGTTTGAAAATCCGGCCATGGTACAACCGCAATCCTTCCCAGACTGCGTCCCCGCCCTGCACGGCAGAATCAAACGGGCTGATCCCCGCCTTATCGCGATGCACAAGCTGACCGTTGATATTAACGATCAGGTTACGATTTCGCTCATCGGATTTCTGAAGCATTAGTTTAACCGCGGATTACGCGAATGATGCAGATTCTCTTGTTGTAGCCGCGTTAGTGTCAAACGCCCAGCTAATCGCCAGGAAATCGCGCAACGCGTTGCTCAGTGCAATCGATATTCGTAAAGCCTTTCGTAAGGCTCGCGGCACTGTTCGTAAATCTCCTCTAGATGCGCGGGCACTTTAGCCTGACTTGGACGATATGGTCGAAACGATGTCGTTTTTGCCACTTCACCGTACCAATGCCTAGCCCAGCTCCCGTCGGTCTCGCGCAATCCCGGCGGCCACGAGAGCATCGATTCGCTGAACTCGACGCCGACTGCCTCGCAAAGCCGGCGCAATATTCGTCCAGGATCTTCCAGCACGTCTTTTGCATCGAGAACCGGCGGAGTAGCCTTCACGCGAGTCCGGACGAAATCAAAAATCTCCACTTGCTGCATAAAGCCCAGGTCTTGCAGCACGGGGTCTTCGCGCTTCTTGACGTACGAAGCAATTACTTCGCGCGGATCGCGAATAAGAAAGCAATTCGTAACTCCACTGAGCCATTCACGATCCACATCAGGCAAAAGGTGATGCGCCATTTGTTTCTGGAAAAAAATTCGCTTCCCGTTCGGGATGGGGCCGGTCAATTGCGCGATAATTTTTCGCCAATCGGTCTCGCCAGAAGCGATCACTACATCCGCGACGGGATGCTTTTTGCCAGTTGCACTCAGGTAATAGGCGTAAAACGGCTCATCGACGACAAAAGTGTCGGCCCGATTACCCCACGCGCGCATCATTGCGGTCGAGATATTTCGCGGGCCCGACCACATGGCGATTCGGACCGGCTGAACCATCGATAAAGAATCCCGCGCAGCTGGACGAATTTCCCGCCGGAATTGATCCTTTCGAGGTGCTCAGAAGCGCTCGAATGAGCGACCTAACTCTTTGCGAAAACGCCTAACAATGGCCGACGGGACGGCGTCTTGGAGCGAAAATCGCTGACGAAACCGTCCTCGGTGCGGATCTCGACGTGGCCGGCCGCGCGTTTGGCACCATAGACCAACACTGCGCCAACCGGCGCCTGGTACGGATCGGTCACCGGGAGTTTCTTGAACCCGTAGTTGTTCACCAGCTCTTGAGCGGCTTGCTTTGCAAGGGTTGTTTGGGGACGGGACTTTACCACGCCAGCAGCAACAAGAGCTTCCTTAACGTAGTGCCAGCATTTCGAAAGTGAATGTGCGCGAGCGCGTTCCTCAGCGATGGTCGCCGCCCGGCGCAGCTTCGGATCAATCTTCGAATCATTGCCAAAGGGATGCGTAATTTTCTTTGGATAATATTTGTCGACGATCTCAATCGACTGCTTTTTACCCGAAGCGTCCGTGTAACCAAATTTGGGTTTCGGCGCTGAAAAATTCAGCGCTGCCGCCGGACGCGGATAGAATGCGACGCAACAGAGGCCGAGAATAAGATAGGGGGTTATTTTTCCCATAAAGCGCGCGTCCTATCGATGCAATCGACTGCTCCTGCAACTGATTTTTTTCAGAAAACGTAAATTTTTTCCGTTTGACAATTGCCGGATGTGGACAGGGGCTCCGCAATAGCAGTTTGAGAAGCGATTTTTGATCTCCGGCCGCTACGGCGCCGAGACTAATTCAACCATTCGTTGGCGCATTTTTGCGTCAGGAAGCTGTCCGATTCCTGCCATCATATTATCTTCAAGATGCCGCGGTTTGTTGGTCGCAGGAATGGCGCAAGTGACAGCGGAATTAGCCACGATCCACTTGAGAAAAAATTGCGCCCAGGAACGACAATCAAATTCAGCAGCCCAATCAGGCAATGGCTTTGAGCGCGTCCGACTGAAGAGATCGCCACCACCAAATGGCCGATTAACGATCACGGCAATGCCGCGTTCCTGCGCGAGCGGCAAAAGGCGGTCTTCTGCTTCGCGTTCCATGATCGAATAATTGATCTGCACAAAATCGAGCTTTTCGCTCCGCATGATTTTTTCCACGTCAGCGAATGCGCCCGCTTCGTAGTGCGTTATCCCAAAGTAACGGATGCGGCCCTGCGACTTCCACTCACGCAGTGTCGCCAGCTGCGTCTGGACATCGACGAGATTGTGGACTTGCATCAGATCGATTTTTTTTGCTCGTAAAAGTGTCATCGAACGCTCCATCGATTTAATTCCGTTCTCCTTGCCGCGTGTCCAAACTTTCGTGGCGAGAAAAACCTTGTCGCGAATGCCGAGCGCAGCCGTCAGCTCACCAATCACATCTTCGGCGCGACCATACATCGGCGATGTATCGATTACGCGGCCGCCAAGCTTTACAAAAAGCGAAAGGACGTCCCCAAGCTGTCTTCGGTTGTCCGCAGTAAGATCGACATCGAACGCCTGCCAGGTTCCCAGGCCAATCACCGGCAGCTTTTCCCCGGTTGAAGGAATCGCACGCGTCAGCATCGCCGATGATTCGGATTTCGCCTGCGCGCGCAACGCATCAACCGGCAAACACAATCCCGCTGCGCTCACGCCAATTAAGCGAGTTGCTTGGCGGCGCGTCATGCGCGTCATTCCGAGCGGAGTCGAGGAATCCCGCGAATTTGCCTGAACGTTTAGCACCGGGATGTTTCGACTGTCCCTCGACATGGCATGAGAAGATGAACACAACTCGCCGTCATTTCATCAAACTTTCTACCGCAGGCATGTTTTCGCTCGCAGTAAGGCCGACATCTTTGCACGCAGAGAAATCCGTGAGGCCTCTGCGCATTCTTATTCTTGGCGGCACCGGATTCACCGGGCCATACCAGGTTCGATACGCGCTGAGCCGCGGCCACAAGGTTACCACTTTTAACCGCGGCAAAACGCATCCTGGAGAGTTACCAAAGGAAGTCGAGCAATTGATCGGTGATCGCAACGGTCAGCTCGACGCGCTGAAAAATCGGCAATGGGATGTGGCGATCGACAATCCCACCACGCTTCCGGCCTGGGTCCGTGATGCGGCACAAATTCTGAAAGGCAACGTCAAGCGTTACGTGTTCATCTCGACAATCTCGGTTTACGCCGACACGCGCCAGGGCGTGGACGAAACGGCGCCGCTTGCAAAATACGACGGCCCCGATCCGTACAAAGAGACGATCGAAGCAGTGAAGGCGTCAGGTTACAAGACCTACGGCCCGCTCAAAACGTTGTCGGAACAGGAAGCCGAGAAATGGTTTCCCGGAAAAACATTAATCATCCGCCCGGGCCTCATCGTCGGACCGCGCGACGAGACCGATCGTTTTACGTATTGGCCGGTGCGCATCGATCGCGGGGGCGAAGTGTTGGCCCCGGGCAAGCCAAGCGATCCGGTCCAGTTCATCGACGCGCGCGACCTGGCCGAATGGACAATCCGCATGGCGGAAAACCAAGAGACTGGAATTTATAACGCAACCGGCCCCGCCAAGCCGCTCGAAATCGGTCAGATGCTCGACGAAATTAAGGATGCGCTCCATTCGAGCGCCACATTCACCTGGTTACCCGCTGAATTTCTCAAACAACAAAAAGTTGAAGCGTGGTCGGACATGCCCGTCTGGGCCGGTGACGAGCTCGGACTTGCGCGAACGAAGATCGATCGCGCCCTTGCGAAGGGCTTGACGTTTCGCCCGCTTGGCGAAACAGCGCGTGACACGCTCGCCTGGTTCAAATCATTACCGCAAGAACGACAATCGAAATTGCGGGCCGGTCTAACACCCGAACGCGAAGCGGAAGCGCTTGCCGCTTGGAAGAGAAGCAAAGGGTAGGGACGGATAGAGCCGTTCGGCGCGCCCGGCGGTCGCGCCCTACCATCGTGGACTGATGAAAAAACTCTTCAGGAAAATCGTGGATGTTAAGCCGGACGAGCTCCGCGCGCTTTGGCTTGCCTTCGTTTTCAACTTCGTCGTCCTTGCCGGTTACTACATTTTGCGGCCGATTCGTGAAGAAATCGGTGCGACCAGCGGCGTGGAAAATTTGCCCTGGATGTACACGGCCACGCTCATCGGCATGCTCATCGCGAACGCGCTCTTCGCCGCCATCGTATCACGAATGTCGCGCCGCAAATTTCTGCCGCTCGCCTACCGGTTTGCGATCGCTAATCTTTTCATCTTTTTCGTTCTCATGCGCTTCGTGCCGGCGAACTGGCAATGGCTACTGGCGCGCTCGTTTTTCGTCTGGGTTAGCGTCTTCAATCTTTTCGCGACCACGCTTTTTTGGGCCTTCATGACCGACCTATTTACCGCCGAACAAGGCAAGCGCCTCTTTGGTTTCATCGCGGTGGGCGGTTCGTTGGGCGCGATCCTCGGTCCGCTCGTCCCGACGTTTCTGGTCGATCGATTCAGCACCGGCATTTTCTGCCTCATGTCAGCGGCGATGTTCGAAATCGCGGCGCAATGCATCCGTTTTTTTCCGACGGAATTTCGGGAGCACGCTGAAGTTGCGACAGCCGAAAAACCAATCGGCGGAAATATTTGGGACAGCGTCACACATATCGTGCGTTCGCCCTACTTGTTCGCGCTCGTCCTTTTCATCTTCATTTACACGCTGACAAATACATGGGCCTATTTTCAACAGGCGGACCTCACGGGGCATGAGTTGGCGGATAAGTCGGCCCGCACTGCATTCTTCGGCAAAATGGATTTCTCGGTCAACACGCTCACTGTATTGATTCAACTTTGCTTAACGAGTCGTCTGCTAAAATGGTTCGGCGTGGGCTTTACCCTCGTGTTCATGCCGGCGCTAAGCGGGCTGGGTTTTCTCGCTATCGGTTATGCGCCCATCCTGATTGTGCTCGCAGTTTTTCAGGTGGTGCGGCGTTCAACCGGCTTCGCGCTGCTTCGTCCGGCGCGCGAGATTTTGTTCACCGTTTTGCGGCGCGAAGACAAATACAAAGCGAAAAGCGTGATCGACACATTCGGTTATCGTCTCGGCGATATAGTCGGCGCCTGGTCGTATAAAGCGCTCCACGTCGTGGGCCTGAGCTTGAACGCGATCAGTTTCATTGCTGTGCCAATCATTGCTGCATGGTGCGTGTTGAGCGTTTGGCTGGCTCGCAAACAACGCACCCTGGCGGATGCTCAGCACCGTTCAGAAGCTGGTCCGGCTGAAGCCGTCGCAGCTGCGAAACCGGCGTGAGTTCGTTAGGCTGAAAAGAAATTGCGCTTGCCTGTATCCGGCGGAATCGTAATCAACAAACAAATAAAGGAGGTAAAACCAATGGCAACACGAACTGGATCGGCTGTTTGGGAAGGGACTTTGAAGGAAGGCAAAGGAAACATGAAACTGGGGAGCGGCGCGTTTGATGGTCCTTATTCATTTTCATCCCGCTTCGAGGAAGGAAAGGGCACAAATCCGGAAGAACTCATCGGCGCGGCCGAGGCCGGCTGCTTTTCCATGGCGCTGGCGTTCAATCTCGAAAAAGCAGGCCATCCGGCGAAACGCGTCAGCACGACAGCGACGGTGAAACTAGAGCCGGGCGACAAGGGATTCAAAATCACATCAATCGATCTGAGAACCGAAGGCGACGTTCCCGGAATCGACGAAGCAAAATTCAAGGAACAAGCCGAGCTGACAAAAAAGACCTGTCCAGTCTCAGTCGCTCTTGCCGGCACGCAGATCAATCTGGACGCCAAACTACTGTAGTCGCCGGCGCTGACTGCGGCTTGCTACTTTGCCAATTCGTACAGATATTCGACGAAGGACATCACCGCGCCGTCGAATCCTTGGACCTTCGGGTTCGCTGACTCGATGATGTAATACTCATCCGGCGCGTGCGCGCCGCTGCCGTGGCCAAGCCCGAAATGCCCGGCGGCAAGCTTGAGCGGTTCGCCGGTGAAAACGTATCCGGGATATGAACCAGCGTTGCGCGGCCAAAGTAGCGGACCGATTCCGAATTCTTTGTAAGTCGCAACCTGCGCCTTGATGAGAGAGGAATCAGCCGATGTACTCGTCGGATCGTATCCACCGGTCATGTTCACCTCGATGTCGCCAAAACCGCGCTTTGCCAGATGCGCCTTCAATGCAGCGAGAGCATCGGCTGCTTTCATGTCTGGTACGAGACGCATATCGATTTTCGCAACGGCGCGATGCGGCAAGATTGTTTTGCCACCCGGGCCAGTGTAACCGCCAACCAGTCCTTCAATATTTACCGTCGGCTGTGATTCGAGCCGTTCGTTCGCCTGCTCCCATGGCAGATCATTAATCCAATGCTGCACGGTAAATTGTTTCTTCGCCTGCGCTTCGCTTCGCACCTTTGACACTTTTTCAATCATCGCTTTCTCTTCGGCACTCAGCGGAAGCGGTTTTGGATAGTTATCGATTTTGATTTCGTTCCCATCGTCAGAAACAAGTGTGTCGAGAGCTTTAACCAAATGCCACGCCGGGCTATCGACCATCGCCTTGAGCGACGAGTGGATATCTTTGGCCGGACCACGTCCCCATTTTTCACCGCTCGACACGAGCTCCAGCTCGATCACGCCTTTCGATCCGAGGTTGACTGTCACAACGCCGTCTAAATCCTGCGTCGCGTGCGGCATGAACACACCGACACATTTCTTCAGAGTAGCCAGCACCTCCGGCCGCCTAACGAGTTGTGGAATGTGCGGCGAACCGATCTCTTCTTCGCCTTCGGCCACCATCACCAGATTCACCGGCATCTTCTTTCCCCCGCCACGGATGGCATGCAGCGCCGCAAGGAACGCTGCTTCAGGTCCTTTCTGGTTCACGGCGCCGCGCCCAACCATCACCTTTCCCAGCGGTGGTT